>JAUZRG010000157.1 GCA_030950585.1 Mariprofundaceae bacterium | reverse complement strand
GTTTAGAAAACTTCGTTTCCCATATTGACACTGTTCCTTTATGGATACCAAAAATACGCCCTGTGGCTCGCAAACCCAAACCCTCACTTCCGTACACGAATAACACCTGCAACCTTGCTCAATGGGCTGTTCAGCTGCGCTATCGGAGTATCCCTTGTTTCGGAGAAGATGCTTTTGCAGCTTACGCACTTATAAAGATGGCGAATACCCATTGTGTGTAGTACGATAAACTTTGTGTGTTTTAAGCTTGGAGCCTAAGCAGTATGGGCAACTTACTTGTTGGGAAGATGACATGGCCACACTCTAACAAAAATGACCCTGTCGAGAATACTGGGAATCGCTGAAGCCCAGTACCGATTTTTTAAATGAAACCAGATTGATTTTCATCCCCTCATCCTAACCTTCTCCCTGAGGGCGAAGGGACAAAAAAAGGATCTTTAAGCCAACAAACGCTCAATATCACGTGCCATGCGATTGCGAAAGAAAATCATGCGCCATTTTGTGCCACCGTTGGTGCGCCACATATAGGCAGCACGAATACCCACAAGTAAGAGCGCCCGAATGCTATTGGTATTGTAGCTGACTTTTAAAAACTCAGGTTTACCTTTAATCATGATACGCGGTGACATGCTGCTGATGGTGGAGCCATAAAGATCGGCGATGGAACCAATCACACTTTCATGGGTGAGTGAGCCAAAATAGTTTTTTTGTTTGCTGACGCTGGTCATGCCGTTGGAAATCAGTTCAAGCATCTCGCCTTGCTGAGATAGCTTTTTTTCTAAGCCAATCAAGGACATGATATGGGGCATGCTGCGTTTAATGTCTTCAACATTCTCACCGCGCAAAAATGTTAATAAGTGCCGCATGGCTTGTTTCATATTATCGGTGTCAGCATAAATGGAAGAAGGATCATCAGGAGTAACAAAAAGGCTGTGCAATAAAAAAGACGTTCTTTTTTCATCAACTTTACCTGTGCGAGCAATGTCTTGGACCATTTCAATGATGCGTGCGAGCACGGTCAGTGCCATGATTCTTTGTTTGGATGAGTGATCTAAAGTTTGCATTGTGCCAATGCTGGCAAAAAGGGCATGTTTCGGCCAGTTTGATGTGCCTTCCTATACAAATCATGTCGTTTTCTGATTTAGATTTTTCCATAAACTCTGATGACTTTTTAGCTTTTCGTAGGATTTTATATCATAACTTTCAATGCTTTGTAGCATGGGATGTTGTCTTTTTGTGCCCAGTAAGCGTGATGGGATGCTGTTGAGGTATTGATTATAAGCCAAGATGGTGTCGTTGTAGGCTTGTTGGGCAAAGAAAACGCGATTTTCGGTTGAAATGATTGCTTCGGTGATGCGTAACTCATGTTGTAATACCGTTGAGATATGATGTTCATCTGCGGGTGGTGTGATGTAATCCACAAGTTGCACCAAGGCATCCATCATGTGGTGTTCGGCAAGTTGAATACGGTGAACTTGTGCACTTTTCTTTGCTTCATGTTTGTTGATCAAACCATCTGCTTTCTGATGTGTTTTGAGTAATTTTTTGCGCAAAAAAGAGGCGCTAGTTTAGGGTCTTTGGATAAATGTTCCGCCATCTGTGAGCTGGCGTTTAATAAGCGTGGAATCAAGTGCTGACGACGTTGCAATTGGATTTTTAGTTGTTGAAAATCATGTTGGTTTTTTAGTTCTAAGTGATGCAGGTGAACAGCTCTTTTGATAGCGACGACGATGCTAAAGAACAACAGAAATAAAACGCTATATTTGAGCATGGCAGCTTGCTCCTTTTTTTTGGCGTGACTTCCATTGTTTAATATTAATGCAACCATCATCATCAACCCGAACAACTTCAAAACGCACACGGCCTGCTTCAACGGCTTGGGCGATGGCACGTTGCGAAGATGAAAGCGATGCTTTACCTGATTTAATGTCTAAAAGAACCACATGCACCTCGTTACTTTGTTCTGTGTTGTCACGCAATGCGCTGTAGCCATCGCAAACGAGGTAATCAATGGGGTCGCCCATAAACCGCGCATCGGCAGCGGCATAATGAAATCCCGGTAGTAGGGGAGCCATTTGTTCAGCGACTTTGCCGCGCAAGACGCTGCGGCTTTTTGTCACGCTTTCTTTACGCGCACTCTGGATCTCTTGGTGCTGGTTGCCGATCAATGACCTTATTTTTTCTTCATAGACCTGCATCATCGTTTCTTTGGATTTTTCATTCTTACGCATGGTTTTTATCAAAAAAACAAGGCCAATAGCAAGCAAAATAAGGCAAGCCAATAAGGTAAAACTAAGGATGTAAATGATCATTGAGCATCTGCTTTTAGAATAGACATCGAGCCATATTAGCAGCAAAGGCCGCAACGCATACCTTTTTAAAAGCGTTCATTGATTGCACCCAGCTTGATCCTAGCTAGTTTGGGTGCATGAATAATAATATGATCTTTAAAAAAATAGTGATTGCCAATCGATTTCAGCATTTTGAAATTAAAGAAATGTTTGAATTGGGTGGTTGCAAGTTAAGTAGCAGCCAAGTGAAAGCTCTTATGGCTGGCTCACAAAACAAAAACTATGAAAAAGCCACTGATGAGCAGCTGGAACAGTTTTTGGAAGGCGTGATTGTGTATATGCGTGGTAAACTTGAAAATAAAGCTCAATTACCACGCATGGTCGAAAATTATATCATTGGTTTGGTTGAATCCTCCAATGAAGAAGCCATCGATGAAATTCATAGTTTGCTTGGCGATGTCTGCGATAGTGATGATGAAGACGATGAAGAAGAAGCAACAGAAAAAGATGGCGAAGAAAAAGAAGCCATTTAAATCACTTTTTTTCTAAGATAAAGGACAATTCAAAACGTCCCCCTTTAGGGCGAGGAATAAGCACAGGGGGGGTGTCTGGCCATAGCCAGCGTGATTCATCAAACATTTGGCGTGCTGATAAAAGACCAACATGAAAAGGTGGGCCGCTTAAGGTTCCTGTTTGCATGAGTAAGATCATTAAACTGCCACCTTGTTTGAGCCAATTAAAAACAGCGTGCTCATAATATTTTCGTTTGGCAGATGGTATGGTGCATAAGCAAGTTTGCTCATACATCGCATCAAATATTTGGGTGGGATGATAGTTGAATAAATCTTCACAAACGGTGGTCGCGCTTAAGTTTTTCTTCTTTAGATTTTCATCAAGTTGCTTAATAGCCGAGGGTGCAATGTCTAAGCCTGTGACATCATAGCCTTGACTGGCTAATTCAATAACTTCATGCCCATAACCACAACCTGGAATTAGAATGCGTTGATGCTTGTTTTCTTTGAGTGTGGGTAGCCAATGCTTGAGGGCAGGGCTAATCGCTCCGCGATCCCAGCCTATATCGTTTTCTTGGTATAATTGTTCCCAATCCATGATTTAACTCCTTTGTTTTTAGACGGTTATTTCACGCAAGAGCATAACAATTCCCATGATCAACACAAAATAACCAAAAATAGGTTTGAGCTTATTGCCATCTATCTTGCGACTCATGCGTTCACCAATGAATGCACCAAGGATAGATAAGATGGTGATTTCAAATAATAATATCCAGTTGATCATCATGCCTGATTGAATATCACCCATAAAGCCAAAAATGGATTTGATGGCAATAATCATCAAGGATGTTCCCACGGCTTGCTTCATGGATAAACCTGCCAACATCACCAAGGCAGGAATAATTAAAAAGCCACCACCAGCCCCCACAAAACCTGTGACTGCACCAACGATAAGACCTTCAAAGCCAATAAGGGGGTAGTTGAGTGCTTTGTGTTGGCTATTATCTTCTTTTTTAGATGGTTTAATCATGGCATAGGCTGCCATAATCATGATGATGGAAAAGACCATGAGAATGAGAGCTTCTTTGCTAAGTTCCCAGTTGCCAAAACTGGCAATATGCTCAGGCAAGGCAGGCATAAGCCATAAGCGCACGCTATACACACCGATGAATGCAGGTATTGCAAATATAAAGCCGATTTTAAATTGAATAAAATCCTTTTTGTAATAGGCATAGGCTCCAAAAAGTGAAGTGATGCCGACAATAAACAAGGAATAGGCTGTGGCCTGAAATGCTGATATACCCATCAAGTAAACAAGGATAGGTACGGTCAATATGGAGCCACCTGCACCAAAGACCCCTAAGGTTATGCCCATTATAACAGCGAAAATAAGACCGATAATCATCATGGTTTCCATGTTGCTTGTGCTCCTGTGTTGAGTCGATGAAAAAAGGGTTGTTACGTGTGGTAACAACCCTTGAAAGTTTTCTAAGCCGTGAAGGGGCTTTTATTCGCCTAAGTTGCCGCCTTTTAGCATCACATCCCAATAGAATTTAGGTAAGACGTATTTCTTAAGGTAATACATACTTTTACGTTCTTGGCCTTGGTCAAAAGGGAAGGTTTCTTTGGGCTGCATATTGTAATCAAATTCAGCCAATACCAATTTACCATAGCCTGTGACCAGTGGGCAGGAGGCATAACCATCATAAGCTGTGCCTGCTTCTCCACCTGCCAAGACAGTTAATAAATTAGAAACAACCACAGGGCCTTGTGCTTTGATCGCTGCCGCTGTTTTGGAGCATGGCGCGCTACAGCAATCACCTAAGGCAAAGACGTTTGAAAACTTAGTCGATTGCAAGGTGAACTTATCCACATCGACCCAACCACCTGCATTGGCAAGGGGGCTACCTTTTAAAAAGTCTGGTGCGCATTGAGGTGGTGTCACATGAATCATATCGTATTTAGAGGTGGTTCTTTTACCTGTTTCAGTGTGTTCAAAGGTGGCTTCTTTTTTCTTGCCATCAATAGCCACCAAGTGGTGCTTGAAATTGGTGTTGAGTTCTTTGCGTGCAATCACAGCATTGAGAGGATCTGCATAGTGTTTGATAGGAAAGATACTGGGTGCAGCAGCAAAGAATTTAATATCTGTTTTGTTGCGTACACCTTGTTTGCGAAAGGCTTCATCGGCTAAATACATGATTTTTTGCGCAGCACCTGGGCATTTAAAAGGTGGTTTGGGTTGGGTGAAGATGGCTGTGCCACCCTTAAATCTTTTGATGGTTTTCCATGTTTTGTCAGCAGTTTCATAGGTGTAATTGCTGCACACACCTTCTGTTTTGATGGCTTCTGCAAGTCCATCAACAGCATCCCAATCAATCTTGATGCCAGCAGCAACCACAAGGCCTTTATAGGCAATTTCACCAGATTTTTCGGTGGTAATGGTGTTGTTTTCAGGGTCAAAAGACAGCACGCTATCTTTCAGCCAAGTCACACCTTCAGGGATGACGGATGCCATCGGGCGTTTGGTTTTCTCAGGTTTGTAGATACCAGCACCCACAAAGGTAAAACCCGGTTGATAATAATGAACATCAGATGGTTCAATAATGGCTACGTCAAGGCAGGCATTATTTTTCTTTAAATGTGCTGCGGTCGCAATACCCGCAGTACCACCACCAACGATGACAATTTGATGTTTGATTGCACTCATAATGAACTCCTAGGGCAATAATTTAATAGGTGTTTTATTTTTCAATGGGATAAGCGGCATCTCGCCAGCCCGCCATGCCAGCGGGCATGTTTTCAATATTTCTGATGCCTGAATCAATCAATAATGCGGCTGCTTTGGCAGAACGAACACCTGCTTCACAATGCACATATAAACGTTTGTCTTTGGGTAATTCATTGAGGCGTTGGGCTAATTGTTGAATGGGAATATGAATCGCACCTGCAATATGGCCTTGATTGTATTCTTCGATACTTCGTACATCTAAAAAGGCAAAGGGAATAGATGATTTCTCACCTTGTTTCCAGTGCTGATAGGCATGCTCAAGCGAAGCATTTTCATAACCAGCATGTGTTTTTTCGCTGATGCCACAGGCTGAGACGCTAAGCGGCAATGCCAGTAGGATTAAAATCGACAGAAAGGATAAATGTTTTTTGATGATTTGGGGCATGGTTGATCTCCTTCTTTGTTTGTACTTTTATGAGGCGACGTGTCCACATGCCAAGTTAGCAGGAACAGATTCATTGAGTTTTTTAGGGTTGGGAATATCAAGTTCGTTCATGAACGTGATAAAGCCTTCACGGCCTAAGTTTAGGCGAGGATTAAATGCTTTTTCTTCACCAATGGTAGAGACCATTTGGCCGCGGTAATCATGGCCAGGATAAACCAAGGTTTCATCAGGAAGGGTGTATAACTCATTGACGATACCATCATAAAGTTGGCCAGAGTCACCATTTTGAAAGTCTGTGCGGCCACAACCACGAATGAAGAGCGAGTCACCTGTAAAGACCATGTTTTCACAAACAAAAGAAATACAACCAGGCGTATGGCCGGGCGTTGCAAGCACTTTAAGGTTTTTACTTCCCAAGGACAAAATATCACCACCTTTTAAATGAAGGTCGATACACGCCACATTGCCTTTCTCAGAAATACCTGTTTGGCAACCCGTGCGTTCACGCAAAGGACCTGAAGCGGTGATATGGTCGGCATGTACATGGGTATCTAAGGTGTATTTTAGTTTAAGACCCAATTCTTTGATTAAAGTCAGGTCACGTTCGAGTTGTTCAAGCACGGAATCAATCAAGACAGCTTCTTTGCTTTCTTCATCAGCGAGTAAGTAGGTGTATGTCCAAGTATCTTCATCGAATAATTGTCTTAAAATCATGGTTATCTTCCTTTATATGTTATGAACTTGCTTTTTTGTTCCAAGGCATGATGCTAAGAACGGTGGTCATACCGCACCAGCCTGATAGGCCAGCAAAACTTAAGCCTGCACCCACAAAAACGGCTAGCCATATGAGTTCAGGAATGAGAAAAATAGAGCCAAGAGAACCGATAAGAATCAAAAGGCCAGCAATGATTTGCACTTGGCGCATGATCGGAAATTGGCCTTGTGTTTTGGTCACAGGGTAGTTGGCTTGCTGCCAAGCTAAATAGCCACCATCAATATTAATGACATCGTTAAAACCACGGTTACGCAATGCTTTCTGCGCTTTGCTAGAGCGTACGCCAGAACGGCAAGATAGATAAATAGTGGCTGATTTTGGTAAATTAAGGGTGTTAATTTGATCAAGAGGGTGATTCACGGTTATGGCACAGTCGGCACGTTCAGATTTAAACTCAGCCACAGATCGTACATCAATCCAGTGATTGATTTCGCCTTTCATTAGCTTTTTGTGAAACGCCTGAATGCTAACTTGCATGTTTATTTTCCTCTTGTAAGATGACTTTGGGGCAATACATGGTTTGTAAGGCATAAACTACTTGGCTCCATTGAGAATTGGCCAAACGATAATAAACATGCTGTCCGCGCTTTTTGCTGGCGATGACACCCAAGCTGCGCATTTTAGACAGGTGTTGTGATAGATTGGATTGTAACGCACCCGTTTTCTTTTCTAAATCACTGACACAAAGCTCATCATCCATTAAATAGCAAATAATCGTTAAGCGTAGTGGGTGAGCCAAAGCTTTGAGACCTTCGCTGGATTGTTTGATTTGCTCTTCATTAACATTCATGGGGCGAATCATATTACTATATTATAATATGTCAATATATTAATATGAAGACTGTTGAGGAATCAACGAACTAGTGATAGACTCTACAGCAATACAAGATTTCTCTTGTTTACTGTACTATTTCCGTGCCATAAACATCTCCATTTTAACCCGAAAAATTATATCCTAAATTTGTAACTTCTCATAAAATTCGCTTAAACACTGATTTTTGCAGCCAAACGCTATTGATAGATGGCGATAAAGTGCAGCTACAACAAGTGCTCATGAATTTGATCAACAACGCACGAGACTCACTTGATAACCATGAAACACCCGTTATCTCTATCATGCTAAGGCACTACATACCCAATGAAGCCTTTTTGAAAAAACATAGATTAACAACAGAGAAATATTACGCACACCTCAGTGTTTCGGATAATGGCAAAGGCATCTCATCTGAAGACCTTCAGTATATATTTGAGCCTTTTTTCACCAAAAAGAAAGTGGGTACAGGTTTAGGACTCTTCATGATTCATGGCACCGTTGCCTCACATGGTGGCTTTATCGAAGTCGATAGCGTGGTTGATGAGGGAGCTAGCTTTAATATTTACCTGCCCCTACTTGATAACGATACCATGCAAGAACCAGAGCCTATTAATATCGATGATACCCATGATGAAGTCGATCCAAAAGGTCAACATATCCTCTTGGTGGATGATGAAAAATCACTTCGTGAAACCAATCACGCGGTATTAGAGTCGATAGGCTATACCGTGGTCGATGCTTCCGATGGGTTAGAAGCCATTCAGATATATAAGCAACAACAAGATAAAATTCAATTGATTATTATGGATGTGGTAATGCCCAAAATGGGAGGCATTACAGCGAGTAAACGAATTTTAGAGATAAACGCCTCTGTGCCTATTCTTTTTGTTACAGGTTACGATAGTTCGCAGGTGCTTGGCCACATCACACAAAACATTAAAAATTATAGCATATTAAACAAACCATTTAATGTTCAGAAGTTAAGTAAAGCCATCAAAAAATGCTTAGCGAATCACCCCACAGCTTGATGTGTTTTTGTGACGCACAAGCTATGGCATAATACACGAACACAGCCAGTCAAACAAAGTTTTTTAATAAAACTTCAAGGCTAACGCGACTGTGCGTAACATCAGCTATTAATTCAGAACACCCGGAATAGCCAAACTCAAAATATCAATGGGTGCATCAAAATATAAACCATCCGCACCTTTCATTTGAAAGCTACCTTGCATGCAGCCCACACTCGTTTTTAACACACAAAAACTTTGATAACGATGTGTCTGCCCGCAACTAAGTACAGGTTGCTCACCAATCACGCCTTCACCACGAACCTCTTCCACTTTGGCATCGCCATCCGTGATAATCCAGTGCCGACTGATTAACTGAATGGTCAGCGCTCCAATGTTGCGAATACACACATCATATTTAAAAACATATTTTTCTTGGTCTGGGTCAGAGTGTTCTCGTGCATACACTGCACGCATATGTACAGCTACCGCATAATCATCTGGTTTCATAATGATACACCCAAAGTTTTTGCAGCTGCCTGTGCTTTTTCACGCGCTTCTTTTAAACTCTCTGCGCGTGCCAAAGTCACGGCCATTCTTCTTTTGCCTGAAACCTCAGGTTTTCCAAAAAGGCGCAACTGTGTATCTGGCTGTGCCAAAACCGCGTCAAAATGACTAAAGCGCACATTGTTAGAATGACCTTCCACCACAATAGGCACCGAAGCAGATGGGCCATGCTGCACAATATTGGGGATGGGTAGACCCAATATCGCTCGTGCGTGCAAAGCAAATTCTGATAAGTCTTGTGAAATCATGGTCACCATCCCTGTGTCATGGGGTCGTGGTGATACCTCGCTAAAATACACTGAATTACCTTGAATAAAGAGTTCCACACCAAATAAGCCATGACCACCCAGTGCTGTGGTCACCGCTTCAGCGATTTGCTTGGATGCTGCCAATGCTTTATCTGACATCGGATGTGGCTGCCAAGATTCACGGTAATCACCATCTTGTTGCACATGGCCAATAGGGTCACAAAAAGACGTGCCACCTTGATGGCGAATGGTTAATAAGGTGATTTCATAATCAAAACGAATAAAGCCTTCGACAATTACTTTACCCTGACCAGCGCGCCCGCCTTCTTGTGCATATTGCCAAGCAGGTGCCATGTCTTCTGCTTGACGCAACACACTCTGACCCTTGCCAGAAGAACTCATCACAGGTTTCACCACGCAAGGAAAGCCCAGTTTTTCGACCGCCTCTTCAAATTCTTTTTCTGTTGCTGCAAAGAAATACGGTGATGTGGCTAAACCCAGTGCTTCAGCGGCTAATTGACGAATACCCTCTCGATTCATGGTCAAGCTGGTCGCGCGTGCGGTTGGAATGACACGGCAACCCTCTTGCTCTAAGGCCAATAAAGTATCGGTGGCGATGGCCTCCACCTCAGGAACGATTAAATGTGGCTTTTCTTTCTCGACCACAGCTCTCAAAGCATCCCCATCCAGCATGTCAATCACATAAGAGCGATGCGCCACTTGCATCGCAGGTGCATGTTCATATGCATCCACAGCAATGACTTCCACGCCAAAACGTTGTAATTCAATGCTTAATTCTTTACCAAGCTCACCTGAGCCAAGCAGCAAAACACGGGTTGCTAAAGGACTATAAGGGGTTCCTATTGTCTGCGTCATCGCCATCTCCATCCATACACTTGGCGTGCAAGCATCCATATTTTTAGAAAGCTGTGAAGAAAAAATAACAGCAAACTTCAGAGTTTTCAAAAGCCATGCTACGCTTCACACCCATGAAACTCCTCTTTCGTCTCTTTTTCTTTAGTTTGCTTTTATGCCTCACCAGCTGCGGTGGTGGCTCCTCACCTGTTCCTGTCCCTGTTGTTCCTGTCAAAACTATCCCTGTGCTGGTGCATGCCAACCTCGGAGCCGTCAGCAATGGAACCATTAATGCCTACACCGTTGACTCATATGCCAATATCGTGATTCTTGCGGGTTCTGGGATCACAGATTTTTATGGCAATACCACCATCAACCTTAGCCTCACCCCTTTATACAATGGACCTGTGTTGTTTTCCCTTGTCAGTACGCCAACCGCCAATTACCTCAATGAATTGGATGGCCAAATCACCCCACTACCTCTTGCTCTACCCGCGACCAAAATATTTCGCAGCTTATTACCCTCTGTTGCTGCCTTACCCCAAATTCCCATTATCGTAATCACACCAATCAGTGAAATTGTTGTGTATGCGGCCAAAGCACACATGCTCGAAGGTGTCAGCAGTGCCACCGCCATCGAAATCGCCGTTGCACAAGTTGGCGATAGCTTTTTATCAGGAGCCAATCCCTTACGCACGATTCCTGATAATATTATGTTTGCCCCCACAGGTGACCCTTATAGCTCTAAATATGCCAGTTTATTGGCAGCTATGTCTCTAAGCTCAGCCAATGCCGACCTTTATACCACCACCTCTAATTATGCTGCGAGTTTGTTTCCCGCTGGTGGCACTTTTGGTTTGATGACTCCCACCGACATCAATATTTTAATTGCACTTGCCAAAGGTTATATTCCTGCCACCACAACCATCTTTGCACCCCCTGTTTCCGCCACACCCACAGGCCAAATGAATGTGGGACTCATGAATGGTACATGGGTCACCACAGGCACCGAAAACCTTTCACCAACCTGCAACCTTGGCGGTCCTGCTACGCCCTACAACAACAATTTTATCATGCGTCAAACAGGTCAGGTCATTAACATCAGTGACAGTAACGGCAATATCTTTAGCACCAATATTGCAACAAATATTCCGAGGACGACCTCTTGGACACGCACTTACCCACGTTTTGGTGGTACATTCACCGAAAATGCACTCATCAGCTTAACGGGTTATAATCGCGGTCAATTCAATGCCAGCTGGACTTTTACCTCTGCGGTAGGAGCAACGTGTACGGGCAGCATCGCAGGCACAACCCTGCGTCGTTAAAAAAATCAAACGATTGTAAGAGCTTCTTGTTTATTGCGACTACTTACGCTTAGCAGCACTTCGCTGCATTGAGGGGAAACGCAATGAACAAGAACATCAAAAAAGGTCTGATCATAAGCTTCGCCGCTTTGATTTTCATCTGCTTTTTTGCCTTTAATCTTGATAGCTATTTTCACCTGCATGTGCTCAAAGAGCAGCTTCATTCACTCCAGCAAGCTTATCAAGAAAACCCCGTCCAGACGATTGCTCTCTTTTTTATTCTGTATGTTCTTTTCGCTGCTTTCTCTTTACCTGGTGCTGTGATTTTAACCTTGGCCGCTGGTGCTGTTTTTGGTGTCATCGGTGGAACGATCATCGCTTCCTTTGCTTCTAGCCTTGGCGCATTGTGTGCTTTTTTCATTTCGCGTTATCTTTTTCACGATTGGGTGCAAACACGCTTTCAGCAACAACTGCAAGCCATCAATGCGGGGATACAAAAAGATGGGGCTTTCTACCTCTTTGGTTTACGCCTGATTCCTCTCTTTCCTTTTTTTATCGTTAACGTCTTAATGGGTTTAACAACGATTCGTCCTTGGACCTATTATTGGGTAAGCCAAGTCGGCATGCTGGCAGCCACCTTGGTTTATGTGAATGCAGGCACACAGCTGGCTCAACTCAACACACTTTCAGATATTCTATCGCCAAGCCTTCTTTTCTCTTTTATCCTTTTAGGCTTATTTCCATTGATTGCTAGTAAGGGGCTACACATGTTTTCAAAACGTCGTTTATATTCTAAGTGGAAAAAACCCAAAACATTTGATCGCAACCTGATCGTCATCGGTGCAGGTGCAGCGGGTTTGGTCAGTTCTTATATTGCAGCCACCGTGAAAGCCAAAGTCACACTGGTGGAAGCTCATAAAATGGGTGGCGACTGTTTGAACTACGGCTGTGTTCCCAGCAAGTCCTTGATTAAATCGGCACGCTTAGCCCGCCAAATACGCCATGCTGATCATTATGGTTTAGAAGCGAGTCAACCACGTTTATCATTCAAAAAAGTCATGGCGCGTGTACATGCCATCATCGCCGCCATTGCGCCCCACGATAGCGTTGAGCGTTACAGCGAACTTGGTGTGGATGTACAACAAGGTTATGCCCGCATCATTGACCCTTGGACTGTCGAAATTAGCCATAAAGAAGGCCATAAGACCAAGTTAAGCACACAAAATATCATTGTTGCAGCTGGAGCTAGCCCCATCATTCCCAATATAGAAGGTCTGGATGATGTTGGTTATGTCACCAGTGACACCTTATGGGATACCTTTGCAAAACTTGATGATGTTCCCCAACATCTTGTGGTTTTAGGGGGTGGCCCGATTGGCTGCGAACTCGCCCAAAGTTTGGCCTGCCTAGGCTCTCAGGTGGTTCAAATCGTGCGTGGTAATCGCATTATGGCACGAGAAGACAGTGATGTGTCCGAACTGGCGATGACAGCCATGCAAAAAGATGGCATTGAGGTTTTATTGCAACACGATGTGATCCGTTGTGAACGTGATGGTGATCAAAAGTTTATCATCATTCAAGATCAAGAAAAAAATGAAAGACGCATTCAATTTGATCAATTGTTATGCGCGATTGGTCGTGCGCCTCGCTTGAGTGGTTATGGCCTTGAAGACTTGGGCATTGAAACCAACAGAACCGTGGTCACCAACGATTACTTACAAACCATCTACCCCAACATTTTAGCGGCTGGCGATGTCTCTGGCCCTTATCAATTCACCCATGTGGCCGCACATCAAGCTTGGTATGCCACCGTTAACGCCTTATTTGGCCATTTAAAGAAGTTTAAAGTTGATTACTCTGTGGTGCCTTGGACAACCTTCATTGATCCTGAAGTCGCCCGTGTTGGCCTCAATGAACAAGAAGCCAAAGAAAAAGGTATCGCCTACGAACTCACCACCTATCCTATGGATGACCTAGACCGCGCCATTGCTGATGGCACCACCCAAGGTTTTGTGAAAATCCTAACCGTACCCAACAAAGATAAAATCTTAGGCGTATGCATTGTGGGCGAACACGCAGGTGACTTAATCGCTGAATTTGTCCTGGCCATGCAACACGGCCTAGGCCTCAATAAAATCATGGCGACCATTCACACCTACCCGACCTTGGCAGAAGCCAATAAATACGTGGCAGGAGCTTGGAAAAAGAATCATGCACCCAAGAAACTAATCAGCTGGGTTGAAAAGTACTTAGCTTGGAAGCGTGGGTGATTTTAGCCCTTTAGGGTTATTGAGGTTCTCGTATCATGCAACAATAAAAAAGATAATTTGCCTATTTTGGTGTTAGAGGTAAATAATGACAAAGCATTGTTGTGAACAAATGGATCTCTTTAGCTCATTCAATTGTGAGAAACACAATGATACGTACGAATGCCCAGATGTGCTAATTGCGTATACTGAGCAGTTTCATAAGTATGGAATTATCATTCACGATGGTGGAAGCTCAGTCATATCAATAAGTTATTGCCCCTTTTGCGGTTCAAAACTATCAAAGTCTGGATTAAACTAAATTAAATGACTTCAAACACCAAACGCACATTAAACACAAAAAAAGAGCTTGTTGAAAATCAACAAGCTCTTTGCAGGTTTTGCCTAACAGCTATTCAAACTCTTTAAACACACCTTCATAATCAGCACGATACAATTTTCCTTTTTTTGAAATCATCAAATAAAGTTTTTTCTTCTCTTCTTCATGCTTAAAACTAACCACATAATACCAAGATAATTCTCTTTCTATTTTCTTGTCTTTTTCAGGAATATTTACCCAACTCGCATCCAAAGCCTTGCCATCAATTTCACTTTTCTTTTTGACCAAGCTCACGACATATTTTGAGGCCAAGCTCACAACCTCTTCACTTGTCATGGCGGGGGCATGGCCACCACCATGAGCAAAAGCTTGAGTTAGCAACATCGGGGAACATAAAACCAATATAAACAACATTTTCTTTAGCATAGAACTCTCCTTATTGATCTTTAAAATGATTATTTAGCAGGCTCAATATCCATAAATTCACCTTCAGGTTCTACGGAAACTGCAACTGCTTTACGTTTTTTCTCATAGCTTTCACTCAATTGATAATGGCCCTTTAATTCCAGAACAATTTCAACATTCTCAACGCTATTGTTTTTCCAATACCAACCATGAATGCCCGTAAATGGAGGCGTGAAAGAGCCTGTGGATCGGCTTAAAGTACTCTTTTGATAGCTCTTAAAATAACCTGTGGTATCGCCTTTAGGTTCACCGTGAAAATCAAAGAAAAGAGCCGTGTCTTTTGTTGACCATGTGTAATCAACCACATCACCTTCATTCATATTGAATTTATATTCAATTTCACCGCGTGGCGGCAAGTTAATGACCAAACGATCTTCGCGTTGTGCGCTTGTTGTACTCCCGGCTGTAGAACTAGGAGCTGATGCCATTACCATTTCAGGAGCCTTTTCTTGATCATGTGAATAATCATGCATTTGCATGAGAAACAAAAACAAACCAAAGAAAATAAGACCGTAGTTCGCGATCAGACTAAAGCTATTAAACGAATCTCTCTTTCGCCATGCTGCAATGAGGAGCAACATGATGGCCAAAGCAGAAACCTGTCCCAACTCAATCCCAAGGTTAAAAGAAATAATATTGAGTAATAAACTATCACCACTTAAAGGCAGTTCTTGCAGCCTTGTCGATAAACCAAGACCATGAATCAAACCCAAACCCAAAATCATGATCATCATATTAGGGGGATTTACTTTTAAATACTGACGAAAACCATCAAGATTGGAAAAAGCGATATAACACACACTTAATGCAATCACGGCATCAATCAAAAAGTAATTCACCTGAATCGCATAAAAAGTCGCACCAATCAATGTAATACTATGACCTACCGTAAATGCTGTCACATACTTCACAATATCGCGAAAGTGACTGAGAAAAAAGATAATACCAAACACAAAAGCAAGGTGATCATAACCTGTGAGCATATGCGTGGCACCAATCCAGAAATAGTGCAAATTACCGCCATCCACAATGGCTTGTTTATCTGCCTCCGACATCCCATGTGCATACGCCATTTGAGAAATCAATAAAAGTAATGATGTAAGTATCAAAAAAGCTAAAACAGATTTAAAATGAAACAAGTTTTTCTTTGCAGCAAGACTCATGAAAAATGCCCCCTTCTTTCCACGGCAGTGAGCCAATAGAAGACCCCTTGTAATTTTGCATGATTATCTTCGTGCTGCAAACGATCCAGCACCATTTCCACATCCTTATCCGATAAAATAATATCAACACGCAAGCGAGGGCTAGATGCTAAAACTTCATCACGCGCTGATAAGAAATCATCTTTCTCATATCCCAAACCATGCCCTTCGACATGACTAAAGCTAAAGCCTTGAATTTGTTTCATTTTCTTCAAATGTTGTGCTAGATATTGCTGCGCATCCGTGTGCGCAATCATCGTTAAGTTTTTCATTCACCATCCCTTTTATAGATTATCACGCATAAGATGCTAACTTGAATGCTTGGCCGAAGTTAGCAGCACTGCATTAAAAAGATCAACCCTTAAACATAAAAAAAGGCTTAGCTATCAAGCTAAGCCTTCACACATTATTCACCAGATGAATTATTTGTTGTGCTTTGCATCATAGTTCATGCGTAACTGACGATAGAAAGCAGCCATTGCGGTTAATTCTTTTGAGTTTTTACCAAATTGCTTGCCTTTCATGGGGTTTAACATGCAATAGTTAATCATTTGATCCAAACTGACCACATCACCAACCATGTCCACATAATGTGGAAAAGCACCTGCAACATCAAAATTCAACATCGCATTATCTGAGTGACAAGATAAACAAGCCAAACCCGATGTTCCTAAGCTTTCATTGCGCCACATTTTTTCACCCAAAGCCGCAGCTTGTTCAAAGTTATCAAAGGCATGTGAACGAATCGCTTTTTTCTCATTTGCTGCGCAAGGGTTAGCTGCACAAGGGTTAGCTGCACAAGGATTAGGCGCTGCACAAGGATTAGGCGCTGCACAAGGATTAGGCGCTGCACAAGGATTCGGTGCTGCACAAGGGTTCGGTGCTGCACAAGGATTCGGAGCTGCACAAGGATTCGGAGCTGCACAAGGGTTCGGTGCTGCACAAGGGTTCGGTGCTGCACAAGGGTTTGGCCCTGCACAGGGATTGGCTGCCACAAGACCCATAAAACCAAAACTAAACAAAGCCAAAAACGATGCTTTTAAGATTATTTTGTTCATCTAAAACCTCCATCATATCGTTGATCATCAACAATCATAATAGTAACGAAAAAGCTTTTTTTATTACAGATATGATCATACTGAAATGACAGTCATTTAAAACGTCACACACCAAACGGCCTCATTTTTTACTTAACTTTATGTTTTTGTGGTCATTAATCGGCACAACAATCAAGACCAGAAAAAGTAGATAGAAAGACTTCAATCACCTTTCATTCTTCACTTATATTTTGCATCCTTAAACTTGCTAAGCCCGACCTTCTTAACTACATTGTTTTCATAAATTACTGAAAATGGCAACATGAAACAAGTGAAATACGATGTCCTTTAAATTAAACTTATTCACAATGAAGCAAATAGAAACAAATGTTTTCTTTGTACTATTAGGTAGAAAGTAGGAGTCAATATGTTGACGAAAATAAGAATTGAAAAGTTATTTGATATTTTCGATTATGACATTGAGCTTAAAGCTGAAGGTGTAACTATTTTAACGGGGCCAAATGGCTACGGCAAGACAACCGTTTTAAAAATAATAGATGCTTTGGCATCACAAGACAGTTTCTTTTTTATAGGCTTGCTTTTTAAGAAGATTATTTTTGATTTATCCGATAGCAATACGATTGTATTGAAGAAAGATGAAAAAAATCAAGTTGAAGTTATCATCAATAAAGACACACCCTTTCATTGGGCTGCGGAATCACTTAAAGAAATGATAGAAGAAAACTTACCCTTATTTCGTCACATTGAAGGAAATAAATGGTTAGATCGACGTACCAAAGAAGTTGTTAGTCAGGATCCCTTACTGCAAATATTGAGAATAGAATTCCCAGATTTTTATAAGCAATTGAAAATGAATGAGTGGCCAAAGCCACTTAAAATTCCAAGGGTATATTTTATTCGGGAGCAGCGTTTACTGCGTCCTGTTATTCATGATGAAAGAAGAGCGATGTATGGGCGACATAGATTTGAAGCTGATGAATCAATTGGCGGGTTTAAAAATACGATTGAGGAATACGCTAAAGAGCTGCACGAAAAAATAAAAGAAACCTTAGCCGAATCTTCACAAATAACCCAAAAGTTAGACAGTAGTTTTCCGCGTCGGCTTTTTGATCAAACAAACGATATATCCGAAGACGAATTCACACGACGTTTTAATAGCGTTAAAAAAACACAAAAAGCATTAAGTGAATATACTATCTCTGATATTAAAGAGGATACGCATCCAACCTATAAGACGGAGAATGCCAAAGCATTGCATGTGTATATCAATGATGCTGAACAAAAATTAGCTGTATTTGCAGAGCTACTTCGCAAGCTAAAAGCATTTACCAATATTCTAAATAAACGGCGATTTACGTTTAAGAAGATTGCTGTTTCCAAAGAGGAAGGTTTTAAGTTTGCTACCAACCAAGGCAAGCCACTAGCGTTAAATGATTTATCGTCTGGAGAGCAACAAGAAGTTGTGCTGCTTTACGAATTGTTGTTTAAAGTAGAGCCAGGAACGCTGGTTCTGATTGACGAGCCAGAACTTTCTCTACATGTCGTTTGGCAGAAACAATTTTTGGATGATATTTTTGACATTATTGCGTTGCAAAAAATTAATATCGTGATTGCCACGCACTCTCCTCAAGTCATTAATAACCATTGGGATTTGACAGTGGACTTAGAGGAATTGCGTGATGCAGAAGCATCTAAATAAAGAAGATACTATTGGCGAAATTCGGCAATCCAGTCGGCATCCCATTGGAAAAAACTATGTATGGGTTTTGGTTGAGGGTATGACTGATCAAAAACTATATTCCAAGCTATTGGACTGTGAAAACACCAAAGTTGAAATCGTGCATGGTGGTGGTCTTCTAGTATTGCGCGAAGTCATGCTAATTCTCGTCCAAGAAAACGATAAAGTCATTGGTATTCGTGATGCTGATTTTCTTCATATGGATCAGCAACAGGAAATCATTGATAGATTATTTGTCACTGACACCCATGATTCCGAGATGCTTATGCTCGCCTGCGACACGGTTTTTCAACACTTGCTGTGCGAACATATTCCCAGTGAGTCCAGCCAGTTTAATATCCTACGCGAAAAGTTACTTAGCTCTTTGGCATTTGTTGGTGGCGTTCGCTGGCTAAATAACCTTGAGGATTTGTGTTTGAAATTTAAAGGCATTGGCTTGGGCGATTTTTATGATGCGGCCAATATGGATCTAGATAAAATACAATGTATCCAAAACATCGAAGCACGTTCACCGAATAAAAAACGCTCTATTCAAGAACAAGAAATCAACCATAAAATTGATGGTGCACATGACTATTTCAACCTATGCAATGGGCATGATGCTGTGAAAGCATTGGCTCTATATATAACGGAAAAAGGTGGCAAAGGAGTCAAAAGTGAAGAGTTAGAACGATCTTTACGCGTGGCTTATAGAAAAGATGATTTTGTCATGACAAAACTATCTGCTGACTTGAATAATTGGCAAAACAGATCTGGCTATCAACTCATGATTGATTCACAGAGATCTAAATAATGGTTAAAAAAACATGTTAGAAATCACAACGAACATTTCAATTCCCGACAATGAAATAGAGCTAAACGCCATACGCGCCCAAGGTGCGGGTGGGCAGAATGTCAACAAAGTTTCAAGTGCGGTGCATTTACGTTTTGATATCAATGCCTCATCACTGCCTGAAGCCTACAAAGCAAGGCTGCTTGCCTTGCGTGATAAACGCATCAGTCATGAAGGCATTCTCATTATCAAAGCTCAACAACATCGAACCCAACTACAAAACAAAGCCGATGCACTCAACCGTTTACAAGATCTCATCCAAGCCGCGATTGTTATTCCCAAAAAGAGAAGGCCAACACGGAAAACGATAGGCTCCAACAAACGACGTTTAGAAGGCAAAAACAACCGTGGGAAATTAAAGTCATTACGAAAAAACATCACTGAATAACTTGGCATAGAAATGATGGAACCAATCGAGACTGACTCGGCGAAACACGCCCGAAGAAAACATGTTGACTCAAAACTTAGGCACAAGTTACAGCTAAAGTTTTGGCGTGTATGCCCGATAGATATCTTTAAGATCAAAGGAGATCATCCTCCGCCGTTATAAATTATTACGATCGTCGTATCTCTACCAAATCCAAATCATCGTTTACCAATAAGAAGTGTGATTCATCCGAGTGTTAGCCTGCCAAAAAAATCTTTTAAGAATGCCTATCCGCATGGTGTTTACTAAAGTATTTTGCCACGTCACCAACCGTTTCATGAAGCTCTAATGCCTCTTCCTTAGACAAATCAGCACGCTGGAAAATATTTCCATCGCTAAATATTGCCTGATACCGAAAAAGGCTTAACTTCACCTCTATTTCGCCCACTTCTAGACTTGATTTCAGGTAAGATTTGGCATCTTCATGATTAGAAAATATAACTGGCGAACCGACCAAAAATTTAGTAATTCTAAATTCGAGAGGAATAGCTGCCACCCCCGCAATAATTCTCTGAATATATGAGTCAAACACAGCCTTACCAACAATTGAAACTAAATGACTGAAAATTTCTGTTTTAGTTTCCTTATCAAGCTTAGAGACCGCATTATCAGCCACCCTTCTTTTCTCTTCCTCTGTTGCTGAATCTTCATAATCAACTTGGATCCCAACATTTTCCCATGCCTTGCAGATGTGAGATTTTGGAATATAAAAGAGATCAATTCCCCTGCTTTGGACGAGTTCTTGGGCAGGCTTAGTAAAATCACCAGCTGAGATTATCCCAAGAACTCTAGTCGTGGGGTATGTTATTTTCATAGGCATAAGTTTTCCAGAATCATCACGAGCTTTATCTTTTGAGTGCCTTGCTCCTCGCCGCCAAAATGTTTCAAAATACGCAAGCGGGATACCCTTTTTATTATCAGTTCCCCCTAGCTCTAAAACAAAATCATAATCAACATTATTTCCATCTAAATCTTCCCAAAGGACTTTACTTCCTCGGCAAATACGTGATCTAAATCGATGATCTAAATACAAACCTAGCTTACTTGCTACTTGCGAGAGCAAATCAACTGCAACTTCCTCTTCAAACCAATCTCCAACTATCTGCCCTAACTTGTGCCCGCTCGATGAACGTGTTGATTTACTCATAAGAAATCCTTAATGTGTTCAGCTATAGCCTTCGCAAGTAGAGGAGGTACAGCATTACCGACTTGATCGTCCTGTGTGACATATTTCGCTTTTCGTGTGAGATTTCCAAAGAATTGATAGTCGTCATCAAAGCTCTGTAGTCTTGCAGCTTCGCGCGTAGTTAATCCTCTAGGCACCCATGGGTGAATGATATCAGTTCTAAAATTACATGTAATAGTCCTAGATGGCGTGGAATCAAGAAGTCTGAATACATTATTTTTCTTTGTTCTCAACTCTTCTGGTACCGACCGAACGTCGCCACCTTGAGGCATAGCTGAATACCGCTTAACTATTTTCTCACCATGCCGAGTTGCTCGGTGATTAAATAAACGTCCTGGCTTACGCGACCCAATAATATTTCTTTGAAAATCAGTCACTGGAAATGAATTATCTATTTCTTCCGCACCTTGTCCCTGTTCAATAGTAGGGAGACTGGATAGGGCATCTTTAACTGAAACATGAGGCGTGAGACCATCATTAAATAGGTTGGCTTTGCAATTTGATGGTACATCATGTGTTGGTGGTGGCATTCCAATTTTTTTACCATCACTTGAGCCGATTAAAATGAACCTTGGGCGTGCCTGAGGAACCCCATAGTCGGCAGCATTTAGGATGCCATATGACACTTCATATCCTATCTGAGAAAACTCTTCGCAAATAGCCTCAACAACAAGCCCTCCTTGCATAGAAAGTATCCCAACAACATTTTCAAAAACAAACACATTAGGACGAAGAATATTAACAGTCCGAATATATTCCCTAAAAAGCTGATTTTTAGGGTCATCTGGCAATCGCTGCCCTGCTAAGCTAAAACCTTGGCATGGAGGTCCACCAATGATCACTTGAACTTTTTTATTCTTGGTTAATGACAGTAAATCTTTATTTTTAAGATTACATATATCAGAGCAAATGGCATTAATATTTGGGTGATTGTGGTTAAAAGTATCGACCGCTTGCCTATCAAAATCAACGGCAAGTATAGCCTCATAAGCATTCGTTTTTGAAAAACCTTCGGTAAATCCTCCTGCTCCACAGAATAAATCAACTGTTGTAACTTTCGACATTCTAACCTCTATAAAGAATTGTTTCTTTCATTACTGCAAACACTCTACAACTAATAAGTTTATGTCTACCAAGCTATAAAAAAAGAAAATACAACTCGAGAATCCTTTAAGATCATCATGATATATTGCGTGAACTCTACCTTCAAGGAACTAAAATAAATTGGCGTTACAGCATCAATCTACTTAATTTAAAATTGATATTATGTAGAAACTAGAGGGAATTTTTATCTCATTCTACTACTCACCCCCTTCGCTACACACTGACTCAAGGCTTCAAATCGCACACACTAAATGACCTAATTTTTCACTTAACTTCATGTTTTCACGGTAATCAATCGGCACAACAACCAAGCTAGGGCCAGGCTCTGCAAAGGATTGGATTAATGTTGATTCTAAATCAATGGCATTTTGAACATAATGACCATGCCATGAAAAAGAACGTGCCAACAACAGCCAGTCGGGATTATTGAAATTCAAGTCGGTATGATGCCCAAATTGATTTTGTTGTTTCCATGCAATCAAACCGTAAGCATGATCTTCCCAAACCATGACCACAATATTACTTTTCAACCTATAGGCTGTTTCCATCTCCTGCACATTCATCATGAATCCAGCATCACCGCAAATGGCCATGATCTGTTGCTCAGGATAAACCAAGGATGCTGCAATGGCTCCCGGTAATGCAAAGCCCATCGAACAAAAACCATTTGGAATCAAACATGTATTGGGTTCATGGCAAGGGTAATGACGCGCAATCCACATTTTATGCGCACCCACATCTGATAATAAAATACCATGCGGATTGATCACTTTACGCACATCTGCCAATACTTTTTGGGGTCGAATCAGGCCTTCTGTTTTATCATCAGCATGTTCCATCAAAACATGCTGTATTTGCCGACGTGTCTCTGCTTGCTGCTCTAAGTTTCTTGAAATCGCACCCAATTGATCAATTCGCGCATTCATCATCTCTAAGGTATGTTTTAAATCACCAATAAGCTCTACTTCAGGCTGATAATGCGCATCTATTTCGGCTGGATGATCATCAATATGAATAATCTTCTTATCACCATTGCTATTCCATAAAACAGGATGGTATTCCACCATATCATAACCAAGTGTTATAATCAGATCAGCTGCATCTAAGGCGCACGACACCACATCCTTTGCTTGCAAACCAATGGTATGCAAACAAAAGTCATCATCCATATCCACACAACCTTTCGCCATGAAAGTATTAATCACACCAATACCCGTCATTTGACAAAAATGCCTGAGTGCATCGCTAGCGTGATGACGAATACAACCATTACCCACCAAAATAATAGGACGTTTCGCCGCACGCAAAGCATGAAAACTAAGCTCTATTTGTGATTCACTTGCGACAGGACGTTGATGCTTACGCGGCTGAATGGGTGCAAGTGTTGCTTCTTCTTTTGCAATATCTTCAGGCAACTCAAGGTGACAAGCACCAAACTTTTCACTTGTGGCAACACGCACGGCCTTACGCACAATTTCTGGTACAGAATCAGGGTGAAGAATACTGCGTGACCATTTGGTCACAGGCGTAAACATTGAAACCACATCCATGATTTGATGTGATTCTTTATGCAAGCGCGTGGATGCCCCTTGCCCTGTTAATACTAACATGGGCACCCGATCCATATTGGCATTGGCCACCCCTGTCATGAGATTCGTTGCACCTGGTCCTAAGGTTCCTAAACAAATGGCTGGCCGTCCTGTTAGGCGACCATAAACTTCGGCCATAAATGCCGCGCCTTGCTCATGCCTTGTTAAAATAAACTGAATTGTTGATGACTGCTCAAGAGCGATCATAAAATCAGCATTTTCTTCACCAGGAACACCAAAAATATATTCAATCCCTTCATTTTCTAAACAACGCACCAATAATTCAGCTGTATTCATGATAACTCCCGTGAAAAAATAACTGTCATTTTGTCTATTTGCATATCATGCATCGTATGTGGAATACCACCAACACCTAAACCAGCCTGCCCCAAGCCAGCAAAAGGCATCCAATCCACACGAAAAGCAGTGTGATCATTGAGCATCACTGCCGATGCATTCAATCTTTCTGAAATATAAAATCCGCGATCAAGATTTTGACTATATACCGAAGCTTGAAAAGCAACATCAAGTGCATTGGCCTGTGCAATGGCATCGTCCACATGCTTAAAAGGGTAAATACACACGACAGGACCAAAAATTTCAGACTTTGATACCTTTGCATCTATCGGTGGGTGATAGAGCACTGTGGGTGCATAACACTGATGTGAGATACGATGCCCCCCACACTTTAAGATCGCTCCTGCATCAACAGCTTCTTGCACCCAGCTTTCAACACGCTGCAATTCAGAGGCTCGAATCAAAGGGCCAACCTCTGTTTGCTCCGATAAGGGATCACCCACAACAAGCTTTTTTGCACCATCAGTCAGTTGACTTACCACATCATCCACAATGGATTCATGCACAAAAAGACGCTGCACAGATACACAGACCTGACCTGCATGATAAAAAGCACCCTTCAACAACTGAGGTATGGCTAAATCAAGGTCAGCATCTTCTGCCATGATCACAGGTGCAACACCGCCATGCTCTAAACTGCAACGTGTCCCCTTCGCTAATTTGGAACGTAAGCTCCAACCCACACGAGCACTACCGATAAAGCTAAAGAAACCAACTCTTTCATCGGTCACCAAGGACTCAGAAAGCTCTTTTGTTTCAGGCATAATCCACTGACACCATTCTTTAGCTAAGCCAGCTTCATGAAACAACCGCACCAAAGACAAACAAGACAATGGCGTATCACCTGATGGTTTCACAATCACAGGGCAGCCCGCAGCAATGGCAGGTCCCACTTGGTGGGCGATTAAATTTAAAGGATGGTTAAAAGCACTCACGGATACCACAACACCGATGGGTTCTTTTTTCATGATGACAGCACGATGTTGTGATGCCGTATTGATGCCCATTGTGGGTGGTTCTGCATGCTGAGTGCGCAACGACTCCATGCAAAGACGCATACTGTCGATACAACGACTCATCTCAATTCTAGAATCTAATAATGGCTTTCCACCTTCCGCCGAAGCCTGCTTTGCCAAACATTCAAATTGATTTTTCATCAACACAAGCACACGCTTAAAAACTTCAATCCGCTGCACCACGCTTAACCATGATGTTCGATCTGAAAATAACTTGTGCGCATTCTGTAGCGCTTGCTCAACCACCGCTGCATTGGCTGTTTCCACCTTGGCAATACACTTGGCATCATAAGGTGAGTATACCTGCAATGTGTCTTTTTTCGTTGTTATCACATGGGAAATCATCTGTGGGTAATAATCAATACCAGACATTATGTGCTCCTTTTTTGATGATGAGGATCTCCGACAGCTGCTTCAGGATAACGCATATGCAATCCCAAGCTACTGCCATCCGCACCCACCACCCGCGCATGTTTTCGTTTTAAACCACGCGGATTGGCAACACCACACGCATGCGCAATGATGCCAACGTCATGCAACATATGATCCACATAATATTGCACTCGTTTTGCTTTCTCTTCAGGCACCAAGCCCCGCTGTAAACGTGGGTTATGCGTTGTGATCCCTGTTGGGCATGTGTTTTTATGGCATTGCATGGCTTGAATGCATCCCATTGCAAACATAAAGCCACGCGCAGAGACTATAAAATCAGCTCCCATGCATAAAGCCCACGCGACACCTGAGGGTGTAATTAACTTGCCTGAACAAATCACACGAACACGTTCACGTAAACCATAAGCAACAAGGTGATCAATCAACATCGGCAAACTTTCTTTTAAAGGTAAGCCCATAAAATCCATCAATGGCTGCGGTGCTGCACCCGTACCACCATCCGAACTATCCAGCGTAATAAAATCAGGGGCAGATTGTTCACCCCTCCTCTTGATTTCATCAAAGAGATGATCCAAAACATTGCAACCACCTATCACCAACTTAAAGCCCACAGGTTTACCCGTCACTTCACGAATATGATGAATCATATCCAGTAGTTCACTGGGATTATTAATATCAATGTGTCGGTTTGGGCTAATTGAATCTTCACCTTGAGGAATGCCACGGATTTTTGAAATTTCAGCCGTCACTTTATTCGCAGGTAAAATACCACCTTTACCGGGTTTCGCACCTTGGCTTAACTTGATTTCAAACATCTTCACTTGCGGAATCGCTGCCAATTCTCGCAAACGATCATCGGACAACAAGCCATTTTCATCACGCACACCATATTTTGCCGTGCCCACTTGAATGACGAGGTCACAGCCACCTTCAAGATGATAAGATGACATGCCACCTTCACCTGTATTGAGCCAGCAACCCGCTTGGAATGCGCCTCGACTCAAAGCTTGCACAGCCACTTTGGACAAAGCCCCATAACTCATGCCTGAAACATTAAACAAACTCTTCGCCACAAAGGGTTTCGCACAAGCTTGACCAATCACCATGCTCTGAGTAGGCGCAGCATCCATACCAAGCATAGGGTAAGGGCAGTTCACAAAACTAATGCTACCCACAGCATTTAAATCACGGGTTGAGCCAAAAGGAATCGTATTCTCTTCGTTCTTAGAAGCGCGATAGACCCACTCACGCAAAGCGCGGTTAAATGGCATCTCCTCTCGATCCATCGCAAAAAAGTATTGCCTAAAAAAAACACCTAAATGTTCAAAAGCAGCACGAAAACGGCCAATAAGAGGATAGTTACGACGTATCGCATGTTTTGTTTGGACAATATCAATGATAAAAAGAAGCATAGCTATGCATAAAAAAAGTAATAATATAACCAATAAAAAAGTTGATAACGCATGGTACATCACTTCAATCATATCTTTAGCCATCATAACCCTCCACCAATGCAAAATTGGTCTCGGAAATACCGCTATTCTTACAAAAAAAGGATCAACAGAATGCGGTCATTTTGCAGACGATTTTCACGCACCCAATAATTTTAATAAGGCTGGCATTTTTAGCATCATTGCTTGGTAACCCGTATGAATGACCTTTTCAGGGTGACTAAAATCATACCATAAACGACTGTGAATATCGGGTTCGATCAGCACATCAGCATGTAAGAAATCCCTTTCGCGTAGTTGCTGAGACTGCGCATCCACAACCCAATCCAACATACCCAACACATTGACAGGGTCATGCATGCCCAAACGTCGTGAGCCTGCATTCACGGCCACCACACATTGCCGCTTTGAAGCGATGTTTTGGGCATGAAGCACTGGAATATCAGCATAAACCCCACCATCGACATAGCGTTGACCCGCAATATTAACGGGAGGGAAAATCGTTGGAATCGCCATGCTTGCGGCTAAAGAGGTATTGAGATCACCACTCGAAAAAACTGCCATACCACCTTGGGGAAAAATTGTAGATACCATTTGTACCGGTATATGTAGCTTTGAAAAAGAACCAGATACACCTAACTCTTGAAGCAACTGAAATAAAACATCTTTATCCGCAATTGCATTGGAAGTCACTGCCCGTCCATATAACACAGATTGTCGAGCAACCGCTGATAAGCGCTCTAACCAACTTTCTATTGGCATTTCTCGAAGGTGATTAAAAACAGGCAAGGTTAAACGATGGAATGATTTTGAATTTAAAAAATTTAACGTGCGTTCTTTTAATAACTTAGGTTCTGGTTGTTGGGCATACATGGTGGCCACCAAAGAACCAACGCTTGAACCCACCAAAATATCAGGACGCAAGCCATACTCTTCCAAAGCATCCAACACACCAATATGCGCCAAGCCTCGCCCACCACCACCACCCAAAACAAGGATAAAACCCGATTTAGAACGTGTAAATAAATGCGGCCAAAAACTCAATCTTTTGATAATTGAGCAACATCATACAATTGCTGACTTAAAGCCTTTATTTGAACCTCTGTTAATGACTCACCGTTCATCTGCCTTAAGAAAAAGACATCAATACTTTTCTCACCAAAACTAAGAATGGCAGCGCCGCATAAATCATAACCTGCATCGTCAATGACCGCCGATAAAGCTGCCAATAACCCAATCCTATCCGCAGCTTCAACTTGCAACACACTTTGCTGACTCGAACCCATAGATAAATGTTCAACCGTCACATAAACTTTTTGCATCAAGACTGTTTTTTTATACCTGAGGTGGATTTTCTTTCGTTTTTTACCCGCTAAAATAGCTTCAATACGGCGATGCAAACGTGTTTGTGTTGATAGATCACTCAGTAATTCTCCTGAAGCTTGCTGAATATGAAAAATATCCAAACATCGACCATCACCCAAATGATAAATCTGAGCCGCAAGGACATTAATATGGCTTGTGGCAATGACAGCTGTGAGGTCAGCAAATAAACCTTGCCTATCCTGAGATATAATCATAACCCGTGTATCGCCTCTCAATACATCTTCTTGAAAATCAATGATGGTTTTGCCATCGGACTTCGCAACCAACTCGGCTATTTTTAATAACTGCTTAGGTGGATAATGTAAAATAGCGCGCCATGATAATAAGCTCAAGACAGGGGTAATGGATGCTCGCTCTTGCACATCGACAATGGCAAGGGTGCTCTCAATGCGCACTTGGGCGCGTTCCTTAATGGTATCACTATCATCCACTTGACCCAGTAGATGACGTTCGGTTGCATGATATAAGTCTCGCAATAACGCACCTTTCCAGTCATTCCAAACATTAGGACCCACAGCATGAATATCAGTAACGGTTAACAACAGTAGATATTGTAAACGCTCCACATGCCCCACCACCTGAGCAAAGTTCTCAATCACTTCAGGATCAGTCAAATCACAGCGTTGGGAAATAGTAGCCATATCCAAGTGATGCAGTACCAACCAAGACACAAGTTGGATATCATCTTCATTCAAGCCCAGTTGACGGCAAAAGTTGGTGGCCATGACTGCACCCTTCTCTTCGTGTTTGCCGCCAAGACCTTTGCCAAGATCATGGAACAAAAGAGCCAAATACAATAATGATGGTCTTTTTATCATAGGCATCAGTTTGCAAGAAAGGGTTAATTTTTCCGTATCTGGCCCAGCACGGCGAATATTACGTGCCTGTGCAACAGCACGAATCGTATGCTCATCAACACTATAGACATGATAACAACTAAACTGGCCTAAACCTTCAACACGACCAAAGTCAGGTATCATGATTCCTAAAACACCGCATTGATGCATTTTTCTCAATGTCCATGCCACATTGCGGGAATGCTTCAGAATTTTTAATAATAACTGAGAAGCTTCGGAAGTTTGAGCATAGGTCTTTAATAAAAGTCGATCATCATACACCAAACGCAACACATTACTGGATAAATGACGTTTACCCTCTTGCGCAATATGAAAAACCTCCAATAAGCGCAATGGTTTTTCTGAAAAGACCTTATCGTGGGTGACATCAATCAAGTTGCCGCGTTGAACATAAGCATCACCTACATTGCGTTTCAATACAAAACGCTGTGGATACAACAACTCTTTAAAATGGGCAATAAACATATCTGTTAAATGTGCCACACGTCCCACATAAGAAAAATAATCACGCATAAACTGCTCAACAGCGCGATGTGTGTCATTATCCTGATAAGAAAATTCTTCTGACAAGAGATACTGCATATCAAAATACAATTGATCCGAAGCACGGCGAATTTGTAGATGCAAACCACAGCGACAACGCCATAAAAATTGCTGCGCTCTTTCTAAAAACAGCCACTCACTTTCAGTCAATATACCCGCATGAATTAAATCTTCTATGCAAGATTTTCCATACCAAACTTTCATCATCCAAAAGATAGTATGAATATCACGCAAACCGCCCTCACCTTCTTTGATATTGGGTTCCATCATATAAGCTGTTGCACCCATACGTTGCCGACGTTCCAAGCATTCATCTAATTTGGCTTGCACAAAAAGTTTCTTCTTCTTTTGAAAAAAACGGTCGAGCTTATGATTCAATACATCAAACTGTTGAGCAGAGCCATGCAATAAACGCATATCCAAAGCTGCTGTCGCCGACTGCCAATCTTCTTGAATGTGCGTCATACTTTCATCCACGGTGCGAACCGCATAACCCAGTTTGATATTTAAATCCCATAAAACATATAAAACTTTTTCAATACTTTCATTCATGGCTTTCTGCCCTAACTTCGGCACTAAAAACCATAAATCCCAATCAGAGTGTGGACTTAATTCAGCACGACCATACCCCCCTACAGCGATCACATCAACCTGATCTAAAACAGGAAATTCAGCAAATAACTCTTTTAATAAAACATCAATATCCGCACTTAAATTTTGCACCAAACTTTGGCCTGTCGCTTTCTTTTTAAATCTTTCTTGCAAGTTCGCCCGACTTTGCTGTAAAGTTGCAATGGTCTTTTTAACAATGTTAATATCAATATTGCTCATGATAGAAGCTCCACTTGAAGCACTTTTTGTTGTAATTCGTTTAGTGTGTTTAAGGCTTGTAATGGTGATATCTGGTTAAGATCTAAGCTCTTTAATTGCGTCAAAATCATCTCGCACTCGGTATTCAATACTTCCACTTTAGGCTGTGGATTTTCAAATAAAGAACCCTGCTGTGAGAGTAATGCTTCTTTGGCTTTTTTTTCAAAAAATTCTAATCGAGCACGCGCACAAGCCAAGACATCCTCGGGTAGGCCCGCTAATTTTGCCACCGCAATACCATAAGATCTATCAGCAGCACGCTCAACAATACGATGTAAAAATACCACCTCATCTTTCCACTCTTGCACACTCACCGATGCATTAAACACTTGTTGGAACGTCTCTGATAACGCGGTTAGCTCATGATAATGTGTGGCAAATAACGTTAAAACCCGACGTTGTTGCAATAGTTTTTCTGCCACAGCCCAAGCAATCGCCATGCCATCCCATGTGCTGGTTCCTCGACCAATTTCATCAATGATCACCAAGGATCGTTCTTCTACCTGATGTAAAATGGCTGCTGTTTCCATCATCTCAACCATAAAGGTTGAATGGCCTGCTGCCAGTTCATCGCTTGAACCCACGCGCGTGAAAATTCTTGTTGTCAAAGGAACTTTAGCCTTAGAAGCGGGAACACAACACCCCGTATGCGCTAGCCAAACAATCCATGCCACTTGACGCATATAAGTGGACTTACCCCCCATATTAGGCCCTGTTAACATCATAAAGCGTTGCTTCTCATCATTCATGCTCGTGTCATTGGCAATAAAGGAAGCACCTTCCAAACATTGTTCCACCAAGGGGTGACGACCTTCCTTAATCAATAACGCATCACCTTCATGCATATCAGGCCGAACATAATGATGCAACACAGCGAGGTGGGCAAAACCACTTAAAACATCCAAACGTGCAACGGCTTGCGCTGCTTTTTGTAATGCGGTGATATGTTCTTGTAGTAATGCTTGAATGGATTGAATGACTTCTTGTTCAGCAAGCATCGCAGCTTCTTTTGCCCCTAAAATTTCATGCTCAAAGCGATGCAACTCATCAACGGTATAACGCTCTGCATTTACCAACGTTTGCTTGCGCACATAATGCTTGGGAACACGCGCTGCATGCGCTTTAGAAACTTCGATAAAATAGCCAAAAATTTTATTGTATTTGACGCGAAGATTCGCAATACCTGTTTGTTCCCGCTGAGTTGCTTCAAAGTCACTCAACCATTGCTCTGCTGAGGCTGCGAGCACACGCAAACGATCTAACTCTGCATGATAACCATCACGGATTAAACCACCTTCACGCAGGTGCGTTGGTGCCTGCTCAACAATGGCTTGCTCTAACGTTGTAGCTAATGCTTCCATGCCTTGCATCTCAGAGACCATACTTTGTAAAAAGGGGTTTTCTGTGCTCAAAAGTTGATAGAGTTTAGGCAATGCCAACAGTGCCACCCGCATCCCCGTATAATCACGCGGATTTGCACGCCCCAAAACAATACGGGTTAACAAACGCTCCATATCAGGTATCTGTTTTAAAGCCATGCGCAATGCATCTCGTGTTAATTCTTCTTCGATAAAATACGTCACCGCATCTTGGCGTTGTGCGATCATGCTTAAGGAAGAGAGCGGTTGATCCAACCACGCTCGCAATAAACGCGCACCCATCGGGGTTTGGCTATGATCCAAAACTTTGATCAAACCACCCTTAGGATCACCTGCAAGATTATGATGTAGCTCTAGATTACGTCGAGATCTGGCATCAATATGTAAGCCAACGGTTTCTTGATGCCAAACAGGCATTGATAAATGACTTAATTGGCATTTTTGGGTTTGTTCAAGGTAAACCAACAAGGCTGCAATCACAGCACACAAATGAGACTGCCCTTGTAGGTTAAGCACTTGCCAATTAGATATACCAAAATGTTTACGCAACTGCTCTTTGGCAACATCGGCAGAGAAACTCCATGCATTTAAACGATAGATTTGGGCCAAGTGGCAATTTTTTGGTAAAACACAATCTTCATGCAACAATGTTTCACTGGCCTGCAACACTTCAAGGTATTCTTCTAAGTGCATGTCTGACTGGCCTTGCCATAATCGCCACTGTCCACTTGAAAGGTCAACAGATGCCACTGCCCATTGCTGTTTTGAACCAAAAATAGCGGCCAATGGATGGGAGTGTTCACGGCTCAATAAGGTGTTTTCTGTTAATGTTCCCGCAGTGACCACACGCACGACTTCACGCCGCACTGGACCATTTTTATTGGGTGCTTCCATTTGTTCACAAATAGCAACACGCTTACCCGCCTGAACCAAGCGTGCCAAGTAGGCATCACCTTGATGCCAAGGCACACCAGCCATCGGAATATCTTGGCCTTGCGCTTTGCCTCGTTTGGTCAATGTAATATCAAGAATATCAGATGCAATCACGGCATCATCAAAAAACATTTCATAAAAATCGCCCATGCGATAAAAAAGAATACAATCTTGATATTGTGCTTTGATCGCTAAAAACTGTTGCATCATAGGGGTATGTTGATTGGTTGCCATAGTGGAGCATCTTAAACTTAGCTACCAATTATGCAAAGCACAGCCAACTGGAAAAAAACAAATTAATGTATAAAGCTTTGTAACTTATCGCGTAATGCACTCATAATATATGGTTTTTGCATAAAGCCAACATGCGCATCATCGTGTAGTAAATCCCCAACCTCTTGAGAAGAGTAGCCCGAAGAGATCAACACTTTCACCTCTTTATCAAACAAACGTAGCTCTTTTAAACAAGATGCCCCATCCATCACAGGCATGGTTAGATCCAACAACACCAAGACAACCTCAGAACCATGCAATGTATACTGCTCCAAAGCTTGCTGACCATTGCATGCTAAAATGACATCAAAGCCCATCGTTTCAAGCATGGCTTTCACCACTTTACGAATGACCTCTTCATCATCTACCAATAAAACAGTTCCAGAGCCTAAACAAGGTTCAGATTCTTTTTTAACGACCTCTACAGCTTTGATTGCTACTTTTTCTTCATGAATAGGTAAGAAAACAGTGAAGCTTGTACCCTCACCTTCTTCAGACTGCATGCGAATGGCTCCAGAATGACCACGAACAATGCCTAAAATCGCACTCATACCCAAACCACGGCCTGTAAACTTCGTGGTAAAAAAAGGATCAAACACTTTTTGCTGTACCGCTTCACTCATACCACAACCATTATCAACCACATCCAAAAAGACATAACGACCTTCGGCTAAATGTTCATCCAACCACATATCATTTAACATCGTTGAGGTCGCATAAACCACGCCTGTTTCCACCCGAATAAAGCCATGATTTTTATTCGCAGCTTCGGACGCATTAATCACTAAATTCATCACAATTTGTTGAATTTGCGACACATCCGCATTCACCATGGGTAAATCATCATCTAAATCCAATTGCATATGAATGGTTTTCTCTACTGAAACCTCCAGCAACTCAACCAAAGAAGAGACCAAATCACTTAAATTAACAGGTAAAATTTCAAACTTGCCTTTACCTGAATAAGCCAACATCTGTTTACATAAATCGGCTGCGTGCTGTGAGGCTTGTTCTATGCGATCCAACATTTCTTGAGACTCAAGATCTTCTTTCACTTGAAAGCGCAGCAATGATGCTGTGCCCATAATTGCTGTTAATAAATTATTGAAATCATGGGCAATACCACCTGCAAGCACCCCTAAGGACTCCAAACGCTGAGTGTGTTCTATTTGTTCTTTGAGGTGTTCTTGTTCACTAATATCGCGCTTAATGGCCACATAATGTAAAATTGTGCTTGAATTGCTCGCAAAGACAGGTGAAATACTCATTTCTTCAAAGTAACAACTTTGATCTTTGCATTTATTCGTGAGTTTGCCCTTCCAAACATCACCACGACGAATCGTGTCCCACATTTTGTGATAAAAAGCCTTTGACTCAAGGCCTGAGTTAAATACAGAAGCCTTTTGACCCTTTAACTCCTCTAAACTGTAACCCGTGACCTTCTCTAAAGCAGGGTTCACATATTCAATATTGGCATCACAATCTGAAATCAAAATCATATCCGAAGAGTGGTGTATTGCTTGCAACAATAACTGATCACGCTCACGGGCTTTCACTTGTGCTCTCATATCACGAATAACGGCGGTATGCAGTATTTTATCCTCTACAGATAAGGACGTTGAAACAGTCACTTCTACAGGCACAAAAGACCCATCTTTATGCTGTCCGTGATCTGAAAATTCACCTTTGCCCATAAAGCGTGAAGCATCAGAAAAAATACGCGCTAAATCAATGTCTTTTGCTTCTTGATCAGAATAACCAAAAAGATATTCTGCTTGATGATTCCACACACAAATACGTTGATCTTCATCCATACTAATAATGGCATCATTGGCATCAGAAACCAAATTTCTATACTGCGTTTCTGAACGACGAAATTGCTCTGATTTATCACCAACTTTCTGAAGCATCCGATGAATTGCTTGGAGCAAATAAGACACTTCTATGGTTTTGGATGATTTTAAATTTAAAACACGGTCATCTTCACCTTTATTTGAAATCGCCTCCACCAAGTCATCCAAAGGTCGCAACACATGCTTCACAAGAATAATATCAATTATAAAAATAACCAATAACAACACACAACCAAAAAGAGCAAAGAAACGGCCTACGCGCATTAAAATGTTATCCATGCTTTCTAATGACTGGTGAATCAAAAGATAACCCACCTTCTCTGTACCAAACTCACCCAAAGAAACACCCCGCAACACATAATTCGTATCATCCAAAGTCACGCTCGGCACAAAGGAAAAAGACCCTTCATCAACTTGCGAAAAATTCATTTTTGAAGTTAGTTTCAATAAATCCTGACGTGCTGCAAAACTCAGTGTGGAAGAAAAAAGGTTCTTTCCCCCTTCCCTAAGCAAGCTGATTTCACAAAACTCTGTCATGCGTTTCAATTGGTTTAGCACAGCTTCCGACATCTTAAAAGCAACAGTTAAATGCCCCCACACCTGGTCGTTAGAGTGAATGACCACTTCAAGCACTTGATACAAATCATCATCGATCAACATCAATTTTTTGCATGGCTTTAAGTACGATGAATAACATTGGTTTTTTAACTGTGCAAAGACGGGAGATGATGCATGCAATAGTTTGTTATGATCATCATAGACCGCATACATCACATCATTTGGTAATTTTAGAGTGCGCTCCAAAAAAGCACTTAACCTTGGTTTCGCATGTTCAGCAACTAAGGCTTTTAGCATGGGCACAGAAGTAATATACGCCATGCGACTCATCAAAACCTTTAAATGCTCTTCATGCAACATACGCACTGCTTCTAAATGCTTATTGGCGAAGACTTCCTCATCCAGCCTTATTTCACGCTCAACCATATAACCAATGGCCAAATAAAAAGAAATTAACATCACTAACAAACTAGGAAACAAAAAGTATAAAAGGCGCGACCGTAAGCTCATATTAACAAACGTGTGCTAAAGAAATGGAAGTAATGATCTTAAACAAAAAGACCATCCCAGAACCAGCGCGTCTGATATGCGATATTAAAGAAAGAGGGCGTATGCCTCTTCAAGCGTTGTCCTGTCACGCCAATACCCAAAGCCATGCCATCCGCCCAGCCCTGCAATGGATCATGGCAAGTCGCACAACTGATTTCATTATTGGCACTAAGGATTGGATCAAAGAACAGCTTCTTTCCCAATTCAATCAAGGCAGGACGGTCTTGAGTTGAGGATGTTAACTCAGCCATGAGAGCCAAGGGATCAACCCCAGACATATCATTGGCATGAACTGGTGTGCTCCACAAACAAAGAAAAAGAATAAAGCACCTCATCACAAAGACACTCTCATGTTTTTTTCTAAGATAGACAGACCTTTTAACACCTTAAATGTTTTTTCTTTCGTATCCCACATAGAAAGATCATAATCACCTTTTGGAACATCCTTCCACACCACTTGCTCACCTTCTTTTAAGACAGCATGCCAAGGCGTATGCACAACCAGCACTTGGGCAAACATATCGGGGTGGATCGCGCAAAAAATTCGCACCAGCCCGAGCTTATCAAAACGTACTTCACGGTGATCTCCGTGCGGGTATAAACCTAGGTCAAATCGTTTAGCTTCAGACATCGAAAAAACATTATGATAAACCACATCATCATTGGTTAAATCCAACGTATCCCCTTGATATATCACAAGTAACTTAGGTAAAAAGACCTTTCCTTTTTGATGCAAGGTGGAAGTTTTAGATTTAAAATCATCCACAACTATTTTTTGTCGTGCCTGCAAAACAAAAATCGTATTTGGCATCGTGTGTTGTATGGAAAGCTGAATATCTGCGGCTTGCAGTGTTGAGCAAGAAAAAACAAAACATATGAGGGCGATATTATAACTGAATACTCTTCCGAACAGCTTGTTGTAAATCATTGTAATTATAAGGTTTTTGCAAAAATAACATCCTCGGATCAAGCTCATTTACAACTCCTTGCTCACTATAACCAGATGACATAATAACTTGAACATGACCATTCATATGACGAATTTTTTTGATACAGTCCGTACCTTTCATGCCAGGCATCATCACATCCATAATAATGAGTGAGATCTCATCTTGGTACTCTTCAAAAACCTTTAGTGCATGCCCACCATCTTCGGCTAGCAAGACCTTAAAGCCCATGCGTTCTAGTAATTGTTTTCCGACTTGACGCAGTATAGACTCATCATCAACAAGCATGACCAAACCTTGTCCCACCCATGCTTCGGTGGCCATGTCGGATTCACTATCATTGCTACACTCTTCGCCAGCCACACTGGGAAAAAAAAGCTTAAACTGGGTTCCTACACCTTGTTCTGAGTCAATATAAATCGCTGCATGATGACCACGAATAATACCTAATATCGCACTCATTCCTAAGCCGCGACCAGTAAATTTTGTGGTAAAAAAAGGATCAAATATTTTCTTTTTTGTCTCTTCACTCATGCCAGATCCCGTATCTTTTATGACCAGTATGACATAATACCCTTCTTTTAAATCTTCATCTAAATAACTTTTTGCCAGCATATCTCGACTTGCATAACAGCTGGATGTCTGCACATAAATCGAGCCACCACGCTCGTCTATGGCTTCCGATGCATTAATCATTAAATTCATAATAACTTGCTGCATTTGTGCGACATCCACATCAATACTGGGTAATGTTTCGGCAAGGTCTAAATTAATATGCACATGCTTACCTGTTGAAACCTTAATGAGTTCCAACATATCACGAATCAGTTCTGATAAATGGAGTGTTTTTATCACAAACTTACCTTTCCCTGAATACGCCAACATTTGATTGCATAAATCTGCGGCACGTTGGGCTGCAACTTCGGTATGATCCAGTAATTCTAATACCAATTCATTGTCTTCTATTTCCATTTGAGCAATAGAAATATTGCCCATGATTGCGCCTAAGATATTATTAAAATCATGTGCGATACCACCCGCCAATACACCCAGCGATTCCAAACGCTGCACATGTTCTACTTGCGCTTTCATTTGCTTTCTTTCTGCTTCACTTTCTTTGCGTGCGCTAATATCTCTGGCCACAATCAGCATCGCAATTTCATCATCCCAATCCACAGAAATAGCTTGCAACTCCACAAAAATATCTAAACCATCAACACGTAACCAGTGCTCTTCATGTAAGGGAAAGTTCATACCATCCTGATTTTCAGCCAAAATACGACTAATAGCACGTTCATGGTCATCCTCTTGCACCACATCCAAGACAGAGCGATCGAGTAAATCTTCTTTGCAATTAACACCCAATAACGTCACCGCTGCTGGATTCACATAAATCCATTTACCGTAACGATGCACAGCCACAGCATCAGGAATGGTAGCCGATAAACGGCGATAACGCTTTTGAGCACGATGCAGTTCTTGGGTGCGCTGTACCACTTCTTGCTCGACTAAAAAATGACGACGTTTCATGCTCCAAAAAAACAAACTTAAGACAAAGGTCAACAACAAACCTAAAACCAAGACGATCCAAGCAAACAGAATCTCGTGTTCTTGAAAAAACATAGGGGAAGCTGTCAGTACCAATGACCAGTGTCTGCCCATGAAAAGAATAGGCTTACTCAAAGAAGCATAGCGTTTTATGTCTAAAGACATATTTTGTTGCTGCATCCGTGACCTGTGATGATACAATAATAATGGTGGATTCTCTGCATGATCAAACAAATCAATATCTTGGCCACTGGGACTAAAGTGTGCCAACACAGCTTCGATATGCGTGCTAACATCCCAACTCACCACAACAGCACCAAGGAACGCACCTTCTCTATTCTTAACCACTGAAACCATAAAAACTAGATCAATTTCACCTTGATTTTTAAATAAAAAAGAAGATTCATTATCTGCATGAAGGATACTTTTGACTAGCGTTGAAAAAGATAGCACATCCATCCCCACATATAATAAGGCCTGATCGGAATCATTGGCAAGCGCAACTTCAAGCTTGTGATCCGTCCACTGAATAAAGGCAATGTCATGAATGGCACTGTTTTCTTGAATGTGAAAATCAGCCATTTCTTTCCACTCACGTATCGACAAACCATTATTATCTTTAAGAACAAGTTCATTATAAACAAAGTGATTTAATCGCTCGATATGCCTCCACACATTATCAAAAGACGCAGTAATCGCGATAGAATAAGCTTTGGCTCGATAATCAAAATCTTTACGATGCTGCTTATCTTCCCATTGCCATGTTCCCCAAAAGGCAACAATCGATAACGTTAATCCAATAAGAGAAACGATAATCAATGCCTTCAAGCCCAGCTTTGTATGCTGATGATCGGTCATGTTTGTTTCTGAACGCATGCATGCTCCATAATCCATAAGCTAAACCAACTCATTCGAGTCTGTAAATTACTATGTTTAAAAAACATATCCATACATCAAAGATAAAGAATGAAGTCTCAACATTTTAAAAGATCATTTTAAAGTATAACGACGCACAGGTTTAAAGGATTGACGGTGAACGGGACATGAACCCCATTGTTTAAGCGCGGCCAAATGTTGCACAGTACCATAGCCTTTATGGCGTGCAAAAGCATACTGAGGGTAAAGCGAATCCAAGTAGTGCATATAACGATCACGCACAACTTTTGCGATAATGGATGCCGCTGCAATGGATTGCTCCAAGTCATCACCACCAATGATACTACGGCTCGCATAAGGTAGCGATGGACAACGATTGCCATCAATCAACACCTCATCCAGTGGTAAGTTTAAGGCCAACACAGCACGACGCATCGCCAACATTGTGGCTTCTAAAATATTAAGTTGATCAATTTCTTGCACGCTTGCAGATGCAATTTTGTACGCTTTGGCGTGCTGGCGTAGGTGATGATACATGCGCAATCGTTTCTTTTCAGAGACTTTCTTAGAATCTCGATATTGCCCCAACATCGGGTCATCCTCTGCTAGAACCACCGCAGCACATACCACGGGGCCAGCTAAAGGCCCACGACCGACTTCATCTACACCACAGACCAACATGCTTTTAGACCTTCCTAAATATACTTAACGTTGCTGAGCAGAGAATTTCTTAGCCATCATTGTCACCACTTTTTTGGCAATATCATCGACTTCTGCTTGCTGTAGTGTGCGATCATTTGCCTGCAAAGTCAGACGAATACCCAAACTCACAAAGCCTTCAGCCACACCTTGGCCATCATAACGGTCAAAAATTCGCACATCTTGCAATGCTTTGCCTGAAGCTTTACGTGCAACTGCTAAAATATCATCCACAACGCATGCATTTGAAAATAAAAATACCAGATCTCTGGTCACGCTTGGGTGTTGTGCCAATGCTTTAAAGGCAGGTTTTTTAGATTGAGATAACATATCTAAATTAATTTCAGCCACAAACACATCACCATCTAAATCATACGACTTGGCAATACCTCGGCTCACCTTTGCCAGCACGGCAACACGACGTTTGCCTTGTTGCCAAACGGCTGTTTGCCCTGCTTGTAAACCTTGAATATCATCACATGCTTGCCAACGTGGTAACTGTCCCATTTGTTTTAAAACGGTCTCGACCACGCCTTTAACATCAAAAAAATCCACTGATTTCGCATCTTGATACCAGCGGTCAGATCCAGCTTCACCAGCCCATAATAAAGACAGCTGATTTACTTCTTGAAAACCCTTCTCTTCAGAGAAGTAACTCCGACCCTCTTCAACCAAACACACACGGCTTTGTTGGCGGTTCAAATTGTACTGTGCATTGGCCAATAAACTTGGAAATAAACTATGACGCATCACAGACATTTCAGCACTAATCGGATTAAGCAATCTCACATCTTTTTCAGGTGAGCTACTAAACAAACGCTGCTGCTTTTCAGAAATAAAAGCATAGTTAATGACTTGGGTAAAACCTTGTGCCACCACATGATCCAATAAACGTTTGGGTGCAGGCGCTGCCACATTCATGGCGATGGCAGGTAAAACCGTTGGAATATGATCATAACCATAAATACGTGCATACTCTTCAATCACATCTTCCACAAGACGAACATCATGACGATGTGCAGGCACAGAAACACGAATCGTGCTTTCGTCACGCTCAATAGAAAAACCCATGCCTTGCAACACAAGATCTGTCGATTCAGGCACATCAATGCCTAGACGTTTGGCAATAGCAGAAATCGGAAATTGAATTTTATGCTTAGTCCACTCACCATCACCACACTGCTCAACGGCACTCACACGACCACCAAACAATGTCGTGATTAAAGATGTTGCCCGTTGCAATGCCACCGCAGTTTGCGCCCTATCCACACCACGCTCAAAACGCATCGAAGCTTCTGTCACAGAGCCATATTGACGTGCTACCGTACTGACGCGGGCAGCTTGAAAAACAGCTGACTCTAAAATTAAAGACGTGGTTTGAGCCGTCACACCCGAACTAAGCGAGCCCATCACACCAGCCACTGCAATCACTTCTTGATCATCAGCCACCACTAAGTGTTCAGCATTTAGGCTAAGTTCACGCTCATCCAAACCTTTCATACTTTCGGCATTGGCACGACGGACGTAAAGATCACCTTTCACCATAGCACGATCAAAGGCATGCATCGGTTGGCCGATTTCCAACATCACATAGTTCATCACGTCCACAACACCGTTCACAGTACGCATACCACAAGCTTGTAAACGCTGCGCTAGCCATTGCGGTGAATCAGTCAGCACAACACCTTCAATTTGCTGTGCCATATACAAAGGACAATCATCTTGATCTTCAATATGAACCACAGGCGTGGCAACATCTGCATCAAATACCGTTTTTTCAAGTGATTTTAAGGTGAGAGGAACGTCAAAATAAGCACCCAATTCACGCGCTAAACCATACACACTCATGCAATCGCCACGGTTTGGCGTAATAGATAAATCTAAAATAGCTGTTTCCAAACCCAAATAGGCTGAAACATCGCTTCCCACCTCAGTACTGGAATCAAGAATAAGAATCCCTTCTGCCTCATCAGCTAAGCCGAGTTCGACTTCTGAGCAACACATACCAAGGCTAACTTCACCACGGATTTTGCCACGTTTAATCTTAAAATCACCAGGAAGATAAGTACCTACCGTGGCCAAGGCAATTTTATCACCTTCCACCATATTGGAAGCACCACAAACGATGGCTAAAGGCTGATCACCAGCCACATCAACTTGCAATAAACGCAATCGATCCGCATTGGGATGCGGTTGCATGGATTGAATTTGGCCAACAAGCACACCTTCAATCGAAGCAGCAGGGTAATCAATACCTTCAACTTCAATACCTAAATCCGTCAAAGCTTTAGCAATGGCATCAATAGAGCATGTCAAAGCCACGTGTTCTAATAACCATGATAAAGGGAGTTTCATCGACCCACCTCCTGCAAAAAGCGAACATCATTTTCAAAAAACAAGCGTAGGTCTGGAATGCCATATTTTAGCATCACCATGCGCTCAACACCCAAACCAAAGGCAAAACCACTATAAACCTCAGGGTCAATATCAGCAGAACGTAAAACATTGGGATGGATCATGCCTGAACCCAAAACTTCCAACCAACCTGTATCTTTGCAGACACGACAACCTTTGCCATCACAAAAAACACAACCAATATCAACTTCCGCAGAAGGTTCAGTGAAAGGAAAGTAACTAGGACGCATGCGTAATGGCACTTTTTTGCCAAAGAAAATCGATAAAAATTGACTTAACACACCTTTGAGTTGTGCCATATTCACATCTTTATCGACCAAAAAGACTTCAACTTGATGAAACATCGGGGAATGGGTGACATCATAATCACAACGGTAAACACGACCCGGAGCCACAATGGCTAAAGGTGGTTCGCCCGCCAACATACTGCGAATTTGCACTGGCGAGGTGTGTGTACGCAAAACCCTTTTTTCATCACTTTTGACAAAAAAAGTATCATGCATCGCCCTTGCAGGGTGCTCAGGTGGAATGTTTAAAGCATCAAAATTATGAAACTCATCTTCAATTTCAGGGCCATGAGCTATTTCAAAACCCATTGACGCAAAAATACCACTAATTTCATCCAAGCCTATTTGCAATGGGTGCATTTGCCCTACGTATTGGCTACGACCTTCTAAAGTCACATCCACACGTTGAGCTTGAATCGCAGCTTCTTCTTCTTTTTGATGCAGCAATACTTGTGTTTGTTCCAAACAAGTTGCTAATACCGCTTTCACGGTATTCACTTTCTTACCAAATAATGGTCGTTGCTCTGCCGATAATTGCCCCACACCTTTCAGTAATGCAGTCAGTTGACCTCTTTTACCTAAAAACTGTACGCGCAATGTATCCAGTGCGGCAAGATTTGCCGCTGTTGAGAAAGCTTCTAAGGCTGCTTGTTGCAATTCATGAAGCTTACTTTCTAAGTCAATGTCAAATGAAGACATGAGAAACCCACCCCTTTAAAATAAAAAAGGGTGGGCACATGCCCACCCTAGATCACAATAATAATGATTTATTAATTATTGGTTTGCACTTGCTTTTTCTGAAAGCAATGTAAAAGCAGCTGAATCATTGACAGCAATGTCCGCCAATACTTTACGATCAAGCTCAACACCAGCTTTGATCAAGCCATGCATGAAACGAGAATAGCTTAAGCCATTCACGCGTGCAGCAGCATTGATACGGCTAATCCAAAGGCTACGAAACTCACGTTTACGTACCTTGCGATCACGATATGCATATTGACGTGCTTTATCCACTGCTTGTGTAGCAATGCGAAAACAACTTTTACGACGGCCACGGTAACCCTTGGCAGCTTTAATAACTTTACGATGACGTGCGTGTGCACTAACACCAGAATTTACACGAGGCATTTAATACTCCTGAGCCTTATTTATGAATACGGAATCAAACGCTTGATGTTTTTGACATCACTAGGTGCTACTAATGTAGTACCACGATAGCCGCGCTTGCTCTTGGGAGATTTTTTTGTCAAAATATGGTTTGCAAACGCTTTGTTGCGTTTGATTTTACCTGAGGCAGTACGACTAAAACGTTTAGCAGCACCACTATTTGATTTAATTTTTGGCATTATTCTCCACCCACTATTTTTTTGGAGCGACGATCAACATCATTTGTCGACCTTCCATTTGAGGCATCCGCTCAATTTTTCCAAGATGTTCTACTTCCGAAGCCATTTTCAATAACATTTCACGCCCTTGAGAGGCATAAGCCACTTCACGACCACGAAAACGAACACTTAATTTAACCTTATTCCCTTCTTCAAGGAATTTCACAACACGTTTTGCCTTAATTTCTAAGTCATGCGTATCTGTACTGGCTCGAACCTTCACTTCTTTAATCTGAACTTGATGCTGTTTTTTCTTAGCAAGGTTAGATTTTTTACTTTCTTGGTACTTAAACTTTCCATAATCCATGATCTTACAGACAGGAGGCTTGGCCTTAGCCGACATCATAACCAAATCTAGCCCTCGTACTTTTGCGCGAGAAATTGCCTCATTGAGTGCCAAAATTCCTAACTGCTCGCCTTCTGGATCCACAACACGGACGGTGTCCGCTGTTATTTCATAGTTTGTCTGCAACTCTTTTTTGATGGAATGTTCTCCTTATTTATAATCACGCTGAAAAGCTTGCATCTGCTCGATCCATGCTTCTAAACTCATCGTGCCTAACTGTTCACCAGCACGACTTCTGATATTTAAAGTACCATCTTGCATTTCACGTTCACCAACCACTGCAATAAAAGGTACTCTATCCAGCGTATGGGCGCGCACTTTATAGCCGACTTTCTCATTACGCAAGTCTACATCAACTCTAAAGCCAGATTTTCGCATCTGTTGTTGGATTTTATTGGCATATTCTGACTGAGGTTCAGAGATATTACAGATCATTAATTGCACTGGAGAAAGCCAAAAAGGAAACTTCGCTTCGTATTGTTCGATCAAAATACCAATAAAGCGTTCTAATGAACCACAAATAGCACGATGCAACATTACAGGTGTTTGTTTTGTGTTATCTTGACCAACATACTCTGCACCAAGACGACTTGGCATAGAGAAATCCACTTGAATCGTACCACATTGCCAAACACGACCAAGGCAATCACGCAATGAAAACTCAATCTTAGGGCCATAAAACGCCCCTTCGCCTGGATTTAGCTCATAAGATAAGTCTTTGGCTTGCAATGCTTGATGCAATGCTTGCTCTGCTTTGTCCCACTGAGCATCATCACCAACACGCTGTTCAGGACGGTCAGATAGCTTTAATAAAATATCATCAAAGCCAAAACAACGATACACTTCATAAACACAATCAATGAAATCAGAAACTTCAGAACCAATTTGGTCTTCTGTACAAAAAATATGAGCATCATCTTGCACGAAGTTACGCAAACGCATTAAACCATGCAAAGCACCTGAGGGTTCATTGCGATGACAAGAACCAAATTCAGCTAAGCGCAATGGTAAGTCACGGTATGAATGTAATTTTTGTTTAAAAACTTGCACATGGCAAGGACAGTTCATGGGCTTGATGGCATAATCACGGCTATCTGTTTGCGTGGTAAACATCTCATCACGAAACTTATCCCAATGACCAGACTTCTCCCACAAGGAGCGATCCACAAGCTGAGGTGTATTAATTTCTTGATAACCCCATGTCACCATGCGCTGACGAATTTCCTTAGCAATACTTTGCCATAGCGCCCAGCCCTTTGGATGCCAAAAAACCATACCTGGAGCTTCATCTTGAAGATGAAACAAATCATGCTGCACACCCAAACGTCGATGATCGCGCTTTTGCGCTTCTTCCAAACGTCTGAAATAGGCTTTTAATTCTTTTTTGTTGGCCCACGCGGTACCTGAAATGCGTTGCAGCTGTTCAGAGGAAGCGTCCCCTTCCCAATATGCACCCGCGACTTTCAATAGTTTAAAGGCTTTTAACTGCCCTGTGTGGACAACATGCGGACCACGACATAAATCAACAAAATCACCTTGGCGATACAAACTAATGTTTTCACCTTCGGCAATGCGTTCAATCAACTTAACTTTATAAAGCTCACCTTGCGCGGTGAAAAAACGAATCGCTTCTTCTCGACTCCAGTTTAAACGCTCAATAGCCACATTGTTTTTACTAATTTGAAGCATGTGTTTTTCGATTTCGTTTAGATCTTCAGGTGTAAATGGACGCTCATAAGCAAAATCATAGAAAAAGCCATTCTCAGTCACAGGGCCAACGGTCACTTGTGCGGATGGGTAAAGCTCTTTGACAGCTTGTGCCAATAAATGAGCTGAAGAGTGACGAATAACTTCAAGACTTTCTTGCATGCGATCGGTCACCAAAGAGACTTGGTCACCATCTTTCAATGACGTAGACAAATCTAAAAGCTGACCATTGATATAAGCAGCAATTGAAATACGAGCAAGACCTTCACTAATATCATTGGCTAAATCTAATGCACAAGCATCATTGGGTAAGCTACGTGCAGAGCCATCGGGTAAAAGAATATTAATCAACGAAAATGCTCCTGCATGTATGTGAACAAAAAATGGTTGGCGCGGGCAGGATTGAACTGCCGACCCCCACCGTGTCAGGGTGGTGCTCTACCACTGAGCTACGCGCCATCGCGCCTGAAATTCAGGGTCGCGAACTTTAACAAGCATCTTAATTAGGTCAAGTAAATATTTTAGCATGCGTTATGATTTTCAGACAAAAAGAACCATTACTTGTTTCCAGCGATAAGCATGCGTAACCTTTCTTATTTATATATATTCACAAAAGGAGATGTCCAATGCTTTTAAAAAGCACATCTATTTTTATCATATGCCTTTGCTTTCTCTGTACAGGCTGTGCAAAGCTGATGAGTGACTACGACCCAGCCACAGCACAGGCTATTAGCGACACAGCCAAACGTGTGGACTTCTTTTATGGCAGCCTGAGCTTAAACAACAAAGACAAGAGAACTTACAAGAATTTTGCCAAAACGATGCTACGTGTTGATGTTTCTTTTCATGCCTTACACATGCATGCGAGCATGCAAAGCAGCAACCAAGAAACCTTAAAGATGATCGGCAACACATCTAAACTCTGGTCAAAATACAAAGAAAAATTCAAAAACAAGAATCGTTACTCCAATGTCACACTTCGTTTACATAGAAAACGCTTAAATGAAATGTTCGGTGTCATGTTAAAAGCAGAAATAAGTAAAAAGTAAAAGGAGCCACACATCATGGGTTTTAATATCAATCAAATCACAGCTGAAATCGCCAGCAACATGAAGACTGAATTTGGAGACAACTGGGCTGTCGGTAGCGCAAGCATTGAAGAGGCTATTACGTCTGAAAAAGGCAGTATCAATGATCTACTGCAACTCCATGCCGACCAAGACTTAGACTTAGAGGAATTAAAGTCGGAGCTTGAAGACACCTTTGTGGTCATCGAAAACAAGTTACTAGCCCAAGCCATTGCTAACAAGGTTGTCATCAAAAAAGCCATTGACTTGGCTTTGAATAGCTTGCTTGGCTCTGCCTCTAAAGTCTTATAAGCTATAGCAAAAAAGCTCGGCTTTGACTACATCATGTCATATGGATCAACATCAATGATACGTCTAACTTTAGCCGAAGTAGGCAAAGCCGACTCCAAACCCTGTAAACACCATGGCAAATAACGTCGGGAAGCATCTTTAAGCAAAACCTCATAACGAAAACGCCCTGCTTGACGTTCAAAGACACAAGGCATCGGCCCAATCACCTCAACCTTCCATGACTGCTTGCCCAGGTGCTCTACACAAGATTGCGCTGCTTGAAGCGCATCTTTTAAAAAAATAGCCGAAAAAACAATACGAACCCAACGTGCAAAGGGTGGATAAGAAAACTGCTGACGTTGCAACAAGCCTTTGTCTAACACCGACTCTGCTTGCGGATCACCGAGTTGAAACAGCCACTGCGCATCGGGCTGCAAGGTTTGAATCATCACCCGTCCCGCATGCTCACCCCGCCCCGCTCGCCCCAAGACTTGGGTTAACTGCTGCCACCAACGCTCTTCAGCCCTGAAGTCAGGCATATTTAAACCTAGGTCAGCATGCACCACACCGACTAAGGTAACATTGGGAAAATGATGACCTTTGACCAACATCTGCGTACCCACCAAACAATCAATGTCACCCGCTTTAAAATCATCTAAGAGTTGATGCAATACTTTTTCGGAAGACACGCGGTCTCGATCAAGGACTTCTACGCGTAACTCAGGCAAGGCTTCTTTTAATTGCTCCAGCACCCGCTCCGTGCCCACACCAAGCGGAACCAACGACTCTGACTGACACTCCGCACATTGTGTGATTGTTTTTGTCTTAAAGCCGCAGCTATGGCAACGCAATTTATTTTGTTTCAAGTGCAGCGTCAAACTTCGGCTACACCAAGGGCACTGCACAATATGCGTGCAGTCACAGCAATATAAGCTTGGCGCGTAACCACGCCTATTTAAATATAGAAGACTTTGCTGCCCTTTCGACTTCGTCTTTTCTAATGCTTGGATCAACCTCACGTTAATAGGCTCACGCTTATGGCGCAAATCAACAATCTCAGGCTTGACCAACACATGTTTTTGAATGCGTTCAGCCAAACGTAACAATTGGTATTTACCCTGCTTGGCTTGATACCATGACTCCAAAGATGGGGTTGCTGAACCCAGCACAATGGGTAGTTGCAGTGTTTGAGCCAACAAAATAGCCATATCTCGTGCAGAATAGCGCATGCCCTCCTGCTGTTTGAACGACCCATCATGCTCTTCATCAACAATAATCATCGCTAAACGAGGAAGTGGCAAAAAAAGAGCTGAGCGCGTGCCAACGACCACATTCACTTTATCTAAATTCAAACGCACTGCCAAGCGATCTGAAATGTTCATACTCGAATGCCACTGTCCCACGCAAGCACAATAACGATCGAGGTAAGCCAACCATTGCGGCACCAAACCAATTTCAGGCACCAACACCAAGACTTGGTTTCCCTGTGCCACATAGTGACAAATTGCACGCAAGTAAACTTCGGTTTTGCCTGACCCCGTGGCACCAAACAACAAAGAAGGTGCAAAACCACTGCCTGCTAAGATAGCACCCAAAACCACAACCTGATCAGGTTTCAACACCAAGTGCGGCTCTACTGTTTGACGTTGCTCAAGGCTTGGCAGCACAGCTTGCAGCACCCCTTCAAGGCAAGCACGGCGCACGCGCAACCATGCATCATCCACTTTTTTAGCAATAGCATTCATTCGTTTTGTTTTACGATGTTTAAATAAAGCCGCCAGTTCAATATCCAGCTCAGCTAAAGCATCCAGATCCGCACAATAAAACTGCTGTTGTTCATCCGAGCCAGCCCATGCATAAACCCCTGCAAACATAAGTGCGGGTGTCACCAAATAATATGCTTGCATGCGTGAAAAAAAAGACCACCACAGCTCTGAATACAGCGGTGTTTCATCCAATACATCCAAAACTGATTTAACAGTCACCTTCAGGTCACACTGCGTACGAACAGCCATCACCACCGCCATACGCCGTGTTTTACCAAAAGGAACAAGCACCCGCATCCCTTTCGCAGCACGCACATCTGAAAATGGCCATTGATAAGTAAACAACTGATACATCGGTGCCGAAAAAACAGCGACGTTAACAAAATAATGAGAATCGAATTTAGATAAATGAATAACAAACTTCCAGCATGTAGGGTGGCCTATATGCTAGCTAGACTGTGAAGTAACTGTAAATAAAACCATTCACCCGTGACTTGATCACAACAATTTAATTGCAAATCAGAAAAAGACCTTCATATTCGTTGATTTGACTCAATGGACGAGGAGATAAGACGTGAAAGGCATCATTTTAGCAGGCGGAAGCGGCACCCGTCTTCACCCACTCACTAAAACCATTAGCAAGCAATTGCTACCTGTTTATGACAAACCGATGATTTACTACCCATTATCGACACTCATGCTAGCAGGCATTCGAGATATTCTTATTATCTCAACACCGCACGACTTACCGCTGTTTCAAAGCTTACTTGGTAATGGTAGCCAATGGGGACTATCTCTTTCCTATGCACCACAACCCAAACCCGAAGGCTTGGCACAAGCTTTTATTATTGGAGCCAACTTTATTGGTAACAACTCCGTTGCTCTTATTCTTGGTGATAATATTTTCTTTGGTCAAAGTTTAGGTCAAACGTTAGAAAAACACATGCAACATCAACACGGTGCCAGCGTTTTTTCATACTGGGTTAAAGACCCTGAACGTTATGGTGTGGTTAGTTTTGATGAAAATAATATTGCCACCCATATTGAAGAAAAACCAACGCATCCAAAAAGCAATCATGCCGTCACAGGGCTTTATTTTTATGATAACCAAGTGGTTGATATGGCAAAAGACTTACAGCCCTCGCCTAGAGGTGAATTAGAGATCACTGACATCAATAAACTGTATCTTGAACAAGGCTCACTGCACGTTGAACGCTTAAACAGAGGCACAGCTTGGCTTGACACAGGCACACATGACTCTTTGTTGGAGGCCGCTAATTTCATTGAAATCATTGAAAAACGGCAAGGCCTAAAAATCTCATGCCCTGAAGAAATCGCTTATCATAAAAATTATATAAACTGTGATCAACTTCTCAAACTCGCACAACCCTTGGCTAAAAATGGCTATGGCCAATACCTTTTAAACATTTTGGAACAAGGCAAATAAATGCAAATCATAACAACCAAACTAAAAGATGTTTTATTGATAAAACCCACCATATTTGGCGATACGCGCGGCTTCTTTTTAGAGACATGGAATAAAAAAACATACATGGAAGCGGGCTTTCCCGATATTGATTTTGTGCAAGATAATCATTCGCGGTCTGGCCAAAATATCTTGCGGGGTCTGCACTTTCAACGCCAACACCCCCAAGGCAAATTGGTGCGTGTCACCCAAGGCTCTGTTTTTGATGTTGCTGTGGACATACGCCCACAGTCACCCACCTTTGGACAGTGGGTTGGTTATGAGCTTTCTGAGGAAAATGCATGGCAACTCTATATCCCCCCTGGGTTTGCGCATGGCTTTTGTGTTTTATCCGAAAGTGCAGACTTTTTATACAAATGCACTGATTATTATCACCCCGAAGACGAAGGTGGCATTTTGTGGTCAGACCCTAATATCAATATTGACTGGCCGATTAAAGAACCTTTTTTGTCACAAAAAGATTGCCATTACGCACAGCTTAAAGGCATGAAAACCGAACAACTTCCAAAGATAAAAACATGAAATTACTCATCACAGGTGCCAATGGCCAAGTTGGCAGAGAACTCATCATACATGCCCATGACTTTCAACATCAAGCCATTGCCACAGACCAGCACAGTTTAGACATTACGTGCTTAAAAAGCATAGAAAAATCTATCCAAGAACATCAACCTGATATGTTGATTAACGCAGCCGCCTACACCGCCGTAGATCAAGCAGAAACAGATCATGACAAGGCATACCAAGTGAATGCAGAGGCCTGCCTGTATCTTGCCCAAGCTTGTAAAAGTGCCAATATCCCACTCCTGCATATTTCTACTGATTATGTTTTCGATGGTACGCAGCGCACACCTTACGTTGAAACAGACAACACCAACCCATTAAACACCTATGGTGCAAGCAAAGCCAAAGGTGAG
>JAUZRG010000156.1 GCA_030950585.1 Mariprofundaceae bacterium | reverse complement strand
ATTGCACAATAAACAAAGCCACCTTCCATATCAAAGGCTTATCATCGCTTAATACCAGATAAATTTGATATTCACCCTTATCATTTCTATGCTTCGTCGCCGTTAAGTGATGGATGCTTTAGCACCATCAAGGAGCAACAGATGGATGTTACAGAACGCTTATTAGGTTTCTCTGCCAAAGTTACAGCGACAAAAAACCGCATTGCTATTTTGCGGAGGTCGCTTTGACATTGATGACAAAGAAGCCAAACTCAGTGTATTAAATACGCGTATTGAAGATCCTGACATCTGGAATGATTCCAATGTTGCCAAAGAGGTCATGCAAGAAAAGAACATGCTGGAGCGCACACTCAATCAATTTTCTGAAGCTGTTGAATGTGTCGATGAGCAAGAAATGTTGTTTGAGATGAGCAAAGATGAAGGCGATCAAGATTCCCAGTTAGAAGCTGTTGAAGGCATCGAAGAATCCAACCGCCTGCTTGGCGAGCTTGAAATGGCACTGATGCTTGGTGGTGAAAATGACTTTGAAAACGCTTTCTTAGATATTAACCCCGGTGCAGGTGGTACCGAAGCCCAAGATTGGGCTGATATGTTACTGCGCATGTACCTACGTTGGGCTGAAAGGCGCAAGTTTAAAGTCGAAATCATTGAATACACCCCCGGTGAAGAAGCTGGTATCAAGTCTGCTTCATTATCCATCAAAGGCGCTTATGCTTTTGGCTTGCTTAAAGCTGAAATTGGCATTCATCGCCTTGTACGCAAATCACCTTTTGATTCAGGCAACCGCCGTCATACTTCTTTTGCCTCTATTTTCTCTTATCCAGATATTGAGCGTGAAATTGAAATTGAAATCAATGAATCCGAAGTTCGTGTGGATACTTACCGTGCTTCAGGTGCAGGCGGTCAGCACATCAACAAAACGGATTCAGCGGTACGTTTAACGCATGAACCCACCAACATTGTGGTGCAATGTCAGAACAATCGCAGCCAACACAAAAACCGTGCTCAAGCATGGAAAATGCTCAAGGCCAGATTGTATGAACATGAAATGAGTCAACGCGATGCACAAAAACAAGAACTTGAAGATACCAAGTCAGATATTGGCTGGGGACAACAAATTCGTTCTTATGTATTGGATCAATCACGCATTAAAGATCTACGCACAGGTATGGAAACAGGCAACACCCAAGCCTTTTTAGATGGTGATATCGATAGTTTCATTCAAGCTCAACTCATGGGTATTAAAAGAGAGTAATCACAACAACAAAACAATGCCTATGGCGATGATTCTAACATTTTAAAAAGATTTAAAGGCACTTAGTTGTTTTCAATCAAATTTATGCTGTTAGAATCTCGCTCCTTTTATTAATTTTGGAGCCTATCAATCAATGATTAAACTGTTTTCAAATTCTTATTGCCCAAATTGCCACCGCACACGCATCGTTTTAGCTGAAAAAGAACTGCCTATTGATACAGTTGAGGTTGAGGAAGATCAAATACCTCAAGTGCTTTTGGACTTGAATCCTTATGGTACATTACCTACCATCGTTGATCGTGATAAAGTCTTTTTTGAAGCAACCATTTTAAATGAGTATTTGGATGAACGTTATCCTCATCCACCATTAAAACCGGGTTCTCCTGCGGATCGTGCCCAAATGCGTCTTGCTGTCATGCGTATTGAGCAAGAATTATACAGCCTTTATTTTAATTTGAAAAAAGTACGTCGGAAAACAGAAGTTTTACGTAAATTTCGCACCTACTTAGAATCTTTAGATCATCACTTTTCAATGCAAGAATACTTTATTGGCGAATGTTACACACTTGCTGATATTACGATGGCACCTATCTTGTGGCGTTTAACACCAGAAAGGATTGATACATCTAATTGGAAAAACCTTGAAGGTTATATGAAACGTTTATTTGATCGCCCATCTTTTCAGCGTGCATTAACTGAAAATGAACAAATGATGCATCACTAAGCTAAACGCTGATCAAAAACATTTTTTAAGTAAATGTGTTGCCTCTGTAAAAGCATCAATGATGTTTTTACAGAGCTTGCTAAAACAAGGGAGCAAAAAACATGGACTGGAAAAATAAAAGAGTTATTTTAACAGGGGCAGCTGGTGGCATTGGTGCTATAGCTGCACAACAAATAGCATCTCAAGGTGCCCGCCTTGTTCTTGTTGATTTAAATAAAGCAGTACTGCTTGAAATCGCCAAAAAACTTCATGCACGCGGTTATGAAGTTCACCCCTTAGCCATTAACCTCACCTTACCCACTGCCTGTGATTCAATCACCCGTTTTTCTATGCAACACTTAGGCGGTGTTGATATGTTGATTAATAATGCAGGTTTCATGAGTTTTTGTGCTATGGAAGATGAAAGCAATGCACGACTTGATATGATCTGCAAAGTCAATATCACCATCCCCATGCAACTCACCCAACATGTGTTACCTTATATGCAACAGCATAACTCAGGGCATATTATCAATGTAGGATCTACTTTTGGTTCTATCGGCCAAGCTTATTTTGCAGCTTATTCTGCCAGTAAGTTCGCACTTCGTGGCTTTTCCGAAGCATTAAATCGTGAGCTAGCTGACACAAATATTTGTGTATCTTATATTTCATCACGCGCCATCAAGACAACATTCAACCCCAGCTCTCTTTATCACATAGCCAAGGCTACCAAGATGAATATGGATGAGCCTGAAGTCATCGTCCAAGAAATTATCGACCTTATCTCAAGCAAGAAAAAAATTAGTCACCTTGGTTTTCCTGAGTCTTTATTTGCGCGTATCAATGGCCTATGGCCTGCTTTCATAGATTTTAAAGATAAAAGGAAAAACCGCATGATGCGTTCATATACAAAAGAAGATAAAAACAAATAGAACGGCTTTATTCGGTACGATTCTTCACATTAGTTTCTCATATGATTCGTATTAAAGCACACACACCACGATGATGATGCATTGAAAAACACAGCACCAAAAAGAACTTTTCATAAAGAGACAAGCCTTTTACCTTTCAATTAAAGCACCTTAGATAACACTTTGATTTAAAACATATCTTTAAAATACACCTAAAGATCAAGGGATAATAAAGCCCTGTGTGGAATTTATGATGTAAATGTATGGATAAATGACTATGATTCGCATCATTGCCTTCGTAGCTCAGCTGGATAGAGCGGCGGTTTCCTAAACCGTAGGCCGCAGGTTCAATTCCTGCCGAGGGCACCAACGCAAAGAGGGGTTACCATGGATCAACAAAGTTCAGTCCTACCTGTTTTGATCGAAGATAAGATGAGACACTCATATCTTGATTATGCAATGAGTGTTATTGTAGGACGTGCCTTACCCGATGCGAGAGATGGTTTAAAACCTGTCCACCGTCGTATTCTTTTTGCCATGCATGAGCTTGGCTGCGCATCAGATAAGCCTTATAAGAAATCAGCGCGTGTTGTCGGTGATGTGATTGGTAAATACCATCCACATGGCGATACAGCTGTTTATGATGCATTGGTTCGTATGGCTCAACCTTGGAGCATGCGTCACTTGCTGATTGATGGACAAGGTAACTTTGGTTCAATTGATGGCGATTCCCCCGCTGCCATGCGTTATACTGAAGTACGTATGAGTAAGTTAAGCAGTGAAATGCTTGCCGATATCGACAAAGACACCATTGATTTCACACCAACTTATGACGATTCGATGAAAGAACCGTCTGTTTTACCTACCCGCTACCCTAACTTATTGGTGAACGGCTCCACAGGTATTGCTGTTGGTATGGCAACGAATATTCCACCACACAACTTAGGTGAAAGCATTCGTGCCACCATTGCTTTAATCCAAGATAAATTTATCTCTGATGATGAATTAATGCTGATGATGCCTGCACCTGACTTTCCTACAGGTGGTTTCATTTATGGCCAAGAAGGCGCAAGACAAGCTTTCTTAAACGGACGCGGAACCATCACAATGCGCGCACGCACAGCCATTGAAATTTCAAAAAATGAACGTGCAGCTGTTATTGTCACCGAACTGCCTTACCAAGTGAACAAAGCAACCCTCATTGAAAATATTGCCCACTTAGTACGTGATAAAAAATTAGAAGGTATTTCTGACCTTCGCGATGAATCTGACCGTGAAGGCATGCGCATTGTCATTGAGCTTAAACGTGACGAAATGCCTGAAATTGTGCTCAATAATTTATTCAAGCAAACCCAATTACAATGTAACTTCAGTGCTAACATGCTGGCCTTGATTGATAATAAGCCACGCCTTTGTGGTGTGCGTGAATTATTACTGCACTTTATTGATCATCGTCGCCAAGTCGTCACCCGTCGTACTTTATTTGATTTGGACAAAGCAAAGTCTCGTGCTCACATCTTAGAAGGCTTAATGATTGCGCTCAATAATATTGATTCAGTGATCAAAGTGATTCGTGCTTGTAAAAATGCACAACTTGCCAAAGATGCCTTGATTGAAAATTATCATCTTAGCCTATTGCAAACCCAAGCTATTTTAGAAATGCGTTTACAACGTCTGACTGGCTTAGAATATGATAAGATCAGTGCTGAAAACAGCGAAGTCACAAGCACGATCACCCGTTTAGAGTTGATTTTAGCTGATGACAATATCTTGATGAAAGTGATCACAGATGAGTTACAAGCCATTACTGAGCAATACAGCACACCACGTATGTCTGAAATCATTGATGCAACAGGTGAACTTTCGTTAGAAGATTTAATCGTTCGTGAAGATATGGTCGTGACGATTTCTCACCAAGGTTATATCAAGCGTAATCCAGCTTCTACCTACCAAGTTCAACACCGTGGCGGTAAAGGCAAGACTGCGATGAAAACGAAAAATGAGGATTTTGTTTCACGCCTCATTGTCGCTTCAACCCATGATTACTTAATGTTCTTTAGTAACCGTGGCCGTGTATTTAAAAAGAAAGTATATGAAATACCTTCTGCTAGCCGCACCGCACGCGGTAAAGCGATGGTCAATGTCTTACCACTTGAAAAAGATGAACAAATATCTGCCACATTAGCCATCTCATCCTTTGATGATGAAGGCTATATCTTGATGGCAACACGTTTAGGCCTTATTAAAAAAACGAAGTTAACAGCTTATAAAAATGTACGTAGCAATGGTATTATTGCTGTTAAACTCAATGAAAAAGATGATTTGATTAGTGTCAGCTTATCACTTGATGGTCAAGGCGTACTCATGGCTGCAAGCAATGGTAAATCCATTCGCTTCAGCGTCGATGATATTCGTTCATCTGGCCGTGATACCAAAGGTGTCACTGGTATACGCATGAACCCTGCTGAGAAATTGGTGGGTATGTCTTTGCTTGATGCAGATACAACCATTCTTTCTGTCTCTGAAAATGGCTTTGGCAAGCGGACACATGTTGATGAATTTCGTGTGCAAAATCGTGGTGGTAAAGGTGTTTATTCACTCAAAACTGATAAACGCAATGGCTCTATGGTCGCTGCATTACAAGTGCATGAAGATGATCACCTCATGCTCATCACCGACACAGGCCGCCTAACCCGCATCCCTGCTTCAGGTATATCCATTATTAGTCGCCATACTTTAGGTGTGAAACTCATGGGTTGTAACCCTAAAGAAAAAGTCATTGGTGTGGTTTGTATTGCCGATAATCATCATGATGATAATGGTGAGCATGATGATAATATTGAAAATGCAGCTGAAAATGATGGTGAAGATCACTTGGTAGAAGATAACGCATGATTGATATTAAAGAATTACGTCGTGACCCTGAAGCCCTGCAAAAGGCTTTAGGCAAACGTGGTGCAAAAGTCATTGATGAGCAAAGTGCATGGCACGAAGCCTATGAATTAGACAAAACACAACGTGAAAAAAGAACAGAACTCGAAGAATTACAGGCCAAACGCAATAAATATTCCAAAGAAATTGGCCTGTTACGTAAAAATAAAGAAGATACAACAGAAGCCATGCAAGCTGTGGCTCAAGTATCTTCGCGTGTTAAAGAGCTTGATATTGCGGTGCGTGAAGCTGAAGAACTTTCCAAAAATGTTTTACTGCATATTCCCAACACACCGCATGCTTCTGTACCCGAAGGCCTGAGCGAAGACGATAATGTTTTCCTTCGCCAATGGGGTGAAGCACGTCAGGATGATGTTCCTGCACATTGGGATATTGGCACCGACATGAAGTTTTTAGACTTTGAAGCGGGTGTCCGCATTGCAGGCAGCCGCTTTACTGTTTTGCGTGGCCAAGCTGCAAGGCTAGAACGCGCACTCATGCAATTTATGCTTGATATGCATGTCGATCAACATGGTTATGAAGAAGTTTGGACACCGGCTATTGCCAACCAAGATTCGTTACAAGCGACAGGACAACTACCAAAGTTTGCAGATGACCTCTACAAACTCGAAGGTGAGGATGCTTATTTAATCCCCACCGCCGAAGTATCTGTCACCAATTTATACCGTGATCAAATCATTGATGAAGCAACATTGCCGATTCAACATTGTGCCTACACACCCTGCTTCCGCCGTGAAGCAGGCTCTGCGGGTCGCGATGTGCGTGGCATGATTCGTCAGCATCAATTTGATAAAGTTGAACTTGTGCATGTGGTCGCAGCTGATCAAGCACTTGCAGCACTTGAAAAACTCACCAGCCATGCAGAAGCTGTTCTGCAAGCACTTGAGCTTCCTTATCGTGTGGTGGAGCTTTGCACAAGCGACTTAGGTTTTTCAGCCGAAAAAACCTATGACCTTGAAGTGTGGTTACCAAGTCAAAAACTATACCGTGAAATATCCTCATGCTCATCTATGGGACAATTTCAATCACGTCGTGCTGCCATTCGCATGCGCAAAGGCAAATCCAAACCAGAATCTGTTGCAACATTGAACGGTTCAGGTGTGGCGATTGGTCGTTGTTTAATCGCGATTTTAGAGAATGGTTGGCAAGAAGATGGGCGCATTAAACTACCAAAAGTACTTCAACCTTATTTTAATGGTTTACAACACCTTGGTTAGTCTTTAGAATGCGCATCTGTTGTACCAGATGGAAGGGTGGCAGAGTGGCCGAATGCACCGGTCTTGAAAACCGGCAAAGGGAAACCTTTCGTGGGTTCAAATCCCACCCCTTCCGCCACAAAAGGAGAGATGGCTGAGTGGCTGAAAGCGCGCCCCTGCTAAGGGTGTATAGAGTAATTTCTATCGAGGGTTCGAATCCCTCTCTCTCCGCCATACTGGCGTTGTTTATCTTATTGACCTTATCGGCATGTGATGTTGGTCAAGATAAACAAATAGAATGGCAACTTCCTATTCCTGTTCCTGAAGATCCACACCGTTTAGATAAACAACTGACCTTACCCGCTTGGGCTAAGGTGCAAGGTGAGGCCAGCTTCACATTTTTAGAAAAAAGAACCGCTAGAGTTTATGAAATCAAACTTGACGTGGGTAAATCTATTCACTTTAAGAAAATAAAAGTAGATTTATTGGGAATTGCAACTGGGTTACGTACGGACGGTGTGCAGTATATTGACGATGTAAGTGTTGATAATCCCGCAGTCTTTGTAAGTATATATGAACAAGAAACGTTGATATATAAAGGGTGGTTGTATAAAAACTTCCCAGAATTATTTGGACCCGAAAGATATGGATGGACAATATGGTTAAAGAATACTATGATTCGGCCGCCTGAGTCAACAAAGGTAACAGGCTCCCTTAGCTCAGCTGGATAGAGCATCTGACTACGAATCAGAAGGCCGGGCGTTCGAATCGCTCAGGGAGCGCCATATAAAAAAGGACTTACAACAATGTTGTGAGTCCTTTTTTTTTCTCAAAATGTATCAAACAAACATCCAATAAAATGATAATGACTGGGAACAGAGTATCTCTTTGCCAAAGAAGGGAATAAAATCAGCTTCGATTCAGTGATTCGCGATCACAAAAGAAACCCCTCCTCCTTTTAAAAAGGAGGATCGAGGGAGATTTATACCCGTCCCAACTCAAGATGCATGTTTCCTCCTAAGCTCCCGTAGGGTGAGACGGGTATATCAAACAAATGTTTGTCGTGGTGATGCAATTCGTCATTGCCATAAAACGATAGAGCCAAATCTTACCCAAATCATTAAAAAAATGGATTCCCGACAAAAGACTTTGGGAATGATGCAGTTATTCGATTATATATTGCATAAGCTTTCACATCCAAATACTATCTTTTATGGCTTAAGCAAGATAATAAAGATATGAACAAAAGGATGTTTTATCTCTATGCAAAGAAATATGTATGAGCGCAGCAAAGCACAACAAAAAGCTATTTTATTGTTAAGTAAAAACCAGTGGTTAGCTGGCCATTATCATATTTTAGAGTCCATATATCTCATCACATCAACCACTGCAAAAACACTTGGTGTGCAACAATGCAGTGTCTGGAAATATGAAAATAACCATGCTTCATTAAGATGTCTCGATATATATGATGACAAACAACAAAACCATCATGCCAATGCCTTGCTTGAAGCAAAAGATTTTCCAGATTATTTCAATGCACTACGCCAAGAAGAAATGCTGATTGCCGATGATGTTCTCATCAACACAGCAACCTATGAGTTGTGCAACACTTATCTTACACCGCTTGGCATTACATCCAAAATAGATGTGCCTATTTATTTAGAAGGACAAATGATTGGTGTTTTTTGCTGTGAGCATGTCGGAACAAAAAAGATATGGAAACCCGATGAAAAAACATTTATCACTTCAATCGTTAACTTAATCTCAACCGCATTTGAATTGGATCACCACAAACAACATTCAGACGACCTGCACGCCAATCAACACCAACTCGAACTTTTGGTGCATGAACGTACCAAATCCTTGGAGAAAAAGAATAAAGAGCTTGAATCCTTTAGCTATTCTATTTCACACGATCTTCATGCACCACTACGCCATATTTCAGGCTATCTAACCATCCTTGAGGAGGTTTATCTACATCATATTGACTCACAAGGACAAGAGTATTTAAAAAAGGTTCACAATGGCGTTGAAAAAATGCAATCAATGATTGATTCCATGTTATCATTATCCAAAATATCCATGCATGATATGAGAAAAGTAGACATTAATTTATCCGAGTTCATTCATGATATTGCCATTCCTTTTACCCCAGAGTCTCCGCCATTTAACTTTAAGATAAACAAAACACCCAAGATCACTGGTGATCGTGGACTCATACAAATCGCCTTAAGCAATTTATTGGAGAATGCAATCAAGTACACCGAAAAAACAGCGCATGCACAGATTGAGTTTGGCTCAAATGAGGTTGAAGGTAAAACCGTTTACTACCTCAAAGACAATGGCTGTGGTTTTGATATTCAATATGCACATAAATTATTTCGTGTCTTTCAACGCTTGCACCATGAAAAGGATTTTAAAGGAACAGGCATTGGTCTATCAACGGTCAAACGCATCATTCGCAAACATGGTGGAGATATTTGGGCCAAAGGCGAGGTCAATGCTGGCGCTACTTTTTTCTTTACCTTTGGAGATTAACTTTCTTCATAACCATCATATTGCGGTAAATCATCAAAGATATGATCCCAATTGGCTTTGGAAGAAGCAAAAATATGGGCGGATGGCTTCTCGACAACATCACCTTCAATACTGCCCAAGCGAATTCTAATCTTACCTGCCCGCTTCGCACTTTTACTCATCACTGGCGAACCACACACCGAACAAAAATATTTCACATTTCCTGTTGCACTTTCATAAGTCGAAAGCTTTTCTTCACCTTCCAAAATAAATTCATTTTCATTGACCAAACCATTGCTGGCAAATGCACTGCCTTGCACACGACGACACTGGGAACAATGGCAAAAAACAATCTCTTCGATACGACCCAAGAGTTTATAACGCACACCACCGCAAAGACACCGACCTTGATACATCCTAAACTCCCTGTGAATTAAACTTAAAATTCAACCACTGACTCTGTCATCACCGTATTCATACGCAAATGATGATCATGATTTAGCGTTGAACGTGAGTAGACAAATTCATCAAGATAATGATCTAAGTTATAAAAGGCAGAAAAATAGTCTTTGTTTGATTCATCCAAATGACGCAAGCGAATCATGTACTCACGACGTTGCAATGGGCCTGCCGCATCTGGGGTTTCAAAATATTCTTTTAACTGCCCCACCATCGAATCTTGAAACAATTCAAAACTCTGGTCTTAATGCACAAACACAACACGTTCTGCATACCCAATCACTGCTGGAAGAGGGCTTACACTTAATGGTTTTTAAAATTTTAAGCATATTGTGTTGTTGTCTATCCTCAAAAATAGCGCTGTCATAACGGTAACCTCTTGGAAATTGATAGTTGACCTCACCTGTGGCTGCTGCGGATAATTTTAACAACGACACAGGGCTTTCACCTTCCACATTCATGGCAAATTGCATATTCACTTCACTATCACATGTTTTATGCATGGCTTGTGCCAAGCGATTTTCATCATACTCTGTGACCCAATGCCGCCACACGCTTTTCACCTTTGCCCCAAAACTATCCAATTTTTTCTTTCTGATGGCCGCATGTGCACTGGTTAGCGCCAACACCAAATAAAATAACGAACTTTCAAAAATGTTTTGAGGGTAAACTCAGAGGTTTCTACTTTTTTAGTCTGCCCATTGGAGACCACAAAAACGCGTGTGGAGCGCGAAAAACTCGCACGTTTTTTAACCCTTAAATCTTGGCTTATATGATACATATGAACTTTTTTCAAAGGGTGCAAAGGAATCAGCATCCAAAAGGTTTTTTCTTTCTGCACGGCAAGCGATTGTAATGACTTGAGACTATTGGCTTTAATATAACCAAAAGCCCCCGTGGAACTCACAAGTTCAAAGTATTTGAACTCATGCCCACCCCGTGTTTCAGATAACCATTTTGAGACAATACGGCCATCATGCCTTCTGACCCGAATCGGAGTCAGGGCGCGAATATAACCTTTGCGCGTAAAGCGGTGACTATGCGGATCTTTCTGTTTAGAAAGAAAAAAGTACCACTTTCAGGCTCGGGTAGCCAAATAAAATAGTCTTTATTGGATATATCCAAAGCATTAAGAAGGGCTTTGAGCCACAAAGCACACCGCAAAAAAAAGCATTAAAAAAGTTTCATTTCACAACCTAAAAACCAGCATTGGGTTGCGCTAAAAACAACACTTCTTCAGGCGTGGAAAGGCGATTTAATATTTTATTGCGATGCGGGTAACGACCGAATTGATCAATAATCACTTTATGTTGTTTTTCAAAGTCTAGGCTGGCTTCCACACCCAGAGATTCAAACAACAACAAGGCTTGTTCATGAATCACAACCGACTCACTATGCATCAACGGCATGTATAAAAAACTCCGTTGAACAGGACTGAGTGAGGCATCTGCACCCACAGAAATCGCTTCTTGAGCCAAGGCCAAGGACAAAGCATCATAAGCAAAAGATTCAGCACGATCACGAAACATGTTTCTTGAAAACTGATCAAGAACCAAAATTTCAGCCAAGCGACCTTCTGCTGAAGTGCGCCATGTAAATAACTCACAACAACGTACTTTCTGGTGTAAATCCAAAAACTTAGCTGTCAGTAACTGATCAAATTCAATATCCTTTTTCCACCAATAAGAAGCTTCTATCTCTTCAAACCAAAAATGATTCACCACTTGATACATCAAAACAACCCTCCAAAAAACATTGATAAAAAAATCTAAACTTGCACCTTTCTATCTTGACCTTCAAGATTAAGGGCTTATGTCTATCATATTAAGCTTAAAACATGGATAATAAACAATATTTAGCCATCAATAAGGAACTTTAATGATTCAGCTTCATGATGTTTGCAAACAATTTAAACAAAACAAAAAAGATCATAAAAAAAATCAACAAACTTTCGTCAAGGTTGTGCAAAATGTGAATTTTCAATGCCAAGCAGGCAAAGCCTTTGCCCTTGTGGGTGCCAATGGTGCAGGCAAAACCACCTTATTACGCATGATTTCCACCATGATGATGCCCTCATCGGGAGATATTCAGGTCTGTGGCCTCGACACACGCACCGATGCCTTGGCTATTCGCCATCGCATCGGCTTTCTCACCACCAACACAGCCTTATACGAACACATGACCGCTTACGAAACAGTGCGTTTTTATGCTGATCTATTTGATATTGATGCCAAATTATTGAAACAACGGCAAGATGAACTTTTCACACTTCTAGGCATCCATGACTTTGCCCATAAACGCATCAAAGAGCTCAGCACAGGTATGAGGCAAAAGGTCAATATTGCCCGTACCTTGATTCATGAGCCTGAAATACTCTTGCTGGATGAACCCACCACAGGCCTAGATATTATCGCTAGCCAACACATTGTTAAACTCATTCAATGTTATAAAGAAAAGAATACAACGATTGTTTTTTCCACCCATCATTTTGGTGAAATCAAACTTCTTTGCGATGATATTGCAGTGATGGTACAAGGAAAGTTAGAGTATAAAAACAGCTTAGAACATTTTGAAGCACAGGTACCAGGCCACAGCTTAGAAGAGAAGTTTATCAGCCTACAAGGAAAGAGCAGTGAATAAAATAAACGTCCTTTTCAAAAAAGACCTACAAACCATTTTTAGAGATCGTGGCACGGCTATTCTTCTTTTTTTGTTTCCGATTTTTATTCCCTTACTCATCTTAGGTATTGCTTATTTAGAGCTAAATTTTATTGAAGGTGAGGGTGAAAAAGAATTTCACCTCGCTCTGATTGGCGATGAACAATCATCCGAATTGTATTATTTATTTCGGAGTGACACCCAAGTGATCTTGCATCACAACATCGCAAAAGAAGCCATTCAAACCCATATTGATCAAGGTGATATTGATGTAGCGGTTGTCATTGAGGATGGCTTCAAAGAAAACATTCAAAACATGCAAGCTGCCAATATTTATGTTTATTTTAGAACCCAACAAACCGTTCAGTTCCCGGTGCAACACGTCAAGGCGATCCTAACTAGCTTTGCCAAAGCCAAGATGTCACAACGCTTGGATCAACTAAAAATTCATGAAAATGTGTTTACCCCCATCCATATCAAAGAAAATGATTTTGCCAGCCATCAAGAACGAAGCAGCCAAGTCACGGGCTTATTACTGCCCTTGGCTTTTATTTTTATTTGTTGGATTGCCATCATGAGTATTGCCACTGAAATTGGTGTGGGCGAAAAAGAACGCGGCACACTAGAAACATTGATGGCCACCCCTGTTCAGAAACAAGACATTTTTATTTCAAAATTTCTCATTATCTTTTTGTCTGGCTTGTGGATGGCTATCATGACCTTATGCAGTATCAGTCTGCTTGGCTTCCTTCTCTACGACATGATACCTCAAGCCGTGATGCAGATGATAGAGCCCCTATTGCAAGTGAGTGCCATATTGCAAATTGTCTTACTCATTATCCCAACCTCTGGATTATTGGCAGTATTGGCACTGAGCTTATCCTTTTGGGCTAAAAGCATTGCACAAGCTGGCCTGCTCTCAGGCTTGGTTAGCGTGCTAATTTTTCCCATGATTTTCATGATTGCCATGCTATCTGTCAAACTAAATACCCTCACAGCCTTCATACCGATGGCCAATATCATTTTTGCTTGCAAAGAAGTGGCAGCTGGCACGATGCAGCCTTTATTTATTCTGGAGATCTATCTGTCTTCATGCCTCATCATATGGGCTATCATTCATTTGTGTCGTATCTTTATGTTGCAAGAAAAACATCTTTTTTCAAATTAAATAGGAGTCATCATGACAAAATGGATCTATGCTTTTTTAAGCATTTTCTTTTTAAGTAGCTATGCGCAAGCGGCAACATCCGTCTACCAAGTTGAGTTCAAAGGCCATACGATCTACTTGGGCGGTACCGTGCATATTTTAAAAGAAAGTGATTACCCCCTACCTGAGGCCTATGATCACGCCTATAAGCAAGCAACAACATTGGTCTTTGAAACCGACATCAAAGAAATGCATAGCGGTCGAACCATGGGACGCATGTTAAAAAACATGCAGTATCAAGATGGACGCACCATCAAAGCCTTATTAAAAGAAGATACCTATCAATTATTAAATCAACACGCCAAACGCCTCAATATTGATTTACAAAAACTCAAGAGCTTTAAGCCTTTTGCCCTGATCACCATGATGTTATCTGTCGAGTTACAAAAAATGGGCGTTAAAGCAGGCGGTGTTGATAGTTTCTTCTTTAAAAAAGCCGTATCCGATAAGAAAAAAACCGAAGGCTTAGAGACGGTTGCCCAACAACTTGAGATGATTAGCAGCATGGGTGATGGCAATGAAGATCAATTTATTCGTTATTCACTCGATGACTTTAAAAACATGAAAGCCCAGTGGCATATGATGATACAATCATGGCGCACAGGTGAGCAAGATAAAATGGTGCAAGAGTTTATTGTACCCATGCAAAAAGACCCTCAACTCTATCAAACATTACTGATTGATCGCAATCAAGCATGGTTACCTAAAATCATGCACCTGTTGAGCGATAAACCCATTGAATTTGTGTTGGTTGGCAGTGCTCACCTTGTCGGTAAAGATGGCTTATTAAACCAACTTCGTCAGAAAGGTTGTCATATTCAACAAATGTAGTCGTAAAAAGAACTGAGAAAACCAGCTTCGATTCAATGATGTGCGATGCTAAAAGAAACGCCTCCCACTTTGAAAAGGGGGATCGAGGGGGATTTATCAAACGAATATTCTGTTGTGTTTGGTATGCATTCCCACGCGAGAACGACACTGCTATTAAGTTAAGGTCTGTTTTGCTCAAAAATGGTATATTTTATTTTGGTTTTGATAGGTTGGTTATCATGCATAAAAAAATACAGCGGCAAGTAGTCGTCGTTTAATTTCTGATGAACATTTTAAAAATAAACATCGGATAAATGAAAGTTCCTTTTCCCGTAATCGAAAGTTAAATTTTTCA
>JAUZRG010000155.1 GCA_030950585.1 Mariprofundaceae bacterium | reverse complement strand
AATGTCGTTCTTTGTACATGTTTTTGTCATATTCACGTTGAACATAAGCCTGATTTACATCGGATTTTTGACCTGCTGTAAGAATGAAGTCGAGTGGTTTTCCCCCAGCGAACAAAACGTTTATATATAGTGTTCCACTTTCCTTGTTCATTTAGCAAAAGCCTCCATTGCGCGCCACTACGAAGCATCCACAATACGGCATCTACAAAATCGCGAGATGATTCTTCTGAAATGCGATAAATGCCTGTTTGTCCTTGTAAAAAATCCAAACTTTATCCCATTGATCATCAATAAGCCTTGTATTACACATGCAATAAACCTCACAAAGGTGAAGTCTAAACAAATTAATGCCACAAGCTCACTGTCCAAATATCAACACAGCCTAGATGTAAGGATAATTAACTGCTATTGTTTTGCTATGAACCAAAACCCAGAACAACAAGCAAGAGATAAAATTGACCAAATGCTGATTGAAGCGGGTTGGTTAGTTCAATCAAAAAAACATGTAAACCTGTCTGCTGGTATTGGTGTTGCACTACGAGAAACAAATACAGAATCAGGTTCTGCGGATTACATCCTTTTTGTTCATTCAAAACCTGTCGGTGTCATCGAAGCGAAGGCAGAAGACTTAGGCTACAAGCTATTGCAGGTTGAAGAGCAATCTGCTCGCTATTCGACAGACGCAATTAAAATTGGTAAATTCATGTTGAAAGGCGAAAAGCCATTCGTGTATGAAAGCACAGGAACGGTAACTCGCTTTACCGATTACCGTGATCCAAAACCAAGAGGAAGAAATGTTTTTAGCTTTCACAAGCCTGAAACACTTGCTGCATGGCTTAAAAAAGGGACATCGCTACGAGAACGCCTTTTAACCATGCCAGCTTTAAATACAACAGGTCTTCGACCTGCTCAAATAGTAGCTGTGAATAATTTAGAACATTCATTTAAAAAGAATCGTCCCAAAGCTTTGATTCAAATGGCTACAGGGGCAGGGAAAACATTTACCGCTGCAACTTTTGTCTATCGTTTATTAAAACATGTAGATGCTAAACGCATTTTGTTTGTAGTAGACACCAAAAACTTGGGCGAACAGGCAGAGCAAGAGTTCATGACCTTTCAACCCAATGATGACAACAGAAAATTCACAGAGCTATATAATGTACAGCGATTAACCTCCAGTTACATAGCTTCGGACAGTCAAGTGTGTATCTCTACCATTCAACGTCTCTACTCCATTCTAAAAGGAGAAGAACTTGACGAAAGTGCCGAACAAGACAACCCCGAAGAAAACGCATGGCTCAAACAACAATTAAGCAAAAAAAAGGCTATCCCTGTGGATTACACAGCGAATGTGCCGATTGAACAATTTGATTTTATCGTCATTGATGAGTGCCACCGTTCTATTTACAACCTATGGAAACAAGTGTTGGATTACTTTGATGCTTTCTTGATTGGCTTAACAGCAACACCAGACAAAAGAACCTTTGGCTTCTTCAATGAAAATGTAGTGAGCCAATACACCTATGAGGAATCGGTCATTGATGGCGTGAATGTGCCTTATGATGTCTACACCATCGAAACTGAAATTTCTAAACAGGGTGAAACGATCAAAGCAGGCTGGTTTATTGATAGACGAGATAAGCTCACCCGAAAGAAACGCTGGCAACAAGAGGATGAAGATACCCACTACAAGCGCAATGACTTGGATAAAAAGGTGGTCAATCCAAGCCAAATCAGAAACATTATACGCGAATACAAACGCGCATTAAAAACCGAGATTTACCCCAACCGAGTGGATAAAAATGGTGAATATGAAGTGCCAAAAACATTGGTGTTTGCCAAAACAGACAGCCATGCAGACGACATCATAAAAATCATTCGTGATGAATTTGATGAAGCCAACGACTTCTGTAAAAAAGTGACCTACAAAACGGATGAAGATCCTAAATCCGTCTTGAATCGTTTCCGAAATTCTTACCACCCACGCATTGCCGTCACCGTAGATATGATTGCCACAGGCACAGATGTAAAACCCTTAGAGGTATTGCTTTTTATGCGCGATGTCAAAAGTGTCAATTACTTCGAGCAAATGAAAGGGAGAGGCACTCGAACCATCAATCATGATTCCTTGCAGAAGGTTTCTCGTACTGCCCAAAGCAAAACGCACTTTGTTATTGTTGATGCCATCGGTGCGACCAAATCTAAAAAGACGGATAGCCGCCCCTTAGAAAGAAAGCCCACGATTCCCATGAAAGATTTATTGGGTGCTGTCTCTATGGGCGTGGCGGATGAAGATTTGTTTTTGTCTTTAGCCAATCGGCTTATACGTTTGGACAAGCAAATTACCGACAAGGAAAAAGACACATTACGGGAATTTTCAAGCGGTAAAAATCTAAAGACCATCACTAAAGAACTGATTGGCGCGTACGATCAGGATGAAATAGATAAGAAAGCACAAATCGAAATGGATCAAATTCCTGTTCAGGATAGAACGCCTGCACGCATGGATGAAGCGAAGCAAACAGCCCAAGAGGCATTGATTCGGCAGGCAGCCTCTACTTTTAATGGCGAGTTAAATCATTACTTGGATAATGTACGCAGAGAACACGAGCAGATGATTGATAGCGTCAATATTGATACTGTGACCAAATCGGAATGGGACACCACCTCGGTAGATCAAGCAACCGCCATGATAAAAGATTTTAATGCGTATTTAGAATTGCATAAAGATGACATAAAAGCCTTGAGCATTTTTTACAATCAACCTTACAACCGTAGGCAGATCACCTTTAAAATGATCAAAGAGGTGTTTGATAAGTTGCAATTAGAAAAGCCAGTACTAGCACCTATCCATGTTTGGAATGCCTATGCCACATTAGAAGAAGTGAAAAGCGAACAGCCCAAAGACCAGCTTACCGCCTTGGTGTCTTTGATTCGTAGAGCCTGTGGCATTGATAGCTCACTGAAAGCCTTTGATGAAACCATTGATAAAAATTTCAAAAAGTGGATTTTCAAACAAAATGCAGGACAACATAACCGATTTACCCAAGAGCAAATGGACTGGCTGCGTTTAATTAAAGATCATGTCATCAGCAGCTATCATATCGAA
>JAUZRG010000154.1 GCA_030950585.1 Mariprofundaceae bacterium | reverse complement strand
TCATGTTGGCTAGGGGCTTGATCATCCAGTGCAAAAAAACAACTTTGAACCCAAGTCTTGGCGTGCTGGGAAGAGAATTGAATCTGACGTTTTAAATAATCCTTGTGTAGTTCAACGCCATTGACTTGCTTGAGAGACTCTGGGGTAGCTCGATCAATTTTAAACCAAACCTCACCGCCATGCTGTTGAATTTTATCAAGAGCTTGGTGCATATAAGGGCGATGCATGAAGGAACCATTGCTGATAAAAACAATGGGCAACTTGAGTTGAAATGATTGTAATCTATCCAGCATGATGTCGAGAACTTGATTGATATCTTGGCAGCTACTGGGTTCGCCATTACCTGATATTGCGATGTCCTTTAATTGTCTTGAACCTTCAGGTACGTGTTCGTGCATAAAGTCACCAGAAGTCACCGCATATAACATTTGATCAAGCTCAGTCTTTAGTTTTTTGAGATCGATGTGTGGTGCTGAACCACGCTTTAAATCTGGAACTTGGCAGTAAATGCATTGCCAACAGCATGCGTTGTTGGGGTTGAGGTTAATGCCTATGGAAACACCACCAGCACGGCGGGATACGACAGGGTAAACATAGGTCATTTTAGAAAAATCTCGGTCATGATTATGGATGCTTAGTGTTTTAGACATGTGGCGAATCAAAGCAGACCGTTGAAATAGCGCAAGGATCGGTGTGTATTTTATTGGCTGAATGAACTTTTAACCCATATATCTATTATGTATTTTTGTTGTGGTGTATATAAAAAACTCCTTGAATAAACGTTAAAATAAGTTCACGTTTCGCCTTTTTTATGATCTGTATCACAGTTTTGGAGGTTTCTTGAATCAGTTGGATTTGGATGTTTTAGGGTGGGTTAATCAATATTTAGCCTCAAGTGAAACATTGTTTACAGTCGCTTTAGTGGGTACAAATCAAATTCCGTGGCTCATTGCCTCAACAATTATTGTTTTTTATTGGTTCTCTAAAGGTGAGGATAGTGTTTTTTCTTATCGAAAAGACATGGTGTTGGTGGTCACTTGTAGCCTGTTGGCTTTTATGTTGGCGAAACCGCTGGCTCATTATATTGGTCATGTCCGACCTTTGGTTGACTTAAGTTTACTGCACACTTTACATGATGGTCACTGGAAAAAGCTGGTGCGTGCATTTGAACATTCATCATCAACCCCCAATGATTTGGCATCTTTTTTATGGGCTTTTAGTGTGGCAATGTTCTTTGTGCGTAAAAAAATAGCTGCGTTGATGGTCGTTGTGACACTATCTGTTTGCTTTTTGGCTGTTGGTATTGGTTATCTTTACCCAAGTGATGTGATGTATTCACTTCTCTTTGGCGGCAGCTTAAGCCTTGTTTTCTTTTTGATGCGTGACTACTTGCAGGTGTTTTGCCAGTGGGTTTTGGCATGTTTTGAGTTTTTTCCAGTCTTGGCTTATCCCGCCGCATTTATGTTGCTGTATGACATGAACCATCATATGGCCTTTTTTCAATATATCTTGAAACTTATTTTTGGTATTGAGGTATTACAGTGATCTTTGATAACCCTGTTTTTCTTGAGTTAGATCGTGCGGCTTTAATGTGGTTTAATAGCTTTGTGGGTAGCTCACAAGATTTATTCTACGTGGTATTGTTTCAATCGAATAAGGTGCCGTGGGTGATCTGCGCGCTCATCCTGTGTTGCATGTGGTTTCTTGGTAAAGAGCAAATGCTTGCAGATGAAAAAGGTGGCTGTGTGCGTTCTCAAAGCCGCGCTATCGCACTGCTGGTGTTATCCACTATGATTTGTTCATTCATGATTGCTAAAAGTATTCAAAGTGTGGTTGATCATGATCGGCCATTGGTGGCTGAGTCAATTCAAATTCCAATCCCTCCTCATATTTGGCATAAAGTCAAAGTAGGCTTGGAAACCAAAGGCTCTTTTCCTAGTGATCACTCTGTGATGTTTTTTGTGCTGGTGATTGGCGGCTTTTGTTTGAACCGTTGGTTGGGTTTTCTGACGCTTGGTGTGGCTTTATATTTTAGTAGTTTACGTATTGCTATTGGCTTTCACTGGTTGAGTGATATTGTGGCAGGTGCATTGATTGGTATTGCCATGATGTGTTTGTTGCTTAAGCTTTTACCTAGGTTGCGGCCATATTTAGATTGGGTGGTTTCTCTTTTTGAGCAAAGGCCAGCGGTCATGTATACTCTAGCTTTTCTTTTTTTAATGGACTGTGCTAATAAATTTGAATTCACTTTTGGTGTGTTGGATGAGGTGAAAGATATGATATGATTGATGTTCAAGTGCTTATTCTAAAGGAAAAAATATGTATTGTCACACCTGACATCACTTATCTGGATGCTTTTTATGCACCATCATTTCGAGAGGCTGTGGTACCCCAAGTCAACGGTTATTGTTACCTTGTGTTGGATTGTTCTCATGTTCAATATGTTGATAGCACTGGCTTGGCCAGTTTGATTCATGTCTTTAAGGCGTTATCGGCAGGTGGGTGTATGGCTTTGGTTTCAATGAATAAGAATTTCACCACTTTGCTTGAGCAGGCCATGTTGAATCAGCTCTTTCCTTGCTTTGATACTGTGGATGCGGCTGTGGCCGCATGGGATGTCTCTTGAAAATATTGCATATCATTGTTCTATTGTGTTGTTTCACAGCATGCGTGCCTCAAATAAATGAGGAACATAAAGCAAGTCATATCGCTTTAGATGGTCAGTGGTTTTATGCGGTTGGTGAGCACGAGTCACGCCGTATTCCTGCGGATGTTGCTGTGATGCAGGTGCCTTCTAATTGGTGGAGTGAAGGTCTTGATGCAAGTGGTGTGGTTTGGTTTTACCGTTATGTCAACGTTGCCGCAGATGTGAAAGCGTATTTACTGCACTTTGGTGGCGTGGATTATCAGGCTGATGTGTTTTGGGATGGCACTTACCTTGGTCAACATAAGGGCTATTTCGCACCCTTTGAGATGATGGTCGGTGATGCGCTGCTTGTGGGTGAAAAACACTTGATTGCTGTTCGTGTTGATAGTCCAAAAGAAGATAGTGTGCATTGGCATCAACAAAAAAGATTAATTAAAGGTGTGTTGTCTCATCACGATACACGACCAGGTGGTGCGTGGAGCATTTCAGGTCAGCAAAGAAACACTGGTGGAATCTGGGGTTCCGTTTGGCTTGAAGCGATGGTCGGTGTGCGCGTACAGCGTGTTCGCATGGAGACCGAGACATTAAGTGTCAGCTCAGCCACATTAAACTTAGACTTGAAGCTATCCGAATTCACGGAACCTATTCAGTTAGATGTGGAAATAACATCACCAAATGGTTCCATTGTGTATCGGCGTACATGGTCTGACTATGATGCAAGTTCTTTGCATGAGCACTTTCATATTGATAACCCGATGATGTGGTCATCTTGGGATGTGGGCAGTGCAAATTTGTATCGTTTGCGTGTGCGCCTAAAAGAAGGCAATCGTGAGTCTCAATATGAAAAGCGTTTTGGTGTGCGGACCATTGCTCGTGATGAAAAAGGACGTTGGATCTTAAATGGCGAAGCTGTTTTTCTGCGTGGTACAAATCATATTCCTTCGCTATATCTTGCCAGTTTGAGTCGAGCTAAATTAAGGCATGACTTTCAGCTCATGAAGGAAGCCAATATCAATGCTGTTCGGGTGCATGCACATATCACAGCGCCTGAGTTTTATGAGCTTGCTGATGAAATGGGTATCATGATATGGCAAGACTTTCCATTGCAATGGGGTTATCAAGATCATCCAGCTGTGCATGCGTCTGTATTAACTCAAGTCACGGAAATGGTCGATTTGCTGGGGCAGCACCCAAGTATTATTTTTTGGAATGGCCATAATGAAGCTCCTTGGTCAGCGCCTTGGATGAAAAAGATGTATGGTCAGTATGACCCTTATCAAAACAAACAACTGGATGAAGATATTGCTTTAAAGTTACGTGAACTCGATACATCTCGTCCCTCTCAAGGAAATTCTGTTTCCAGTGAGCACTTATGGTTTGGTTGGTATTCTGATACGTTTTACAAGTTTTCGGAGCCTCAAACTGTCACCACGGTAAGTGAGTTGGGTGCGCAAGCAGTGCCAGATAAAACGACCCTGAGTATGTTTCTGAAACCTAATGAACTCTGGCCGATGACTAAGAAAAATGCTGCGTTGTGGAAATACCATAACTTTCAGCAATATGAACTAACGCATAATGCCAAGGTGGTGATGGGTTCTTCTGTGGATGATTTAATTCAGAACAGCCAAGCGTATCAAGCCCATTTATTGCAGTATGCCATAGAGCAGCTGCGACTACAGGCGTGGAAGCCAGTGACAGGTGTCTTTCAATTTATGTTTTCAGAGCACTGGCCATCCATGAGCTGGGGCGTGATGGATTATATGCGTCAACCTAAAAAGGGTTATGCGGCGTTGAAACAGGCTTATCAACCCTTGCTGCCAATTGCGAATTGTATTCCCAAGCAAGGTCAGTTGGAGTGTCACTTTAGCGTGGTCAATGATAGTAATCATTATTATGCAGGCGCGACACTTGAAGTAAGCAATGGTGACCATGCCTTTTCATTTCCTGTACAAGTATCGGAGAAAGGTGTGAGTCATTTCCCTGTGTTTTATACGGCTAATGGCAAGGGTATGACATTGATATTGCGTAATAATAAGGGAATTGTGATTGCGAAAAATGCTTATACGCATGTTTATTTTCGCGCCTTGGTAGAGAAGTAAGGCGATGTCTAAATGGTACTTTAGTCAGTTTGAAGATCGCAAACCACCGCGTTACCAGCCCCCAAGTGATTGGCAGATGTTTAGTTTTCATGTGTTGGCAACCACTAGTATTGCGCTAGGATTTTGGTATTTGGCTTGGCGTTGGACCAACTCCTTGAACTGGGAGGCTCTAGGTTTTTCTTTGGCTCTCGTCACTGCGGAGACCTTGGCCTTTATTGGTACGGTTTTGTTTTTTGTGAGTTTATGGAATGCCAAAGATGTTAAAAAAGGTGAGTTACCTTTTAAGAAAACGGATATTGGTGCAGATGCTTACGATGATCCAACGCGGCCATTGGCTGTGGATGTCTATTTTCCAACGTATAATGAAGATATTGAATTGGTGCGTTTATCCATTCAAGATGCAAAAAAGATGTATTACCGTCATCCGATTGATATTAATATTTTTATTCTTGATGATGGTGATCGAGAAAGTATGGCCGATATGGCGAAGGAAGAAGGGGTTCATTATTTTTCCAGGTTGGAAAACACAGGCTTTAAAGCAGGCAATATTCGCAATGGTTTAGAGCATAGTTACGGTGATTTGTTGGTTATTTTTGATGCTGACACCCGACCTTTCCCTGAGTTTCTTGAAAAAACATTGGGCTATTTTTGTGACCCTAAGATGGCATGGGTTCAGACACCACAATGGTTCTATGATTTAGATGAGGGCGTTGCGCTGCCTTTGTGGTTAGATAAGAAATGGAAGCTTGGTCGCTTTGGTTCCTTATTGGGTCATGGTATTGAGAAAATTGTTGGGCGTGTGCATATGCGCCATGATGTGTTGGGTAATGATCCATCATTGTTTTATGATGTGATTCAACATCGTCGCAATTGGTGTAATGCTTCTTTTTGTTGTGGTGCTGGTAGTATTCATCGCCGAGAAGCCGTGATGCAAGCAGCACTCAAACGCTTTGTTTCAGATGTGGACAAGCACACGCATCGTTATGTTAGCGATGTGAAAGATGAAAGTTTAAGACCTGATTACCATGATGTCATGCGCCTTGAAGCGGCAAAGAATATTGAATTTTCACCTTATAAATTTCATGTGTCAGAAGATATTTATACAGGCATGCTTTTGCATGCTGATACTGAAAAAGACTGGCATTCAGCTTATCACCCTGAAGTTTTGAGTAAAATGCTTTCGCCGCAGGATTTGTTATCTTGGGCGCAGCAGCGTTTTAAATATGCGGGTGGGACCTTGGATATTTTTCGCAATGATAATCCACTGAAGCAGGCAGGTTTGAGCTTTTGGCAAAAGTGGATGTATTTCACGACGGTTTTTTCCTATTTATCACCGCTGTGGACGATTATGTTTTTAATGGCACCGATCATCTTCTTTTTTTCAGGCATTGCGCCTGTTGCGGCTTACGATAAAAACTTTTATGCGCATATTGTGCCTTTTCTAGTCGTCAATCGTATAGCCTTTATGGTGGGGACATGGGGGACAAGCACAACCCGTGGTGAGCAGTATTATTTGGCTTTCTTTTGGCAGAATCTACAAGCCATGTGGGAAGTGATGTGTCGTTTACCTATTAAGTTTAAAACCACATCAAAGGTAAGGCAGCGCGGTCGTTTCTATGCTTTGGTTTGGCCACAGATATTGATGATTTTTTTAACGATTGTTGGTGCGGTTTATATGGGTATCGATGTTTATTTAGGGCTTGAGGAGCATGTTCCTGCTTATCTTGTGAACTTGTTTTGGGCGTTTAATAATATTTATGCATTATTTGTGATTGTACATGCTGCAATCTTAGAAGGTCAAGAACATGATGACGTTTAAAAAGGGTTTGGTTCGTGCTAGAGGTCATATTGCCTTTATCATTGGTTTATTAATTGCGGTGAGTATCGCATGGTTTGAAGAGCAGCAAATGCCTCGACCTGTGAAAGCTTGGATTGAGAATTTTTCTCAAACCTTGGGTATTGACCCTGATGAAGTTTATCTGCGAAAAACAGGGCATGGCCTGAGTTCGCAAGAAAAAGTATGGGCAAAAATAGCTTGGAAATACTTTGAAAACAATTATGTTGAAGAGACGGGCTTGGTTAACTCTGTGGATGGATATAACTCCACAACACTTTGGGACTCAGGTTCTTATGTGATGGGTGTGATAGCAGCGCGTAAACTAAGAATTATTAGTGAAGAAGAATTGACCCAACGTCTCGGTAAATTACTGGATAGTTTGGCAAGGATCCCGTTAATTGATGACAAGTTGCCCAATAAAGCATACAATACAAAAAACCTGCACATGACGAATTATAACAATGAAGACACACCTTTGGGTATTGGTTGGTCTACCATTGATATTGCACGCTTTGGGGTGCCAATGCAAATCATTGTGTGGAATCATCCTCAATTGGCACCAAAGGTGAAGGCTGTTCTATCGCGTTGGGATTTTTCTTATGCTGCTAAAAATGGTGTGTTGCAAACCGCTTCACGTAAAGAAGATGGGTCTTTGAAATTCAATCAAGAAGGTCGCTTTGGTTACGAGCAGTATGCAGGCAAGTCATTGGCCTTTATGGGACTTGATGTGAGTCGGTCTGTGCGTTACGACGTGCGGGTGGGCATTGCACCTGTGTCGGGTCAAAAAATAGCTTATGATACGCGCTTGCCTAGAAATTATAGTGGTACGCATAATGCGGTTTTGTCTGAACCTTATATTTTAGAAGCTGTGGAATATGGTTTGAATCAAATTACCAAGCCATTGGCGCATGCTGTGCTGCAAGCACAAGTGAATCGCTTTAATGAAACGGGTATACTGACAGCGGTATCTGAAGACAATATTGATAGAGAGCCATATTTTGTTTATTATAGTGTATTGAACGATATGAAACCTTGGGCTGCTTTTTCTCCAGATGGCGAAGATGCAAGTGAGCATCGTTGTCTTTCTTTGAAGGCTGCGATGGGTTGGGGTGTCGTGTTTGATGGGGATTATCCTGATTTTTTATTGGAAAATATTGGGGATATGTTTGATGCCAAGCGTGGGTGGTATTCGGGGAGATACGAAGCCGACGGTAAGTTAAACAAAGCGATTACAGCGAATACAAATGGTCTGGTGCTTGAGTTATTGGCGTATAAGCGTTTTGGCCCATTGCTGAGTCATGCTATTGCAGGTAAATGAGGGAAAATAAATGAATGTTCAAATGCTGTTTCGATCCATTGTGGTTGCATTGTTGGTGATGGCTGGTTTTTTGGTTGTGCAATCCAATGAGCAAGCGCGTGAGGCAGAAGTGAAATTGGATGAGTGGGATCAAAAGTATCAAACCCTCTTCTTACAAATGCAGGGGCTTAATGCGTCTTTGCAAGGGCTTTCCACCCAGCTAACAGAGTCTACGACTGCGATCGGTAAAGTGAAGAAAGAAGCGCGTAAAAGTCGTAAAATTGAAGAAGAAATGCAAAAGCAGCTTAACTTGCTTTTAGAAGACAGTGGTTTGATTGATCTTCCTGAAGAAAGTTCGGATACTGAGGCTGCTAAAAAAAAACTAAATAAAGCAACGTCTGATAAAAAAAAGGAACCTTTGTTGGATAAGTCGCGATACAATCAAGTCTTTGACCAACGTATGATTCCACAGGAAAGAATGCGTTTAGCTTATACACCTGAGCGAGAGCGTCCTGGTTTTGCAGAAAAATCCTTAGCAAGAGAAAAATCTAAAAAAGAAAAAAAGAAAAAAGATCCTTATAACGCTTCTTATAAGAAGCTTTTAGAAGCCTTAGCGAAGTTAAACCGAGGAGCGTATCTTTTGGCGGAGAACAAACCTGAACAGGCCTCGCAAATATTAAAAAGTGCGCGTGATGATATGTGGAGTGCTGGTAAAAGCTTGCCCGAAGATAAAAATCGAGATCGTGTTTATCAATTGATGGACCCGATGGCTGAATTGATCATCAAGGTAAAAAAAGAAAAGAAAGCAGATATTGAGCCTATTCATGCCGAGGTTAAATCTATTTTGCTTGCTTCTGTGCGCAAGAAAAAAGAAGTGGATAGAAAAAGGGATGGTGGTCGTGAAAAGCCATTAGAAGAAAAGCGCAGTCTTGCTAAAGTTCAGTTATCATGGGCTTTGGCAAAAGTTGAGGAAGCTGAGCGGTTAATGTATCAAGGTGACTTTGAAGCAGCGAATAAACATTTTTTGTCTGCAAAATCAGATATTTGGAGATCTAGTGAAGGCTTGTCGGAGATTAAGTCTGACTTACATGGCTTGATGCATCCGATGCAAGAACTGTCAAAGGAATTAACGGAACATAAAAAGACAGCTAAGTTGATGGATGTATCGGATACTTTATTTGCACTATTGCAATATATCGGTGAATCACCAGTCAGACAGGATCATGAATTGAATGACTTGCGCTTGGCTTTTGTTGATGAGGAAGGCGGAGAGGGTGGTCTACCAAGAAATGAAGCGCATTCCTTATTGATGAAAGCCTTAAATGATGTGGATAATGCAGATAAAAAGAGCTCTCAAGGTGAGTACCTTGCCAGCGTCGAACTGTTAAAGGCCAGTAAGGGAAAAATTTGGAAAGCGAGTGATATGTTGGAAGAAGATCAGCCGAAATTAAAACGGTTGATGGGCCCTATAGATAATCGTATTCGTAGTTATGAATCAGGGCGTCCTCGGTCATTGAAGAGGGTGAGAACAGTGCTTCAAGATGTGATTAAACGCATGGGTGGTCAATAATGAATTTTGAACTGGATACCGATGCCATTAAAGCAGCCGTTATTGCTTGGTTTATGAAGTGGAAATCGACAATATATACTTTTATCTGGGGTCTTTTGATGGCTTTGGCCGTGATATGCTGGCCGTATTTTGATTCAAAGGAAGAAGTGGAACCTGAGATTGAGAAAGTTGGCTTGGCAGAAGGTTGCATTAAACCCAACGCCTTAACTGCCGAAGATAAAAAGTTTGCAAGCGTGGCTTGGAAATACTTTGAAAACAATTACCAAGCAGCCACAGGCTTTACCAACTCAACCGATGGCTATCCATCGACGACCATGTGGGATACAGGCTCTGTGATTGCGGCGATGGTGACAGCACGCGAGTTAAAATTAATAAACGCTGCTGACTTTCATCAGCGTATGTCTAAGATGTTATCTTCGTTAAGTACGATTCCTTTGTTTGATGGCGAGGCTCCCAATAAGGTGTATCATGCAGAGTCATCGCAAATGGTGGACTATGGTAATAAATTAGCGCCTAAAGGGATTGGTACTTCAATATTGGACTTGGCTCGTTTGGTTTCATGGTTGAATATTTTATCCTGTTTGTACCCAGAATATCATGATACTGCGATGCAAGTGATTACTCGTTGGAGCTACTGTCGAACCATTCGTAACGGACAAATGTATGGCTTTAGCTTTAGAAAAGATACGACGAAGGTGGTGCAGGAAGGTCGTGTTGGTTATGAGCAATATGCTGGTGCTATCTTTGAAATGGTTGGCTTTGACCAACGTGTGTCTAAAAGTTATGAAAATAAATTTAGAGACACGACAGAAATTTATGGTGTTCCTGTTGCGTTTGATAAACGAGATGCTGCGACTAAAGGTGCCAACAACTATGTGGTGACTGAGTCTTATGTGCTTGATATTATCGAGAATGGTGAAGATCCTGTAAAGAATAAATTGATGAAGAATATTTTTAATGTACAGAAAAAACGTTGGCAAGATACGGGTGTTTTGACAGCTGTATCAGAAGATAATATCGATCGTGAACCGTGGTTTTTATACAATACCATCTATGTGAATGGTGACACATGGGCGACGATTAAGGATGATGGTAAAGACTTTAGTCAATTTAAATCACTATCTGTCAAAGCCGCTTATGGTTTGGCGGTTCTTTTTCCTGAAGAAAGTTACTCAAAAAAACTACTGAAAGCTATTCGCCCAGTTCATGATCCAGAGAAGGGTTGGTATTCAGGTATTTATGAAGATAAAGAATTAAGTTTCAATAAAGCTCTTTCAGGTAATACCAATGGTATTATTTTGGAGACTATTTTGTATAAAATGTATGGCACTTTAAAAGATGTGTGCAAGACATGTGGTAAGCCTTTGGCTTTTACGCCAGCATATGCAGAGAAGCCTGAGAACTTAGGAAAATGTTTTCCACTTAAAATGATGAGCAAGGTGTCAGGTCAAGCTGCCTAATGAATCAACGTCAGTGGGTCTTGTTTTTTGTCGCTGTATGTGTGGGCTGGTTCACGGTGTTGAATATTGCCTCACCATCACATGATTTTAGTAAAAATGACTCTTCTGAGTATAATAGAGGATCCACAACGAAGCAGTTTTTGACACCATTGTCGGATAAGCAGCCTTTTCAAAAGCCAGCAGAGAAAGAATTAGCAGAGAAAAACACAGTAGAGAAAAACACAGCAGAGATCGTAGCATCAGAAATCACTGAAGTGATTCATACAAGCAACAATGATCCTAAAGACCATGCTGGTGTTGTAGCGCTAAATAAGCAACAAACGAATCATGTCATAGATGTTGTTCCTACCCTGGCTGACCCAGCGCAAGTCGAACCTTCTGTCATACGACCTAACCCTGCTCATTCTGACTTACAACATGTGAGTCTTGATCAGGGACAGCAGCTTGACCCTGCACCCAGTCATGATGTGGAAGTGGATGATATTCAGCACCTGTTACTGGCAGAAAGTTTACCTTGGGCAGACACCATTGATCATATGAGTGCAGATATGTTGGCGTTGTCACATCAAGGTGCCTTAATGTTAGATCAGCCCTTGGATTTGGACAAAGAGTTAGACTTTTTGGCTTTGGCTATGATGCTTGAAGAAGAGAAGTCCTTGGATCATGAAACTGAACTTGCGATATTGGCATTGGCAGATTCTTTTGCAGAAGAGCTTATTTATGCTCCGTCCTCTGAATTAAGTGAGATGAGCTTGGCAACATTGGCTTTGTCAGACACTGTCGGTGAATTTCAAAGTATTTCAGATGATATCATGATGGCAACATTAGAGCTATCAGATGTGGAAGCGGACTTTTTTGACCCTGAGGCAATACCTGATGAGTTAGCCTTGTTGGCACTTAATGATAAAATGGCTATTGAAAGAAAGTATCGTTATCCCACGCAACATGTTCCTGCGCCGAAGAGAGCTGAGAAGCGTCGTTTAGCAGAGCCCCGTCACACAGAAAGCGCGGTGAATACATGGTCTGCCTCATCACCTCATAAGACGCATACATCTAAGCGACACCGTTCTTCTAGGTTTTATGCTTTAACTGATAAGGGTGAGGCACAGCCAAGGTATGCAAAAGCAGAGCCGATGCCTGAAAGTACCGCACCATCACCAGAGCTTGCCTTAAGCTTTGATATGAATGAGACAGAGGCTGTGAAGGTGGAGAATTTATCCATGCCTTCTCTGGTATCTGAGGGGGAGAAAGCGGATTTGGATTTATTTGCAGCGCCTATTTTAATGGAAGATGAGCCGATGTTGATGGCCGATGCGGAAATGCCTCGTGCGCCTGAGGCTTTATTTTCTGAACCGAGGGTGGTGTCAGACCCTGAGAAACCAAGTTCTAAAGTATCGGGCAGTATGTTTTATTCAACACGCCTAAGAACAGGTCTTCCCATTGTTGGCTCACGATTGTCATTTAAGCCTTATGACAAATGGGTTTTTAGAGTTGGTGCAAAAACAACCTTGTTTGGTAGTAAAAAAGATTTTAATTACTCGTGGGGTCTTGGTTACGAAGATTGGCGACCGGGTCAGTTTTCTTTCGCACTCAATAATTGGGGGCCTATTGCTCTTGGCCAGGACCCATTAAAGGGTTTGAAGTTTAGTGTTGATTATAATATGATAAATGAGCCTAAACTCTTTGGCTTCCCCATTTCTTTTTCTCCAGCCATTGATTTTCCATTACAAGCAGATGCAAAGTTAGGGCGTTGGGCACCCACGGTTGGCTTGGGTCATACATGGAAATTTAAAGATAGCTGGTTTGCAAAAATTGGTGTTAGTCGTGCCTTAACTCCAAAAGCACCGTGGCGATGGACCTATGGCTTTGGGCGAAATAGCTGGAAGCCGTTTACCTTTAATGTGGTGTATTCCAACTGGGGGCCTAACCGCGACTTTCGACCCAACTTTAGAAAAAACGGTCGTTTAACCGTTCAGTGGAAATGGATGATGGAATACTAAAGTTGATTATGTCTAAGGTGTAGGTGTTTATGTATTTTTGTATTGCGGGTGCAGGTGCTGTGGGTTGTCATTACGGCAGTTTATTACAGCAAGCGGGTTATGATGTGGTTTTTTTAGCGCGCGGTTATCAACTGCGGCAGCTGCAAAAGTATGGTTTGCATCATATCTCACAAGATCAAGAGTGTTTGCTTTCTGTGCATGCTTCTGATGATCCGAGTATCGTTAAAGATGTCGATGTAGTCTTATTAACGTGCAAAATGACGGCATTGGATGATTTATTATCTGATATAGCGATTCATGTTCAACCTGATTGTACCTTTATGACGTTGCAAAATGGTGTGCTTGCTGCTGATATGGTATTGAAATACTTTCCAAATCATGCAGTTTTGACTGCCAGTGCGTTTATTGGTGTGCGCATGCCTGAAGTTGGGCATGTGGTGCATTCTGCTGCTGGGAATATCATGTGGGGCTCATGGCATGATTCAGTGCCCATGCAGTCTGTGAAACAGCTTGCGTTTGCTTTGGATGCGGCCTCTATCCCTCAATCTTATCAAGAAGATATGACGTTTGTGTTGTGGAATAAGATGCTCTGGAACTGCGGTTTCAATGCGTTTAGTGCGTTAACGCGTCGTTATGCAAGTGAGTTAGCAAAAGAGATGCAATATGCATCCCTTGTACGCTTGGCCATGCAAGAGGTGGTAGCCTTAGCACAGTTGAAAAACATTCCCTTAAACGAAGAGCACATTGACTTACACCTTCAAAATACAGTGCAAGCGTCACTGATTCAGCCCAGTATGTGGCAAGATATTGTGGCAGGAAAAACGACTGAAATTGATTTTTTAAATGCTTATGTGGTGGATCAAGCCCAAGGTCTGGGCTTAGCAACACCTATCAATGCTTATTTCACAACGTTGATTCGAGCCTTAGAAGGACACGGTTTGATTTTTGAGCCTGCTTAAGCGTTTTTATGTTTTTGTGAAAAGTTCATCAAAGACTGCACGAGGTGTGGCATGGATTGTAAACACTTAACAAATAAGCGCATTTTTTCATCACCACTCATTTCAGCGGAGTCCTGACCAAATAAAGTAGGAATATCACTGGGTTTTGTGATGGCACGTAAGCTGGCAAAACAAAATGACATTTCTTGGTATGTTTGCTTTTGTTCTTCGCTTGCTTGTTCCTGCTCTTTACCTAGCCATAAGGGGCTGCGTAAGAGTAGGGAGGCCTGTAAGCCTGAAGACCATTCGATTATTTCCTTGATTTGTAGGCCTGTGGGTTGTTGATATTGCAAGGGAAATTCAAATGTGGTGTTGTTGACTTGTGTCACAATGTCTTCTGCTGCTTGCTCTATGAGAGGACGTGTTTTGTCTTTTTTTGGATCATCCGGTGTCATGTCTTTAAAAATATAAGCTTCCCATTCTTTATTTGGAATGTTGTCTGGTGTGACAGCTAAACCAAACAAAAAACCATGTAATTGTGTTAAGGTACAGCGTTCATTTTCATGACCAATCATCATTAATGCTTCTTGAAGTGCTTGTGCTTTGGGAAAAAGGATCATGGATCAACCTCATTGTAGGTTTATTTTTTTGTTTTTAAATTACTTTGACAATATCTTCGCCAAAAAGTAGCGGGTTCCAAGCGCGCCCTTTAGAGTTCAGTTTAGACAAAAAAACCTAAAGAAAGGCTCGGAACCCATGTTCGATATGCTGCAAGTTTTATCCCCATTACGCAATGAGTTAAAATCCAAGAACTATCGTCGTTTTTCGTTGATTGTCGTTGCTGTACTTTCCATGGTTGGTATTTCGCGCTGGACAAACAAAGGTGGCAGCTACCGTACAGTGGAACGTTTTCTCAATGATGATTCAATTCATTGGGATATCTTAAACTATACCATAAGCGCACCATTGTTTTACGCGACCCTAACGATGTGATCCTCATCAGCGGCGATGAGACTATTACTACAAAAAGTGGTAAACACTCCTTTGGGTTAGGTCGTTTCTTTTCCTCCACACATGGTGTCCCAGTACCTGGTTTGTGCTTTTTATGTATTAGCTTGACCAGCGTTAAACATCGACATTCCTTTCCGATCATCATGAAGCAAGTTGATAAGTCAGTGATGTGTGGATGATGTTAAAGAAATGGTCGGTGAAAGCATTCCACTTACCTACTTTTTTTTGATGGAGAACTTGGTCATAACTTTGGTGTGCAGATGACCCGACAGCTAGGAGGCTGTCCGATAATGAAGATCGTAGCGAGGGAAAGTGAGATTGAGTTGGATTTTCGCCCCATTTGAGGCGAATAGCAGGGACTATTTAACGATAATAGGGTGAGAATCCGGCCAATATCCACTTTTACGCAGTAGGTTTGTCATTATCGGACATCCTCCTAGGCCTTCACCTAATATCCAAGTTACGCTGTAATTCCGAATTATACTTACCATGGGAAGGTGAATATAGCGGCAAAGGTCGCCCAAGAGTGTACGGTGATCGACTACGGCCTGAATCCATCCCCGAGAAGTACCTAAAGTCGACAGTCGTAAAAGATGGCATACGCACTGAACACTTTCAGGTTTCAGTACGCCATAAGAAATTTCCCGATGCCCTGAACGTGGTGATCATCCGAAAAACGAACTTGAGCAACGCCAAGGTAGCGCAGTCACTTTATTCAGCTCTGACCTTGATTTGAGCTGGGATAAGCTGGTGGATTATTATCACCTGCGTTTTCAGATCGAATTTAATTTTCGTGATGCAAAACAGTTTTGGGGATTAGAATATTTCATGGTGATAAAGAAAAAAAAGATTCATAACAGTGCCAATTTAGCCACCTTTATGGTCAATTTGTCCTATGTTATGTTGGAAAAAGATAAGGCTAAACATGCTCTTAGTACGCATGATCTAAAGATGTGGTTTCTCGCACAAAAACAAGTACTTCAGGTATTAAAAACGTGTGGGGGAAATGCCAATGGTGTTTTTATTCAGGAGCTCATTAGAAAAATATCAATGAAAACAATGGTCAATGCAAAGGATATGGTCTCTTAAGTGGCATAGGTATTGCACAATAAACAAAGCCACCTTCCATATCAAAGGCTTATCATCGCTTAATACCAGATAAATTTGATATTCACCCTTATCATTTCTATGCTTCGTCGCCGTTAAGTGATGGATGCTTTAGCACCATCAAGGAGCAACAG
>JAUZRG010000153.1 GCA_030950585.1 Mariprofundaceae bacterium | reverse complement strand
GGAAGGAGTGGTATCCTTAACTTTGGTGTGTTGAACGTTTGAAAAATTGAGTCACATGATTTGCCTGAACTGAAGGCAAAGGCTTTGCGCTGCCCCAAGCTGAAAAAAACGTTATTCTTGGCATAGGAAAGTCGATAGCGGGAGGAGCTGGCAAAGGATAAGTCTTTGCCATAACAAGGGTTGCTTTTTACTTGTGGGTTGCGAATACATTGTTTGTAATAGCTTTCAATAAACGCGAGTGGTTCACGAAACCATACCCATATTTCAACATCGAAGTGGTGATGCAATGTTGTTAAAATATCTTTTGATTCGTCGGGGAAATCCCACCAGTAATTATAAATACCCTCAGATGATAGGATAATGGTGTGGGTGTCGTCTTTAACTTGCGAGATGATGTTCTTAACGTTTTCTAGGAAGCTTTCCACATTGGCTGTGACTAAGTTTTTCTCAAATCATTGGTGTTTTGGTGCGTTGGGATTTTGTAATTTATCAAGATTATGCGGGTAAAGAATCCCTTTTCCTCTGAGCTTGCGTTGTTTTTTACCCAAGTAGGGTTGTAAGCTCGTTGTGCCCGTTTTTGGTGTGCCAGCATGGATAATTAGCTTTAGTTTTTTTGTTTTAAGTTGCGCTAATGACTGCTCAAACGGTTTTAATAGCTCAGCCAATTCGTTCGCAAATTGAATATTTTATTTTTCCATTTTGGTATTTAATAACCTCTCATAATTAAGGGGACATATAATTAAGGGGACACATTACTTAATTATATGCTGTCGACTTGGTTTGATTAAGAAATAAGTAAACTGTCCCCGAATTAAATAAATTCCTACTTTCGATTCATGTGTTTCTTGGTTTTGCTGGTTGCCTGTGCGGTGAATGGATCGTCTGGCCAGTAGTGCCGTTTGTATTTTCCACGCAGTTCTTTTTTGACATCGTGATAAGAGCTATTCCAGAAGCTGTTTAAATCTTGCGTGATCTGCATGGGTTTACGTGCTGGTGATAATAAATGCATCATCAGTTTGCACTGACCATTTAACAGGGTGGGGGTGTCGTATAGGCCAAAGACTTCTTGCAGTCTGACGGCAAGGACGGGTTGCACTGGGTCGCTGTAATCAATGCTCACTGCGGAACCGCTGGGTACGCTGATTCTTTCTGGTGCCAGTTGTTTGACCAATTGCTGTTGTTCCCAGCTGAGTTGATGGATAAGTAGCTGATGCAAATCGAGTTTGGCACATTGCTTGAGGCTATTTTCATGTTTTAAGTAGGGTTGTAACCATGCGTCGAGTGTGTCGCTCAGGCTCTGTTGAGAAAAGTCTGGCAGAGATTGATTGGCAAACTGTTTTTGAACAGCGGGATTGTGCTGAAGGTGGTGGTTTATAAATTGCACGCGCTGTTTCAGGCTGTCTGCCTTGGCACTCCAACTTAGGCATGACAGCCCGATGTTTCTGATGGCCTGTATCAGGCACTGCTGTATCGCCTCTTGTGTTTCTGTGTTTTTGACATCGTGCAGGATTGATTCCTTCAGCATGATTTTACCGATGCGGCTGGTCTGTTTTGCTTCGACACGTTGTGCGCCATCGTTCCATTCAACAGGTTCTTCGTGCTGAATGTTATCCATAAAATATTCCTGCAATTGTTCATCGCTAATATCTGCGGCCAGATAAATACAGGCTTCACCTTGTTTGGCATCAAGGTTGGCGACGACAAGGTATTCATGGTGATGGTGCTGAAAGTAGGGCGGAATCACCGCGCCTTTACCGTTACTGAGTAAATAACGTGCTTGGTTGGCATTGCGTCGTTTGGCGATTCTGTCGGGGTAGGCGTAGGCCAGAAGCACGCCGCTATAACTGTTGTCTGGTCGTTCTTTGCTGATTCTCGTTTTACTGCATTGTTTCACGCGTTTAAAAAAATCATCTGCGCTTTGTATGATGCGTTTGCATTGCTGGTGATCGATGCCGTGATGGCTTGATCTTGTATGCATCAGCACATTAAGTCTGTCATGAATGTCGGCACTTCGATCGGCATTGGACTGAAATATATCTTTCTCGGTGAGCAGGCTGGCGATCAAGCAGGCGTGATAAGCTTGATCCAGTTGAATCGCAGCCAGCATCATGTGTGCTAAGCGTGGATGTGTGCCCAGTTTGAGCATGTCACGACCGTGCCCATTGATGTTGCCCCGCTCATCGATCGCCCTGAGTTGTTGCAAGAGTCCTTTGGCCTGTTCGATGGCACTGGATGGTGGCAGATCCATCCACTGCATTTCATCAGCCTCGGTCACGCCCCAGTTAGCCAGCTCAAGCACCAATGATGATAGGTCGCTGTGTAAAATTTCAGGCGATGCATGTTTGAGTAAGCGCGGCTGTTGCTCTGCCGTCCACATGCGGTAACAGACACCAGCGGATAATCTTCCAGCACGCCCGCTGCGTTGCACAGCTGAATCTTGTGAAATAGACTGGGTATTGAGTCGATTCATGCCCGAGGCAGGGCTGTAATGAAGCATGCGCTCCAATCCCGAATCAATCACACAGCTAATGCCTTCAATGGTGATACTGGTTTCTGCGATATTGGTGGCCAAGACAATTTTGCGCATGGCTTTATCTTTGGGCGCGGCAATCGCCAAGTCCTGTTGTTGTTTGTTTAAACTGCCATGCAGTGGTGCTATCACAATGTTGTTGATCGACTCATGATCAAGGACTTGTTTGATCTGTCGGGACAGCTGGTTGATTTCTTTGACACCGGGTAGAAACACCAAACAGTTTCCCTCGTGTTCATGCATGAACTTTTTGACTGTGTTGGTTAAACTGATCATCAGTTGCTGCTGTGGGTTGGTATTGTGCTGACGCATGACTTTATCGAGGTATTTGTTCTCCACAGCAAAGCTGCGACCTTGGCTTTGAATGATTGGTGCGTGATCGAGCAAGGTCGCGACTGCATCCGTATTCAGCGTCGCCGACATCACCAGAATTTTTAAGTCTTCGCGTACAATCTGTTGGCTTTGCAAACACAGTGCCAATGATAAATCGGCATGCAGGCTGCGTTCGTGAAATTCATCAAAAATAACCAGTGCAGTTTTTTTAAGTTCGGGGTCAGCCTGTAACTTGCGCGTTAAAATACCTTCGGTGACCACCAGTATTTTTGTTCTATCGCTAAAGCAGCTGTCCTGACGAATCTGGTAACCCACGCTTTCACCGATTTTTTCACCCAGTAAAAAGGCCATGCGCGCCGCCGCATTGCGTGCCGCAAGTCGGCGAGGTTCGAGCATGATGATTTGTTTATCACCCAACCAGCTTTGGTCGAGCAAGGCGATGGGCACAGCGGTGGTTTTGCCTGCGCCCGGTGGGGCTTGCAGGACAAGACGGTTGTGCGTGCTTAATTTGTGTTTGATATCTGGCAGAACATCATGGATGGGTAGCGTTGGCATGGGGCGACTATAGCTGAAGGCAAAGCAAACACACTTTTCATCATTGGCGGAAGCTTAAATTGTCTCATTGTTTTTTAAGGCAAATGCGCAAATGAAGACTTCTCTTTGTTTTTTGTTGTGGCGCGATAGCCGTATTGCGCCACAAAAAGAGCTGTTTAGGCGGTTTATTTGGCGCGGTTGCTTTTTTAGTGGCGCGATATCATTGATGATGGAATGAAGTTAGGTTTGAGAGGGTATTATGCCGTTTGGCTAAAAAGTCATCATTCCTGAAGTTTCTTATCGGGAATCCATTCTTTTAAACATGTTTTCACACTGAACATCAGTCATTGCGCCAATAACTTAGGCTTTTTCGGTTTCTTTGGTTTTTTAGGCTTTATCGGACGTGTGTCTAAACGGGATTCGGGCAGAACCTGAGCAGGTTCAAAACCTTTCATTATTTTTCGCGTAATGAGTTGTTGAATCACGCGCTCGACCTCAGCCAGCTCGTCAAATTCATCGGCACACACGAGCGACACCGCCTGACCACTGACACCAGCACGACCCGTACGTCCGATGCGATGAATATAATCTTGCGCCACATGCGGTAAGTTATAATTCACCACTTGGGGTAGTTGAGGTATATCTAGGCCTCTGGCAGCCAAATCGGTGGCGACTAACACCTGAATTTCATTGTTTTTAAATTCTCTCAATGCTCGGGTTCGCGCGCCCTGACTTTTGTCGCCATGAATGGCAGAAGATTTTATGGCTTGTTGTTCAAAGAAACGCACCAGTCTGTTTGCCGCCTGTTTTGTTTTGCAGAAAACCAAGACCTGCTGCCAGTCATTATCTTTGATTAACTTTTCAAGCAAAGCGTTTTTTCTTTTTTTATCAACGGGATACAACCAGTGCTCAACGGTTTTTGCCGTGCTATTCGCTGGATTCACGCAGATTTCAACAGGGTCATGCACCATCGTTTTTGCCAGTGCGCGAATCTCATCAGAAAAAGTCGCGGAGAACATCAGGTTCTGACGCTTCAATGGTAGCAAGGCTAGAATCTTTTTCAGTTCATCACTAAAGCCCATGTCCAGCATGCGATCTGCTTCATCCAACACCAAGATTTCAAGCTGAGTAAACCGCACAGCATTTTGTTGATGTAAATCGAGCAAACGCCCCGGTGTTGCCACCAGAATATCAATGCCTTTGCACAGCTTCATCATCTGAGGATTTATTTTAACACCACCAAAGACCACAGCAGAGCGCAGTGGCAGGTGCTCGCCATAACGCGCCACACTCTTAGCAACCTGTGCAGCCAATTCCCTCGTTGGCACCAGAATAAGCGCGCGCACCCGATTTCCCCGAACGCGTGAGCCTTGCGCCAGAAGATCCAGAATGGGAAGGGTAAAACTGGCGGTCTTGCCCGTACCCGTTTGTGCGGCCGCCATCACATCCCTGCCTTTTAGAATAGCTGGGATGGATTCGAGCTGAATAGGGGTGGGTTGTGTGTATTTTAATTGTGTGATGGTTTTAAGGATGGGTGCGGATAGACCCAATGAGGCGAAAGTCATCGGTGTAGCTTCGATGTCAGTTTTTGTTTGGTGCATTTTGAATGTCTCATGGTTTCTTCTCAAGTGTGGTCTGCTGCGCATCAGCGACAGCAGCACCTTATTGTTGGGCAGTTCGTATCAGTTTAGTCATTGTATTATGCCAATTGTAACTTATCTCATCAGCCTCATCAAAGTCTTCCGCAATAGCTTCATTGATCAACTGACGGTCATTTCCTAAATCATCAGTGATGCCCAGTCCTTTGAGTGAATTGCGGATCTTGCCCAATCTTGATTGGTCATCTCCAGGCCCTGTGGCGACATGAAGCTCAAGTGCTGTTCTATTTGGCGAGTTTACGCCAGCATTTAGCAGTTGGCTTAGACCATGCTTGAAGTCAAACTGCTTCATATTGAGGCCGCACAGCAACTGTGGCGAGACCCAAGAACCGCGTTCAACGGCACCCCATATTGCATCCTCAATTTGCGGCGATTGCACGTTTGATGACAAGTATGACACAAGCGGCGGCAAGTGAGATCGCCAACCAATATCTCCAAGCAGTTTAATCGTATCTTTCTGCCATGTGTCACAGCTGGCTAGCTGAGAAAGTGTCCCTATTGATTGCACGACTTCGTCTTCTTCGCAGAGATTGAGCAAACCCAAATACGATATTCCAGATTTGTAGAAAGGTTCATAACACCCGAATGAGAAATCTGATTCTGTGTTTTTAGGATCAGCCACTTTAGTTTGCCCAAGTGCTTATGATATCGTTCTGTACATTCATCTCTAAAAGCCCCTTATTTTTCATTTTGAATAGTTCCCACGCCGAGCGTGAGGAACGATATAGTTCTTTTCAAGAGTTTAGGTTCACCGTTCGCGCATTTTTTTAGAAGAAACAAAGATTTGATAATTACTTATAAATCAACAACTTATGAAACAGATGACAACATCATAAGACATTTACACATCATCTAGGAGGCTGTCCGATAATGAAGATCGTAGCGAGGGAAAGTGAGATTGAGTTGGATTTTCGCCCCATTTGAGGCGAATAGCAGGGACTATTTAACGATAATAGGGTGAGAATCCGGCCAATATCCGCTTTTACGCAGTAGGTTTGTCATTATCGGACAGCCTCCTAG
>JAUZRG010000152.1 GCA_030950585.1 Mariprofundaceae bacterium | reverse complement strand
TGGCAAGGGTGATGACGTTGAGGGCGTGCTTGATGTTTTGGATGTCATGCATGCCTTGAACATTGAGTACCTAAACCTTGGTGATGATGATAATGACATGTATTCCGAAAAGGGGGCGGGGGCGTATGAAAAGTATTTTATCCCCGCCTTGGTTTGTGCGGATACTGGTAAAAGTTGGGTCATGGTAGACAGGCCAAGGGGCAAGGATGTCTATGCTCGCTTTTCTGGTTTAATCAAAATGATTAAGACCGCACCAAACACAGAAAAGAAAAGCAAACTAATGAATCTTCTTTTGGATTATGTTCATCCGCAGGGGCTGCCATGCTAAACACCATACCACTGCCAACCCTTGCAAATCTTCCCCAACACTGGCTAATATGGCCGCAGGGCTTAAGAACCCTTACAGTACGGCGACCACTACCGTTATCCAGTGGTTTTTTTATGTCTACAGGACAAAACCAGCCTAATGGCTTACTTGTTCGGGTAGGTGCGAAACTTCAAGCAATTGAAGTGAATGAAAAAAGCGATACAAAACCCCTTGGGGAAAAGCTTGCACGTCGTCTTACTGTACGATTCTTAACTTCCCGACACCTAGCATGGTGTCACTTAAGAGAAACAGGAGGCCACACAATGGCCAGCATTTTATCACACCAACACAGCACCCCAACCAAAAAAGAGAAAGAAACCATCCCCATAGGATTAAGTACCAACCCAAGCTTGGAAGATGATAGGTATAGCCATATTTCTTGGGTCTATCTCATTATGGATGAACATAAGCTTCGGTTATTCGTTGGGGACGGACATAACAAGCCGCCTTGCAATGGCTGGGGAATATTTGTCCTTTGATTTGGCCAAGTTGATAGCCCTTGGGATTATCGGTTATGCCCTTGTAAACCGCAGCCATGCCATTGCCGCAGTGTTTGGCGTTGTCTTTATCTTAACCGTTGTTTTTTCTTTGATCTCAGCACAGTCATTTATGGCTAGCCTTCTACACTTTCAGGAAGTGGAACGCCTCCAAGCC
>JAUZRG010000151.1 GCA_030950585.1 Mariprofundaceae bacterium | reverse complement strand
CTTACGTCGTAGAAACAGTGCTTTTAGAAGGAGAACGAATACCTATGCAAAAAATACAGCTGCGTTGCAACGAACTTTGGATGTACATCAAATGATTCATCATTTTACGCGTATTCATTGGACAACAGGCAAAGTTCCAGCAGTCGCGATGGGCGTTATTAAGGAGGCATTATCTCTTGAAAACATCCTGACTCTTAGAATCACTTAAAAATTCAAGTATCAGTTGGAAAAGTATGCTTCAAATAACCTCAGTGGAATGACTCGAGCCCAGTGCCTGCCCGATGCTTCTTACCCACAAGCTATGGCAGAACACACGAAAACAGCCAGTAAAACAAAATTTTATAATTGTTTGGCAATACAGCGACTAAAGTTCAGGCCTGTTTCTAAGATTTGTTCAATGCGGTAAGAATAAATATTTTTATTCTCATAAATATGAACACTATCGTCTAAATGCATATAAGGGCTAGGAACCCATAAAATATTCGGATTTGTTTTTTCTTGAATCACCACTGATTCATCTGCATGAAAAACGGCAAAGCGGATCATATAAGCTTTCTTGAAAAACTCGATGCCAATTTGTTCTTCATCACCTTTTGTTTTGTACCATCGCAAGAAACCAAGTTGATATTTTGTATCTAAAAGACTCAATTCTTCAGTCCACTGCACGCCAACTAACAGGCCTTTCTGAAAAACATCAAAATGTTGTTGTGATTTGTTTTTAAGGCTTAGACCTGTTTTGGAATAATCAATAATTTGCCAATTTGCATTAAGTCGTTTGTTGGTATCGTGATCGCAACCCCTTTTAAAGAGTCGTCTGTTTTGAAATGCTGTGGTTGCATCTAAATCTAAAAAAACATTAACATCTTTCTCGGTTATTTGACGTGGTGATGTGCGACTAAAGCGCAATAGAGAGTCTCGAATAAGCTTGCATGTGTTGCGTTCATCTTGGCGGGGTGAATCTTTTGATAGGTGTATGATTTGATCTAGGAAAAGATTCAGATCCAATAAAATCATATTGTTTTGACTGGTTTCATGCTTAAATTTTGTAATGACTTTTGTGAAGGTACTTGGGTATTGCGGGTATATGGCTAAGTAACTATGAAGTTGATCTGTTGGCAGGTAAAGCATTTCACCTTTTGTATAAAAGTGAGAGCTGATACGACCTGAATATTGATTAAGTTTTTCTACGATGAGTTTCTGTTCATTCAGGTCTTTGCTAAAGAAATCCATGCGTTGCAATAAAACATATTGGCATACTTTTTGACCTAAAAGTTCAAGGTCTTTGGCATGTTTGTCATCTAAAAAATCAATAAAAGGAAACACATGATGCAGGACACTATATAATAACATCCCCTTTTTCTTTTCAATGGGTTGATATTGTTGACGATGAATTTTTAGATCTAAGATGGTAATGGTGATTGCAGCGATGGCGATTCTTAAAATATCAAGGCGATATGTCATGCCTTCAGAGTTTAATAATTCAATGGTGATTTGGTAAGATTTAAGAGCGACAATGATGTACTCAGAGTCGAAGTATGATGCATAATATTTTTGAAAGAAGTCCATGACTTCTAACCTAAAATAGAGTGGTAGGTCTTGTTGGTGGTTGAGCATGCTAAGGTATTTTTTAATTTCTTCGCGCATCTTCCAGCAATCCTTGCGCGTGTTATCAAAAAGCTTAGGGAGTAGTTTTAATTCGCGTTGAATAATGTCAAATTGAATGCGTATGCGTGAACTTAGGGCATGCGTATTTCCGATATCAATATCGGCGTTGTGTTCAGATGCAAGGGAGTTAATATCGGATAGGGGCATAAGTAATAATATTAAAAGCTAAAGGTTAATAAGATAGCTGTTTCAGTATCTGTCTTTTTGGTGCCAAGCGCAGGTTTGGAATTGGTCTTTGTTTTAAAAGCAATTTTGCTGGATAAAGAGCCATTTAATTTTGAGATGAGTGCTGTTTCTGTATTGCTAATAGTACCTTGTTTACCACCTGTGGTGGTAATCACTTCAGTAAAGCTATTGTGATCATTGATCAGCCACTTGAGGTTTAAAGAGGAACGCGCGATACCATCAGATATGTTTAACGCATTTTTAAGAGCTTGTTGAACTTTAGTTTGACGAATACCACCACCAACTTCTAAGTCTAAGCTTAATGGTGGTGCTAGCACTGCATGATAACCGACAGAAAAGGCTTCGCTGATTTGAAAGTCAATGCTGCTAAATGGGTCTCTTTCATATTCGGCGGTTAGAGATACATAAAAACGTGTGTTGATATTGTAGTGGACGTTGCCGTGTATGTCATAATGTTGTGCTGTTATTTTGCCACGGTCAGAGGCTCTGGAAGCACTGCTTTTGACACCAAAGCCCCATTCTTTGCCATCGAATTGCATATCGCTTGCCATATTTAGTTGGGTTGTTTGGGTGTTGCCCGATGTCATCATTGCACCAGCTTCGATGCTTCTTGTTTTCCAAGGTGTTGTGGTGGCTTCGGTGGCAAGTGCTGTCTGGCTGCTAATGCTACATAAAAGCAACGCAGTGCCGATATATTGTTTAAACATGATTTAGAAACCTATATTTTGAAGTGTTTTTGATAGAGAAGCAACATAGTGCCCTGAAAATAAAGTGGTGTGCACAAGCAGTGGATACAGTTGGTAAATAGCTTGACGTGTTTCAAAAAATAGCGGGTCAATGGGATGTTGTTCTTGATATTTTTCCCAAAAATGAGTGCCAAATGTTGAAAATAGGTTGATAAAAGCCAATTCCACTTCTGCGTCTGCATAATATACCCATCCCACCTCAAGATGCAGGTTTCAGAGCTTAGGAGGGAATTCAGAACAAGGCACAAGGTGTAGAGAATGGCTAGTCCTTTTCAAGCCTTGTAACGCAGAGCTGATTTTCCTCCTAAGCTCCCATAGGGCAAGCCGAGAAGCGTCCATCTTCTTCGTTACAACAGCTTGGCTTAGAGCGACTAACACTGCGCTTTTAAGCCTCGAACATGAACGCCTCTCGATTTGCTGAAATCCTGCATCTTGAAGTGGGATGGGTATAAATGGCTGGATCAATCCAAGCCACGACTTTATTTTGCTGACAAAGGATATTTCCTTCCCAAATATCGCCGTGAATTAAACTGGGTTTTGTGGGTTCATGCAAATATTCTTTTAAATGAGCGCATAAGATTTCTACTCTGTGTAATAATTGCTTAGGCATTTTTTGCCGTTGATATGCCAAATTTTCCATATACATGAGGCGTTGTTGTGCATAAAATTGAAGCCATGAGCTTTGCCATTGATTGGGTTGATGCAAGCCACCGATGCATGTGTCCCATGCAAAACCATATTGAGGATAGCTGACTTGATGGAGATGGCAGAGCAGTTGAGCGGCATGGGTTTCAACATTAGCATTGATGTGTCCTGAGTTGGCAATCCATGATAACAGCAAGGTTTGCGTATCATGATAAATGATATGGGGCACAGGCTGTTTTTGTTGAGCCAGATATTGAAGCATTTTTGCTTCTATATCTAAACCTTGCTCAGCATATTTAACCACAACATCAGATCCATCTTGTCGCCGTAGGCGGTAAACTTGGGCCACACAACGGCCTTGTAAAGCTTGAATAGATGTAATGCTTTGTTGTAATAATTGTTCTAATTGGTGGCGTTTCTTGGCTGTGATGCTCATCCACCTGCTAGTTTGACGATCCAACCATCTTTTTTGCTTAAAATCTCTAAAAGTCTCTCACGGTGATCCCCTTGAATTTCAATGACACCATCTTTGAGTGTGCCACCTGAGCCACATTTCTTCTTGAGCTCTTTGGCAAAAGCTTGCAACTCTTTGCCTTGCAGTGGTACGCCATGAATCAGGCTCACGCCTTTGCCTTTGCGGCCTTTGGTTTCTCGGCCAATGCGGATAATGCCATCATTGGGGCTGATCTTGTTTTTTTGTTGTTGCTTGCAAATGCAGCGTCCTACTGGCTTTTTGCATTTTGGGCAAAACTTGCCGTGTTCGGTGGAGTAAACAAGACCACCTGTATTCTGTTTAGATTTCATGATTGACCTTTTCTTGTGCTGTGGAGCCAAGGTTGAAGTATGTTAGGAATGGGTTGATGCCCATGCATCATGGCTTGAAGTTGAGGGACTTCATGTGCCAAGAGCTGTTCGATTTCTGTCAGAAAGGCATCGTCTGCTTGGTTTAAGGTTTCTTTGAGTGGTGCAAGCCAAGTATCAAGTTCGCACATACCTTGGGTTGTTAAACGATAAGCCAAGCATCGCCGCCGTTGTTCTTTCATGACTGTCGTTTGAATAACTTGGTTTTGAGTTGCCCAACTGCTTCAGCGGGGTTTAATTTTTTAGGGCATGCTTCCATACAATTCATGATTTGATGGCAACGGTATAGTTTGAATGAATCTTCTAACTGATCCAAGCGTTCATCTTGGGCTTCATCGCGTGAATCAGAAATCCAGCGTTGAGCTTGTAATAAAGTGGCCGGGCCTAAAAAACGATCACCATTCCACCAATACGATGGGCAAGAGGTGCTGCAACAAGCACATAGGATGCATTCATATAAACCATTGAGTTGTTCACGTTGCTGAGGTGTTTGGGGCGTTTCACGTTCGGGTACAGCTTTTTGATGTTGCATCCAAGGTTTAATGCTGCGGTATTGTTCAAAAAAATGCTTCATATCGACCACAAGGTCACGGATAACACTCATCATGGGCAAAGGGCGAATGTGAATGGGTTGTTTTAAACCCGCAACAGGTGTGATGCAGGCCAAACCATTGACCCCATTGATGTTCATGCCATCGGAACCACAGACCCCTTCACCACAAGAACGGCGATAAGTGAGGCTGCCATCTATTTGCCATTTAACGTGATTTAAAATGTCCAGTAGCATGGTGCCAGCCTCTTGGGGCACCGCAAAAGCTTGCATATAAGGTTTTTCATCTTGTTCAGGGTTGTAGCGAAAAACTTTTAAATGAATATCAGTCATTAGTAGACCCTCGGTTTGGGCGGAAAAGATTCGACGCTAATCGGTTGTAAGCGAACGGGTTTATAGCGTAGCTGTACTTTTTCATCAATCAGGCTGGCCATGCTGTGTTGTAGCCAGTGTTCATCATCGCGATCTGGGAAATCTTCTCTGGCATGTGCGCCGCGTGATTCGGTGCGTTTTAATGCTGATGCTGCGGCAGTTCGAGCCAGTTTCATGAGATTTTCAAGCTCTAAGGCTTCGATCAGTTCGGTATTAAACAGGCGGTTGGTGTCTTGAATAGAAAGTTGATCCATTTCAGAGGCTAAAGCTTCTAATTGATCAATACCTTCTTGCATATGGGCGTGGTCACGATAAACGCTAAAATAGGTTTGCATAATATGCTGCATTTGTTCTCGACATGCTGCGATGGACAAGCCTTGTTGATCTTTTTTCTCAAACCAACGTTCAACACGTTGTACACCTGTTTTCCAGCAATCGGGGTCAATGTCTGTATGATGTGATTCTTCTTGGAGTTGTTCCAAAATGCGTTTGGCACAGGTACGACCAAAAACGATGATTTCTAGCAAAGAATTTCCACCCAATCGGTTTGCACCATGCACGGAACTACATGCGGCTTCGCCAATAGCATAAAGGCCGTGAATGACTTGTTCTTTCAGGTCTTTATCTTGATGGATGACTTCTGTAAATCGATTGGTGGGAATACCGCCCATCGTATAATGCGCTGTTGGTTGGACGGGCATGGCTTCTTTTGTGCAGTCAATGCCAGAAAAACGCAAAGCCAACGCATGAATATTAGGTAAACGTTCCATGATCGCTTCTTTGCCAAGGTGATCAATTTTAAGTAAAGCATGGTCTTTCTTGGGGCCACAGCCACGACCTGCCATGATTTCACGGGCAATGGCGCGTGAGACTACATCTCGACTGGCTAAATCTTTGGCTGTGGGGGCATAACGTTCCATGAAACGCTCGCCTTCACTATTGATTAAATAACCACCCTCACCACGTACGGCCTCACTAATGAGAGGGCCAACATCGGCAATGCCTGTTGGATGAAATTGAAAAAACTCCATATCTTGAATATCTAGGCCAGCTTGTAGCACCAGTGCGCCACCATCACCCGTGCAAATATGGGCATTGGTACTGGTTTTGAAAATACGCCCAGCACCACCTGTGGCCAAAATGACGGATTTGGCACGAAACATATGGTAAGTACCGTTGGCAATATCCCATGCCAGCACACCGTGACAACGGTCATCTACTTGAATTAAATCAAGGGCAAAAAATTCATCAAAAAACTGTGTGCCTGTTCTTAAGTTCTGCTGATACATCGCATGCAAAATAGCATGGCCTGTGCGGTCAGCTGCGGCACATGTGCGCAAGGCTTGGCCACCTTCACCAAATTCACGGGATTGTCCGCCAAAAGCACGCTGATAAATACTGCCATCATCAAGGCGTGAGAAGGGAACGCCTGCATGTTCAAGGTCATAGACAGCGCGCGGCGCAGCGCGGCATAAGTATTCAATGGCATCTTGGTCTCCAAGATAATCAGAGCCTTTGACAGTATCATACATATGCCAATGCCAATGATCTGATTTAATATTACCTAAGGCTGCATTGATACCGCCTTGGGCAGCGACGGTATGCGAGCGTGTGGGTAAAACCTTACTGATAATGGCCACGCGCGTTTTGGCATCGGCAAGTTCTTGAGCGCAGCGCAATCCTGCGCCACCCGCGCCAATAATGAGTACATCGTGAAAGTGGTGTTGAATGTTGGCATTAGAAAGATAACTCATAAACTGATCCACCAAATAATTTTTAGACCCCACAAAGTGACCCCAATCAAACAAACTGAGGTGACGGCGAGTGTGGGAATACGCAAAGCAAGAGAGATATAGTCCTCAAGAATGATTTTGATACCGATCCATAAATGAAGTGAAAAAGAAAGGGTTATCAAACTATGCCAAATTTGTACAAGAGGATGCTGCATCAAGTCCATGAACTGAGCATAGTTAATGCTTTCTGCGCGAAGGCATAAGGTTAAACAGAATGCAGCGGGAAGGAATAAAGCCAATAGCACGGCAGAAAGGCGTTGCCAGTACCATTCACGCACCACATGTTTTGTGACATGGTTTACCATAAGTAGCCTCCTAAAAGGAGAGAGCCCACGCATGCGATAGCTAAAACCAGTTTTGCTGAAAAGCGCAAAGCATGTCTGCTCTGCAATAGAGTCATATCTTGTAAGATAAAACGAATACCATTGCTAAAGTGATAAAGCAGGGCAGTGCCCATCATCCAGAGTATGATACTGATGTAAGGTTTTTGAAGCAGAGCAAGTCCTGCTTCAAAATGTTGGGGGCTAAAGTGCATATCGTATAGCAGCAATAAATAAAGTGGTAAAAATAAAGAAAGCACTAAACCGCTGGCGCGATGGGCAATGCTGGCAATCATTGCAGGGTGCCAACGATAGATGCTGAGGTGGGGGGCATGTGGGGGTGATTTTAGCATACTGCAAAGCTTAGCTTGAAGTATTGTTGAGGTCACTAATGATGTTAAAGACTTTTAGGTGCAAGGATCTTTTTAGATTGCGGTATTTTCTCGTCTCACATTCAATACACTTTGCACCAAGGCAGCCATAGGTATGGCAATAAAGACACCGACAATGCCCCAAATACTACCAAAAAAGAGAATAGCGACGACGATGGCAATGGGGTGGAGGTTCACCATGCCAGAAAAGAGAAGAGGAACGAGTAAGTTACCATCTAAGATTTGAATGACAAAATACGCGATGAGAGCATATAAGGTGATGTCTGTGAGACCCCATTGATAAAAAGAAAGTAGGACGACGGGAATGGTGACCAGTGCTGCACCAACAAAGGGAATCCAAACAGAAATACCCGTAATGGCACCGAGTAATAAGGCGTAAGGATGGTCAAGTAGCCAAAAAGAAAACCATGTCACAAGGCCAACAACAAAAGTTTCCCAAAATTTTCCTCGAATATAATTACCAATTTGAGTATCAAGTTCTCCCCAAACCTTTTTAATCAAGGTGTTTTCTTTGGGAGTAAAGCGCTGGCTCCAAGTTAGGAGTACGTGTTTATCCTTCAGTAAGAAAAAAACGAGGACAGGCACAAGAATGATATAGATACTTAAGGTCAAGATGGCAGGGATAGAGGTGAGAGATAAGGAGACAAGTTGCCCAGCCCATTCTTGTAGTTTTTGTGCGTTATCTGCAATGGCTTGTTGTAGATATTCAGGTGTAAGCCAGCTGGCATAGTTTTGTATCTTATCAAGTGTTATCTGGATATTTTTAATGAAATCAGGGGTTTGCTTGATGAGGTGTGCTATTTGTTCAGCAAGTAAGGGGATAATGAGTAAGAGTGAAAACAAGAAAAACCAAATAATACTAATGCCCACGATACTGGTTGCTGCCCAGCGTGGTAAGTGAAGCTTTTCAAGTATGCCAATAACGCCTTCTAAGACATAAGCTAAAGCAATGGCAATGAAGAGTGGGGCAAGTATATAGCCCATAAAGTGAAGTAAGCTGAAGATCACCAACAGCGAAGTGATTAAGATGACAAACTCTGTGTCGTCGAGCTGTTTTTCCCACCATAAGCTGATTTTTCTAAGGTGTTTATGCATCTTTGGCGGGACGCGTAGCTATGAAAAGACCACATAAACTGGCGATGAGGTGCAAGACAGCACTGCAACCATGAATGAGAAAGAACTTGCTGCGCATAGGATCATCATCATTCAGTAAATTAATGGGTCCAGCTTGAGCTTTAATATCTTGTAAAACGGGTGAGATCATAAATTCATTCATGCCAATGCAAAAAGCAAGCAGGCATAAACTAGCCCATAAAAAGATACTGGCTTGCATGCGTCGCCATTCAATAAAAATAAGAAAACATAAGATGAGAATGATTGGATTAGCAAGGTGAAAGATCTTGCCAGCAATGATGCCTGCTTGGTGACTATCAAGTTCTTGAAATAAAATGGGTGCTACCACATATGCGGGAACAATTAACAATCCTAATAGAAGAGATAAACTTAAAAGTAAGAGACCGTGATGTAATTGTTTCATGTGCTTAAACACCCATTTATTGATTCATTAAATGTAGTTGATTGCCATAACTTCGTATTCACGATCACCACTGGGTGCGTGTACGACAGCAATATCATCAACATCCTTGCCAATAAGAGCTCTGGCAATAGGAGAGGTAATAGATATTTTAAATTTCTCAATATCAGCTTCATCAACACCAACGATTTGATAACACACTTCTTTTTCTGTTTTGCCATCGAATAATGTGACGGTGGCACCAAAAACGATTTTAGTCGCTTTTAAACTAGAAGGGCTAATAATCTGTGCGCGTGCTAAAGTATCAGAAATTTGTTGAATCCGGCCTTCAATGAAAGATTGTTCTTCCTTGGCTGCATGGTATTCTGCATTTTCACTTAAGTCACCATGGTCACGCGCGGTGGCAATGGCTTCGATAACTTTAGGTCGGCGGTCTTTTCTCAGGTGATCCAGCTCGTCGCGTAAAAACTGAGCACCAGTCGTTGTCATTGGAATATGTTCCACGATTTGCTTCTCCTTTTATTGGATTAAGGTTCTAAAAAAGCTTATGATGTGTGTTGTAGCTTAGCATTGTGATGGTATGCTTGGATAGCTTGTACATCAGTCACATCACGGTGGCATTGAATCGCTTTTGCAGCAGCTAATCCACCCGCAATAGTGGTGAAATAAGGAATACTTTGCTGTATTGCAATTTGGCGAATTGGACGTGAATCAAGAATAGCTTGTTGGTCTTCAGTGGTATTGATAACCATATCAACTTCACCACTAATCAAGCGATCTACAATATGTGGGCGATCAGAATCCGTGACTTTGGCAACCCACGTCACAGGGATATCATGTTGGCATAGTATACTGTAAGTGCCTGTGGTGCTAAGTACTTCAAAGCCGACTTCAGTTAAGCGTCTGGCGACATCAACACAGTTCGGTTTATCTTGATCGCGAACGGATAGAAAAACAGTACCATATTGTGGTAGGCATACGCTGGCTGCAAGTTGTGCTTTTTGAAATGCGGCAGGAAAATCTTTGGCAATGCCCATGACTTCGCCTGTGGATTTCATTTCAGGGCTAAGTAAGGTATCTACACCACGAAATTTTGCAAAAGGAAAGACAGCTTCTTTGACAGCGCAATAACCTTTGAGTTCAGGGAAGTCAGAAACACCTTGTTGAGCAAGGCTTTGTCCAGCCATGATTCTTGCGGCTATTTTGGCCAGAGGTTGACCTAAAGCTTTAGAAACAAAGGGAACTGTTCGAGAGGCACGAGGATTTACTTCTAGCACATAAAGGCTTTCCCCTTGCAGGGCAAACTGAATATTGATTAAACCACGCACACCAATGGCAAGTGCCATAGCGGCGGTTTGTCGTTTAATCTCTTCTAAAATATTATCAGGAACTGAGTGAGGAGGTAAGCAGCAAGCAGAATCACCTGAATGCACACCAGCTTCTTCAATATGTTCCATAATGCCACCCATGATGACTTGTTCGCCATCACATAAGGCATCGACATCAAGTTCAATGGCTTTGTTGAGAAAGCTATCAAGTAACACAGGGTGTTGCGGACTAACCGTGACTGCTTCACGCATATAGCGTTGCAATTGTTCTTCGCCATGCACAATTTGCATCGCACGGCCACCTAAAACATAGGAAGGACGAACCACGACTGGATAACCAATCTTTTGGGCAACGGCGATGGCTTCTTCATTTGATCTGGCTGTACCATTATTGGGTTGAAGTAGGTTTAAATCATGCAATAAAGCTTGAAAGCGTTCGCGATCTTCTGCCAAGTCAATGGCATCAGGGCTGGTGCCAATAATCGGCACACCTGCTTCTTCTAAAATATTGGCAAGCTTGAGGGGTGTTTGCCCACCAAATTGGACGATGACACCTTCAGGTTGTTCAACATCGACAATATTCATCACATCTTCAAAGGTGAGGGATTCAAAGTACAAGCGATCAGATGTATCATAGTCGGTGGAAACCGTTTCTGGATTGCAGTTGACCATGATGCTTTCAAAGCCATCTTCACTAAGAGCATAAGCGGCATGTACACAGCAATAATCAAATTCAATACCTTGACCAATGCGGTTAGGGCCACCACCTAATACCATTATTTTACGTTTATTGCTGGGTTGTGCCTCGCATTCCTCTTCATAAGTGGAATACATATAAGGTGTATTGGCTGAAAACTCAGCAGCACACGTATCCACACGTTTAAAGACAGCGCGTAAATTGTAGGACAAACGTTTTTGGCGTACTTCAGATTCTGGGCATTGCATGAGCTGAGCAAGGCGAGCATCGGCCAAGCCTTCTCGCTTGCATTGGCGTAGCTTATCACGTGAAATGTTGCCAATGCTCAATAGACGAATTTCTTCTTCTAATTGAATTTGGATGTTGATTTCAGACACAAACCAAGGATCAATCCCTGTTGTGGCAACGACTCTTTCTTCAGACCAACCCAAGCGCAAGGCTTCACCAAGCCACCATAGGCGTTCAGATCTGGTTACGGCTAATTTTTCTTTGAGAAATTCTTCGGGGTTATCAATGCCATCTAAGCTTTTATCAAAACCACAAGTATCTGTTTCTAAGCCACGCATGGCTTTACCCAGCGATTCAGTAAAGGTACGGCCAATGGCCATGACTTCGCCCACAGATTTCATTTGGGTGGTTAAACGGTCATCCGCACCTGGGAACTTTTCAAAGGCAAAACGAGGTATTTTAGTAACAACATAATCAATGGAAGGCTCAAAAGCAGCCCAAGTTTCACCAGTAATATCATTGCGAATTTCATCAAGGGTATAACCAACAGCCAGTTTAGCGGCGATTTTAGCGATCGGAAAGCCAGTAGCTTTGGATGCTAATGCTGATGAACGTGAAACACGTGGATTCATTTCGATAATAATTAAATGACCATCTTTTGGACTCACAGCAAACTGGACGTTGGAGCCACCTGTTTCAACACCAATTTCACGTAAGCAATCAATGGAAGCATTCCGCATACGTTGGTATTCTTTATCTGTTAGGGTTTGGGCTGGGGCAATGGTAATTGAATCACCGGTGTGAATACCCATTGGGTCGAGGTTTTCGATAGAGCAAATGATGACACAGTTATCATTTTTATCACGCATGACCTCCATTTCATACTCTTTCCAGCCGATGATGGATTCTTCGACTAAAATTTCTGAAGTTGGACTTGCATCAAGACCTGAGGAAGCAATTTGATGGAATTCGTCAGCATTGTAAGCAATGCCGCCACCGCTACCACCAAGCGTGAAAGAAGGGCGAATGATAATAGGGTAGCCAATATCAAGGGCAAGTTCGCGTGCTTCTTCAATGCTATGTGCAAAGCCACCGCGTGCCATGTCAAGGCCAATATTTTTCATGGCTTTACTAAATAAGCCACGATCTTCAGCTTTATCAATCGCTTCAGGTTGTGCACCAATCAATTGAACATTGTATTTTTTTAAAATACCTTGTTTATGTAGGTCTAAAGTTGTGTTGAGGGCTGTTTGTCCACCCATTGTGGGTAAAATGGCATCAGGACGTTCTTTTTCAATCACGCGACTCACGACTTCCCATGTAATGGGTTCGATATAAGTTGCATCTGCAAACTCAGGGTCGGTCATGATTGTTGCTGGGTTGGAGTTAACCAATATAACACGAAAACCATCTTCTTTCAAGGCTTTACATGCTTGTACGCCAGAGTAGTCAAATTCACAGGCTTGGCCAATGACAATTGGCCCTGCACCTATCACCAGTATGGATTGAATATCTTGGCGGCGAGGCATGGCAACTCCCTTGAAATAAATCTGTTAAATCAGTAGTTTGTGTCTAGCATAAAAAAGGGATTGAGCATATGCACAACCCCTACGGTATACTTGGTGGCGCTTCAGGGATTCGAACCCCGGACACATGGATTATGATTCCACCGCTCTAACCAACTGAGCTAAAGCGCCATTTTTATCTGACGCGGCGAATTATGGCGTGGCTTTAAGATATGTCAATCATCTTGAATCAACAAAGGAAGGGAAATATTTAAAATAGATGTAACAAATCAGAAGTTTATGCTTTGAAATAAAGTGTTTTTTTATGTGTACTGCTGAATAAAATTATTTGCAGATGGCTGTCGATTCACGGGGAAAGTGTTACAACACCTAAAACAGGCATTGCAACAAGTACTTAATTAACTAAAATCAAAATCATCGGTGTCTTCAAGTTGTTGATGATGACTGCGACTAATCACTTCTAATAATAGTGTCATGATGAGTGTTTTTGAATCATCTTTTAAGCGAGCATCACAAGGAATGATTGCCTCATCCTTGAGGTTAAGCAGCTTTGTGATTTCAGCCAAGCTTTTGGCACCTTCTAAATCTTGTTTGGTTGCACCAATAACAATAGGTAGATTTGCTTTAGCACGAAAGAAGGTCAACATTTTTTTAGCTTCATCAAGAGCGCGATCAGAGCTAGAGTCAATTAGAAAAACAGTACCCATTGCACCTTTTGATAAAATCTCCCACATAAAGTTGAAACGTGATTGACCCGGTGTTCCAAATAGATGAACATCTAACATATCATCAACGTGCAGAATACCAAAATCAAGACCAACAGTTGTCATGGCTTTATAACGAGCCAAAGCATCACTTGTGTTGACTTCTTTGCCTGAAAACTGTTCTTCACTCACAAATTTAATAAGGGTGGTCTTGCCAGAAGCAAAAGGACCCGTGATTAGAATCTTTGCAATTTCCTTGGACATTATATACCCCTGATTCTTTGCAGGATGCGCTCTGCTAAACTAGTCTGTCCTGAAGGTTGAGCGCCTGTGTTTTGAGATACTTGGTTGTGATTCACACCCTGCTTGGTGCCTTCAGCTTGCGCGCTTTGTTTTTTTTGTGAGGCTGCATGCATGCGAGGAACAAATAGATTCAGACTGTAAGACAAGACCAAAACACGGATGCGCTGTAGCTGCATACTATTGTTTTGAAGAAAATCAATAGGCTTATAATTTTCTCGCAGTAGAGAATGTTGATAGAATTGTAAGTAAAGCAAGCTATCATTAAAGGCATATTGATGAAGAGCAACCATGCGAACATGGATACTCGGAAGCTTACTAAACTCAAAAGAAAGACGTTGTAGTTGAGCAGGGTGCCATTGCACATGGTTTAAGCATTGACATATCGCTAAAATAACAGGGGTTCTGCCTTGACCTTGATGCACAATATTATCTCTTTGCCATGAAAAGGAGACAATCGTTTCCGAAAAGAACTTGTTTAAGGTTGCTTGTAGTTCTTCTTCCGTGTGATGAATGATGGTGCTCTTTTCAATTTGAATCACTCTTCTTTCACCACTCGAAATTTGAAAGCTTAAGTTTCCTGACTGTTTGTTTTTCAGGAGTTTTCTTAATGCTGTGAAGTGTTTTAAACTGTAGGGTGTGTAATTTGACACCGTTTGGCTTCCCCTTTTTTATAATTTATAGAAGTATGCTTTAGATACGCTACAGATTCTTTTAAAGAATTTTTTTATTTTATCAAATTTGGGTTGCAGTGTAGTTTGTTACATTATCTTTTGCAAAATTCTTTTAAAAAAAAGAGTGTGCACTATCTTTCATTTCATGAAGCGCTAGCGTTAGAATTAAGTTTATAAAGAGATAATATTTTTGCTAAATTAAAGTGGAGAGTAGAGGGATTGTATGGAGAAAACATTGATTGTCGGTCATCAAGACTTTTTATCAACAGTCATGGTCAGTGCTGTTGATGGTGAGGCTGTGTCTGAGCAGCATGTACATCAGCTATTAGATCAAGACAGACTTAATATTAGTTCTACAGGTGAATTTATTGGTAAACCATCAACATATCTATGTGTTGGTGATATGTGGGTTTTAAAACTGCATCAGAAATTAGGTTTAAGTCAAAAGGTGGCATTACAATGGGTGAATGCCCGTTTAAAAACAGAAAAAGAGGTTGGGCTTTATCATCCTAGACGTACTTGGTTTTTAGTTGAAAAAGAAGTGAATCTGTGGTGTGTTGGTAATATCTCACCTCGGATGATGCCACTTCATACCTTAGTAGATGATAAGGATGTTGATGCAGATTACGCATTGGATTTGATGTGTAAGGTGTCAGTTGACTATATTGAATATGCAGCAAAAACAGGCAAACGCTTAGACGAAGGCTTATCTAACTTTGGTCATATTGAAGGTGAAATCTATTATTTAGATGATGACCTCTATTTGTGGGATCAATTTTCAGCTTTTAGCGCATTGTTAGCTGCATGGTTGAGGCGTTATGGTGCGTTGTGGATGAATGCAGATTATGCGGAACGACTTGGCATTTGTGTTTCAAAATCTCTTGGATATTCTTTCTCTTCACATGGTGGTGTTGATGCACCTTTAACCGTTGTTGAGCACTTACAAATGATGTTTTTTGCTGAGAAAAATAAGCCTTCTGTTGATGGTATCATTGCAGGATTGCGTTATAAACCAGGTGCTCGAGGTAAAGCAGAGCTAAAAGAGCGTTTGGTTCTTGAGCATTATGCAGAATATTTTGAGCTAGATGAACCCATCGCATTGATCGGTGATGTGCATGCTAATTTACCTGCATTAAACACAGTGTTAGCGAAAATTAAAGGTATGGGTATTCAACATATTTTAGATTTAGGTGATATTGTGGGTTATGGCCCTTTTCCTGCTGAATGTATTCAGCGTTTACAAGAAGTCGGTGCTGCCTCTGTGCGCGGTAATCATGACCATATGATCGGTAATGGGATTGTGAGTGAGTCTGCTAATGCTGTATCTGCTTGGACAGCTAAGTGGAATATGGATCAATTAAACACAGAGTTAAACACATGGTTGCGCTCATTACCCTTGCGGATGTTGGCTAAACCGTGGATGGCTGTGCACGGTTCACCACAAGATACAACATGTTTTAATGCTTATGTTTATGGTCGCACTGCAGAAAGAAATTTACATTGGATGGTTAAACAAGGCTATCGATTTTGCCTGCATGGCCATAGTCACATCCCAGGCGTGTATGCATTGAAAGGTGGTAAAGTGTGTGTTTTTCAAGAACAAGATGATGTGGATTTGAGTGAGTTTGAGGCGGCCTTGATTTGCCCTGGCTCCGTGGGACAACCACGCGGTGGTAAAGTTGGAACGCAGTTTGCAGTGTTGAATCCTGTGGCAGAACATGTGTCTTTTTATCATATCGACTATAACTTGGAAGAGACAGTGGAAAAAATGATAGCGAATCAGTTTCCAGAGAAGTCCATTTCACGCTTAAGGATTGGTATTTAACTATTAAAGATTATAAAGAAGTGATCACTGATGCTTGAGGTGACTTCTTTATGACTGTAAGGGCGTTAAAGAATCTTGTTTAGTTCTTGGCAGGCTTGTTTGGTGCATGCCCAGCCTAAACCAATATTAACTTTTTTATTGGTCACCAAAACAAAAATTGTATTGGGGTGATCTTTAATGACACTAATAAAATGATAAGTCGATGTGCTTGTGATTTGAATATCTTTTAAATGAAAGCAAAGTGGCTCACCTCTTTTTAGGGCAAGCATTTCTTCAACGATATATAAGTTTTTACCACGAAACAAATCAACAGCAGCAGCAGAAACAGCATCAATATAAGCTTGTGTGAAATAAGGAATGGTGTGGTATGTTTCCAATGCCATACCAGTCGATAGGTCAACGATGCTACAGGCGAGAGTTTCACCAATGGTTTCAGAAACTTCTTTTAAGGTGTTTTGTAGTGACATCAAAATCTCCATTTCAATTTGTATAAACAAAAAAAGGTAACTTCTCATAAAGTGCAGGTAAGGAACAGAGTCTGAAAAATAAAAGTCTTTATGTTTTATAGACTTACATTTTTTATGTCGGCTATGATCATGCCATTTACCTACACTTTATGAGAAGTTACAAAAAAAGAACCAAAATCTTGGATTTTGGTTCTTTTTTAACTTTTAACTCAAGGACAATGTGGTGTGACATCTGGAAGGTTACGGCGAACCGCTGCCCAGCCCATACCTAAGTTGGTTTTTCTGTTTGTGACTAAGACAAGCAATGCGTCAGGCTTGTTTGGAACAATAGATATAAAGTGATAGGTGTTATCTGAAGTCATTTGCATTTCAGTGATGTGGTATTCAATTTGTTCACCGCGTTGCGAGCCTAACATCTTTTCAACGGCTGTGATGTTTCTACCACGAAATAAATCAACTGCCGCAGCACCCACAGCATCCATATAGGACTGTGTGAAATAAGGTACGTTATGCGCAACACCGAGTAGCATTCCTGAGCTTAAATCAACCACGCCACATGCAAGCGCACCTTCAACATCTCCGGTAATACTTGATAAAACTTGATTTAATGACATAGTCATTTCTCCTTATTTTTTGTTTTCTATTTCTTTCATGACTTTATCGAGTAGATTATCCATGTTGCAATTAAATGCAGGTTTCATCTCAGCATGTTTTAATGCTTTCGTTTCAACCTTAGATAAATCATTCTCAATAATTTGTACAACATGGTGGCTTGCGTGCAATACCATCCCCATATTGGTGCCTGCTGTGCCAATAACCGTTAAAATCATTTCTCCAGCATGCATAATAACCAAAGAACTCTCATCAGCTTCGCTCATGATTTTATTACTAACAGCCTGACCTGCTTGTCCTGCTAAGGCATCTCCAAGAGATAAGACAGAGGCACTCATCGCAGCAATAGCATCTTCTTCAACATCCGCATTCGGATGCGTTGAGTATGCTAAAAGCAAACCATCTTGGCTAGATAAAATGGCTGATAATAAGCTTGTGGACTCTGTGCGTAGCGACTCAAGAAGTTCACCACATAGTTTTTTTTCTGCATCATTAAGTATTTCTGAACTCATAAAAGTCTTCCTGCCATCTTAAATCGTTGGTTCGATTAATTCGCGTACGCGTTCTGCGATACTGGTTAATGTTTTGATGGTATCTGCTGCTAATTTGGGGGTTAGTACAGCAAAATACAAGTATTCATGATTGCAACTAATTTCCCACACCAACATTAAAGAAGATGATTTTTTAGGTACAACACAGCAACAAGCTAGTTCACCAAGGCCAGAGTAGTGGCCAATTTTATTACCTGATGCGAGCCAACCTGGTAGGTAAGCAATAAATTCTTCAGGCATATCATCGCCTACCATACAGAGAGCTAAACCATCTTTACCAACCACAACACAGCTAGAAAATTTGTTTTTATGACAGCTATATTCTAAGTATTTCTTTAAGGTATCTAGTTCTCTTGTCATTGACTATTTACGCCCCCAGTGCGTGTTTGAGTATCACTTTACTCCACCCAAGCACAATAATGATTGTTCTTAATAGTTAGGTCAAATAGAATTTTTTTTTCTAGCCCTTGTTGGCGCAATTTCGTTGAAATAGAAACAATGTCAATGTGTGTTTTTTTTAACTCTGTGGCGACATGTTCTGGAATCAGTATTTCTAAGTGCAAGGCTGCAATAGCATCAAAGCTAAAATGTTGTTTTTCGGCACCTTCTTTCTCTATTTTTACCTTTAAGTAGCGCACATTTTCATATGTTTCATTTTCAAGGTTATGCGCCACAGTTGGAATGTCTAAATAAGCAGCTTGGGAGATCATTTCTTTGGGAAGGCTTTGTGTGAGTAAGGGCCACCACGGAAGCTGTACATTGAGTGTTTTCAATTGTTGAATCAGACCTTGAAATGCACGCATAAGTAAAAACAAATCTGCTGGGCCTGCTGCACGAAACCACCATTTTTGTTCACCGAGTACACTTTCAATTTCTTGTGCGGGGTGCCAATCTTGAAGCTGACATGCTTTTTTTTCTAAAAAAGGTTGAAATAAAACAAATGCCAATGGTGACAGCTGACTTTGAATGCAAATCAATTTTTTTTCATTAAAACCCAAGGCCACAAAAGCATCAAGAATAGACTGTTGGCATTCACCTCTTAAGCTTAAAATAAGTTTTAAAAGTGCCAAACGCCGTTCTTGTTTCACTTTAATAACACAACCATAATCGAGTAGGTGTACAATGGGTTGTGATTTTGTACGTTGATAAAGCAAGTTACCAGGATGTGGGTCACCGTGCACCAGACCTGTGGAAAATAAGCTTTGAAACAGGGTGGACATCAAAGTTCGGCCAAGCTGTAGACGTTCCATGAGAGACCAGCTTGTTGTGGCTTGTAAGCGCACACCTTCGACCCGTTCTTGCACTAAAATATTTTTCCCACTTAATAAAGGATAGACTTTGGGAATGTGCAGACCCTCAACTTGGCATTTGGATGCAAAGGTTATTTGATGTTGCATTTCTATGTCGTAGTTGAGTTCACGTTGCATATTTTCGTGCAAATTATTTTTGTATGCATCAAGGTCAAAACCCCATTTTTTAACAGGGCCAACTGATGGCATGAGGTTGATCATGCTAATCTCACTATGCATGGCTTTGGCAATATCGGGATACTGAACTTTAATCGCCACATATTGTTTATCTTGTAATTGAGCGAGATGAACTTGACCTAAGGATGCTGCGGCTTGGCTTTCTTCAATATGGATAAGGTGCGTATCGATACTTGTTTGCCAGTGAGACTCTAAAAGGGGGATGATGTGCTTCAGTGGCCAAGGCTCAATGCTGCTGGTCAGATTCACGAAGTCGTTGCTATCTTCCATGCCAGCCATGACTTGGCCTACTTTCATGCTAATACCACGGTTTGCAGCCATGAGCTTGCTTAATGTTTGCTTGGCGGTTTTCTCCGTTTGGGCTGAAGTTGCTTTGCGAATACGCCGTATCGCAACAAAAATGCGTACCCAACGGATCAAGCGAAGAAGCGTTTTCATGCCTTAATCCTCAATTGAGCTTGCATCAATATATAAGCTGCTATCGATACCTTCATCATTCATCACTTCCATGAGTGCCCGTATTTGAAAAGCGGGTGTGATGGCCACCATAGTTTGCATCGCAAGGCTTTCGTTGACCATGAGTGAACCTTGTTCGACGCTGTCATACTCCGCTTTGTCAGTGATGCGTTGGCGTGCAGATTTTCGGAAGCCAAGTGGCACCATGCGTAAGATGCGTCTGATGTTTAGATCTGTTTTTTCATCCCATGCCAAGGAGCTTGGTAAGGGCAAGAGAATATCCAGGTCATCTTCATTGAGTATTTTATTGAGAATTAAACGAATACCATGATTGCATTGCAAGGCACAGTGAATACGGTGGTCTGTTTGGGTGATCTCTTGTAAGAGATGAACATCAGGATCTTTTAATAAAACTAGGCAGTCCTTTTCAACGTCACTACATTGTAAGGTAAGGGTTAAATCGTGGCTTTCTCCTTGAACGAGATTAACGCTGAGAGAACCATTCTCTAAGAAAAAAGGGTAACCGTCTTTTCCCGTTTGATAGAAGCCTAATGTATCGATAAAAAATTGTGCTGCGAGTTCAGGATTTTTAACTTGATGCTCTAAGCTTATGACGTAATGCATGCAGGCTCCTTTTGGCGTGGTGCATAGGGATGTTGCAAGAAACTATGTTGAAGATCAAAACGACGAGGGCCAAAGTAATCAATATATTGTGAAGTCCAATGTTGCCAATGCTTTTCTGGTTTATTGTCCCATGACCATGATATATCACAAAGTTGAGAAAATAATCCTGATACCATTGTCGGCCATGCTTCTTTCTCAATTTGGGTTTGCCATAAGGGGTCTTTTTTATCTGCCTGAAAGGGGTCAATATAAATACGTATACGATCTAATTGTTGTGCTTGGTTGTTGTGAATACTGATATCAAAGATAATGTCCAAGCGATCACGAAAACGGGGTTGATTGTTCACTCTACGCCCTAAACTCAAAGTGATGGATTCATAATCTTGTTTTTTTTCACTGTATTCCGAGAAAAATATAAATGCCATTATTTGCTTGTTTTGTGCTAAATTCTGTACAAAATCTTGGGCTTCTTTTGGTATGTGATCCACATGACTGAGTAGTTGAAAGCCAGCTTGAATCAAACTTTGATCATCTTCTTGATCCAGTTTAAAGCTTTGGAAGGTCATCAAACCATACTTATTCCATGCACGAGACCAGCCCATTTTACGAGACTGACGGTAACTTTCTAGCCAGTTCATCAGGGTGCATAAAAGCGCTGACGGTGTTTTTTGTTGGTTGAGAATACGCAGTGTTTGTTGATAATGTTCTTCAGGCTCAGTTAGAGGCTCTTTTCGTGGCATATGATCTCTCCCTTTGCTGTATGGTTGAGGTATAGCACGATAAAAGGTCTTGCCAAAAGATACCACACACTAAAACGGCGCGCAGTATCTAGTAATTTTCCTTGGATGGCAAAGAGGTGAATCACTTATGGTATAAGTAGGCTTAAGCAAGATCCTTTTTGTTTGAAGGCTTGATTAAATTGCGAATGGTGTGAATGACTGTATTAATATCAATGGGTTTGGTTAAAAATTGATTCATCCCTGCATCTAAGCAAGCTTTTTTAATTTCGGGTAATTTATGTGCTGTTAAACAGATGATGGGTAATGCTTTGTGTTGGTTGCTCAGTTCAGTGGTTCGTATTTTTTTTGTGAGAGAAATGCCATCCAATTTGGGCATTTCTAAATCTGTGATCAAAACATCATAAGATTGTTGTTGTATTTTATCCCATGCATCTAAGCCATTACTTGCTAAATGTATTTGCATATTTGCTTGTTTTAGACCGCGCTGCGTAATGATTTGACTGACAGGATCATCTTCAACGAGTAAAATATTTAGTTCTGAGTTGAGTTGAAGACTAAGGTTTGTCGTGTTGTTCTGTGCTTTGGTGAAGTCGCGAGACAACTGATCCAGTGTATCGTGACTATCATTGTCGTGATATACATAGTCAACATGGGCATATGGATTTTCACTTGTTTTTGGGCAAACTATTATAGGAATTTCAAAAGAAAAACAGGAACCGACACCTAAGCTACTTTTAACCCATATCTGACCTTCCATCATTTCAAGGATTTTTTTAACAATACTTGTGCCTAAGCCAGCACCAAGGTGTTGTTCTGTGTCGGCTTGATGAAAATTAGCAAAAGGTTGAAAAATGTGTTGTAAATTTTCTTCAGAAAGACCTTCACCCGTATCCGTAATTGAAAAATAAAGGACTTCACGCTCAAAGGCATCTAATTGCATTTCAGCATATAAGGTTATTTTTCCTGAATGTGTGAATTTGATGGCATTATTCACGAGATTAAAGAGGATTTGGCGCAATCGTGATGAGTCAGAAATCACGGCATGAGGCAAATTCTTCATTTCAAATAAAATATGCAAACCGTTGCTTTTCATGATCGTGAAAAAAGGATCGAGTGTATCAACCAAGAAAGTCACGAGGTCAAAGGTATGATTTTGGATGTGCATACAGCCACTTTCTGCGGCATTAAAATCAAGCACATCATTCACCAGTTGATTAATGGAAGTGGTTGAACTGCGTGCCATTTCTAAAAAATCACGTTGTTCTTGTGTCCATGCTTGATTTTCTTCACTCAATATATCAAGTAGTCCTTCAATGCCATGCAAAGGACGACGCAACTCATGGTTCATGACCATGAGGAAGTAAGACTTTTCTTGATTGGCTTTTTCGGCTTCTTCTTTGGCGACTTGTAATGCTTCCAAGGCATACTTTTTTTCTTGTCTGACTTGATAATTATTGAGTGCTCTTTCGATACTGGGAATAAGTCGGGCAGTATCGTCTTTGCGAATAAAGTCTTTGGCTCCAGCATGAAGAAGGTCGATGGCTTGCGCCATTTCAATATGACCAGACATCACAAGGACAGGTGTCTCAATTTCATGCTCTTTGAGCGTTGTGAGAACTTGTTGCACGGTGAGGTTGGGCATCATGATGTCGCAAAGAATAACATCCCAGATAGCCTCTTGAAGTTGCGATTGTAACTCATCTAAATGATCAATGTGTTTCATGGTGATATGATAATTAGAATTGCGTAATTGATGTAAAATGAGAGCTGCATCATCTGTTGAGTCATCAATCATTAAAATGGATAGTTCAGTCATGCTTTTGCATTCCTTTTTTTATCGTTTAGGTGGAAAATAGCCAAGTGGCTTTTGAATGGTGAAAGGTTGTTGACCCATGCAACGCATCACACATTCATCGCTTGTTTCTTTTTCAATGGAAGCATGAAAGTTACGATCAATATCAAGCCAACGTTCGCAGATACTTTCACTTAAACCTTCGCCAAGAATCGCCCGACGTAAATAGACTTCACGAATATCGGACATTTCTTTGGTAATAAACATATGCATATGTATAAAAGCTGGGGGTTCACCTTTATAGTGATTTTCACCACCAAAAGCAGCCACCATAAACTCAGTTTGTTTTCTGACGACAAGGTATTTGGCGCGATGGGCAAAAAATTGGGAGAGGTAAGGATCATCGTACATCTCATCGTAAAAGCGTTGATGGATGGCGGTGATGGTTTCAATGCTTTCGATCTCATCAATGAGGTGGGATTCATGGTTTTGACTTCCTTTTTTGTGTGTACTTGCTTGAGGATATTTTGCAAAGACTTCACGCATGATCGCAGCTACTTCATCAAAGACTTTTTCCCATGCCGCTTGAAGCTCTGGTGTGAAGTCACGACCAAGTAAATCGTGAAGAGCCAGCATTAACGACTCTTTAAATTGCGGGAAATGTGCCATCTCTGCATGGTATTGAATGTGCCGCTTGGCCATTGCTTCCAAAGCTGATGATATTTTTTCAAGGTCTTTAATGTTTTTAAAGGTGGCAATCATGCTACTAAACTTTCGGTTTATCATGGGAACGCCACCATGAAATATTTCAATTAAATCAGGGTTTATACGAAATAAGTGGGTGTAAAACAAAGAACTTAGTTCATTTGTTTTTCTGCTAAAGCCATCAATAGATGCTCGTACAATCAAACGATGTTCAATGTTTTGCATGAATATATCCTTATATAATAAGTCACAAAGGCAAAAATAATCATTTTGAAGAAAATAGCTAGTAAGATTAATCCATAAAGGGGCTAAGGACTCATCATTTGCGTACGATGTGCTTTTTTTTTGATATATCGGCTTGACCTTCTTTGTATTCAAGGCTCGCATAGGGGCATGATTTATCTTTTGTTTTTATGTTTATTTCTTGTTTCTTGTCAGCCCGTGGAGCTTCCTAAGCATGAGTTACGCATTGGTTTAGCCCAAGATGTGATGAGTGTTGACCCACGCTATGCCACCGATGCAAGCTCCCATAAAGTGCAAGCTTTGTTGCATTGTTCGCTGGTGCGCTTGGATGAACGCTTCTTAGCGCAACCCGGGCTGGCAACATCTTGGCAACAGGAAGATGCCTACACATGGCATTTTGAATTAGATGAGAACGCGCGTTTTCATGATGGTTCTCAGGTTAGCGCGCAAGATGTCGCTGCGACCTTAAAAGCGATTTTGGATAAAAAGAAAGCCAGCCCTTTGCGTGCAGGTTTTGCGAGTATTGAGAAGATTGAAGTCCATTCAAAACATCAACTCACATTACACCTCAACAAAGAAGATCCTTCTTTATTGACCCGTCTAAGTATTGGCGTGTTGCCTGTCTCTTGGGCAGAAAAAGAGCATCAATCACGGCAAACGATGGGTTGTGGTGATTTTAAGTTGGCCTCATGGCATTATGATAAAGGTTTGTTGTTGGTGCGTCGTGATGGACGTTTAAGGCTGCGTTTTTTAAATGTGAAGGATCCTGTGACCCGCATTTTGAAACTGGTGCAAGGTGAAATTGATTTTACTCAAAACGATTTACCCGTGCATCTATTATCTTTTTTAAAGAAATACCCTGATATTAAGGTACAGCACCGCGCATCGACGAACTTTTCGTATATCGGTATGAACTTAGAAGACCCTATTTTAAAACAACGTGAGGTGCGCCAAGCTTTGGCTTTGGCTGTGGATCGAAAGAAGCTGAAAAAAGTTTTGTTTGGTGATTATCCCAGTTTAGCGACCACAATTTTATCGCCGCAGCATTGGACATCCATGCCACTGGCGCAAATTCCTTTTGACTTTAAGAAAGCCGAGTTCTTATTAGATGAAGCTGGCTTTAAACGCGATGCACAAGGCATTCGCTTTCATTTGAGTTACCGTACCAGCACCAACCCTGTTCGTTTGCGCATGGCTTCAGCTGTGGCCGCGATGTGGCAACGCATCGGTGTGGATGTTTCGGTAGAATCAATGGAGTGGGGTGGTTTTTATGCGCGCATTAAGCGCGGTGACTTTCAAGTCTTCTCGCTTGCATGGGTCGGGATTAATGATCCTGATATTTATAAATGGGTCTTGCATAGTGATATGCATCCACCTAAGGGTGCTAATCGAGGTCGCTATAGCAATCCTGAGGTCGATGCTTTGTTGGATGGTTTGACGCAAGCTAATATGTTGGAAAATTATCGCCAAATTCAAAAAATCATGCACCGTGATGTGGTTTATATTCCTCTTTGGTATGATGCCGTGATTAGTTTATCCAATTCACGCGTGCAAGGTTTTGAGCCAACATGGGATGCCAGTTTCGAGCCGTTTAAAACGGTGCAAGTAAAAGATTTTTAAAGATGAGACTTGGTGAGTTTACGATCCGTTAAAAGGTCTGCATATTCAAGGTGAATGCGTTGACTGTGTGCAGGAAGCAATTCCCATGCGCGTTGTGGCCACTCAATTAAACTGATCCAAGGTGCATACAGGTATTCTTGCGCACCCGCCAAGAGAATTTCTTCGCTACCCTCTAAGCGATACCAATCCATATGTGCGACAGGGTGAATAGCGCCTTGGTAGCTTTGAATTAATGAAAAAGTTGGGCTAGGCATGATTTCATCCTCAACACCCAAGGCACGCATGATGGCACGCGCAAACACACTTTTGCCCGCACCCAGATCACCCGTTAAGGCAAGGCAGTCACCTGCCTTTAACTCTGAAGCAAACTGTTGAGCATAAGCAAAAGTTGCGGCTTCATCCTTCAGATACATGGTTTGCCATTGCACGGATAACATCGTGTCCAGAGATCATGCCAATCACAGCATCACTTTCTAATACGGCTAGATGATGCACATGTTTTTCGCTCATGTTTTCAAAGATGGTCACAAGAGAAGCGTCTGCATCGACAGTGACCACGTCTGTTTGCATCAAATCAGCCGCTTTTAAGGCCATCAGTCGATTTAATTCGTTTTCAAAACGCTGTTCACCCAGAGGGATAACCATATCAAATAGGGCGATGGCTGTGGGTAAATGAAGTTTTCCTTGTTGTTCGACAAGGTCTGTTTCGGTGATGATGCCATGCAAGCGTTGCTCTTCATCCACAACGAGCATGCCTGAGATGTTTTCTTTGGCAAAGCGTTGGGTAATGCTGCGAACATCATCATCAAGTTGGCAATATGAGGGGTTATCATTCATGAGGTCTTGTGCGTGGAGCATGATGGTTCTCCTTTGAGATTGAGTTTTCAAAAATGTGATTAGGATCAATACCCAATCATGATACAGTAGTGATGTTGAACCAGTAAAGCCTTGAAAGCAAGCGGTCTTTTTAATTGAGGTCGAATCAGTCGCGTCTTCCCCGAGGTCTTTTTATCGAGGATCCATATCAACACAAAACAGATTGTTTTGATAAATCCCCCTCAATCCCCCTTTTTCAAAGTGGGAAGACAAGATTCCCTCCTTTGGCAAAGGAGGGTTATAGTAGTTTAGGTATTAAAGTGGTGTTTAATGTATAGTTTAGCCCGAACTTTATGAATAAAGGATTCATTGATGGCTTACAGTGAAGATTTACGGGCACGGGTTATTTTTCATGTTGAATCGGGTAACACTCAACTTTCCGCTGCAAAGTTGTTTAATATTAATTATAAAACAGTCCGTTCTTGGCTTGAGTTAAAGAAGGAAACAGGTTCTCTCAAACGAAGGAAACACCGTGGCGGAGCCAAGTGCAGAGTAACAGCAGAAGAGCTAAAAGTATATGTTGATGCTCATCCGAACGCAATTCTTGCAGACATAGCCGAACACTTTGGTTTCACGATACCAGGGATTTTCTATCATCTTCGTAAACATGGTTATGTCCGAAAAAAAAACATTAAGATATGTTGAACGCAATGAATGTAAACGTCAATTATACCTTGAGAAAATCGCCAATATACCCACGGAAAAGATTGTTTACATTGATGAATCGGGTATTTGTCACCAG
>JAUZRG010000150.1 GCA_030950585.1 Mariprofundaceae bacterium | reverse complement strand
TGAAGAAGGACGTGATTCAGCGGTTGCTTCAATGGTGCAAAAAGCTTTTCAATCGGGTCTGAATCACGAGGTGATCGCTGAGATGTTTGATTTACCGCTTGATCAGGTGAAGGCTTATCTGTCTAGTTGATCAACAAGAAGCATTGCTGGCTTCGGCTGAGTTACTGGGCGTAGAGACAAGGCATGCCTTGTCTCTACGGAGATTGCACATTTGATTTGCTATGAACCAAATGTTCCCAGCCCTTTAAATTCAAGTTGAAAGCGCATGCCTGTATCGCCTGCTTGTGTGGCTGTGCCACTAGGGCGGTGAATACGGTAAGTATCAAATTGAATTTGCCAGCAAGGGTGCATATAACGCAATGAGGCCTCTGCCTGCTGGGTTTGTTGGGTTGTTATATCATATAGTATACTGCTGCCTACTCTCCAGCGGCTATTGAGTTGAAGTGAGGCCTGCCATTGCAGCGAGCGTGTTTCTTGGCCGCTGAATCGAGCATCGGTAAAACGATAGAGCAGTGATTGTTGAACCCATGTTGGATTCCAATAAAGGGCTGCTTGCATTTTAGCCCACCGTCCTTGTTGATGATCGTATTGGCCATCAGTCACAAGGCTGACGGTGTCAAAGGGATGCATGATCGCGGTACCAAGAATAGAAGATAAGGGTGATATTTGTGGTTTTTGAAGCTTGGGGTCAATGATTTTTCGGCTGAAATCATAACTAAAGCCCACTTTTAATTGAATGAGTTCACGTGATAATTGCGATGTGTCTGATTTATATTGAATGCGTGAGCCAAGCAGCATGCTAAAACGATTCACATCTTCGACGCGGTCATAGCCCGAAAAGTGATTGGGATTGAGCAATTGATTCATGCTCAGTTGCTGGTTACTAGAGTCAAAATTAACCAAGTTTTGTTGGTCTGGCGCACGCACACGATCGTAACGTAAAACAGGCTCCCATGTGTGTCGCCAATGTTTGTTTTGACTGATGCGTGCCAACACCATGCGGTTTTCCCAACTGAAACGATCTGCGCGTATGGCCTTATTTTGGATGGGAACGCCGTTTTTGAGTTGATAAGCTACATATTGACTGCCTACTTCTAGGGTAGAAAAAACACCATGCATGGGTTCCCAAGGTAAGGTTAGACTTGGGTTGAGTACCATGCGCAGGCCATCGGTGCCTTGCTGGCGTTGAAAGCGGGTGCTTTGATGCTTGACTTGCCAACGAAAGAGCAATGCATTGCCGTGCATATTGCTTTCAAGGCGTGGGATAATTTGTAGGGTTTGTTTATTAGACGGGGTGCTTAAATCTTGTTGATGTTGCGCCCACAGTTGCCAATCCAGCCAGCTCTGTTGACCACTTAAACTGGCTCGGCTTTGTAAATAAGGTCGCGTAATTTCTTGAATATTATCTGAAAAATCAGCCAAATAATGAATGTCATCAAGATAGTGACCATGTAATTGCAGTTGGGTATCAAAAGGTGTGCGCCACTGCATATTGCCTTTGATCATGGATCGGCGTTTGTTCAAGATACGGTCGCGAATGCTTTCAATAAAGAGTTGTTCATGACCGACACTAGAGATGTGCCGCCACTCTACGCCTGTTTTTAAGCCGTGCTTTGAAATCCAGTGTGGGGTGAAAGTGGCATCCCATGTGGGTGAGATTGCCAAGTAATAGGGTAAGCTAAGCTCAAAGCCGCGTCGAACACTATCAGCAATAAAAGGGGTTAATAAACCTGAACTGCGTTGCAAAGGGTGTTGCCAATAAGGGGTGTATAATATCGGCACATTGTAAAATTCAAAGCGTGCATGTTTGAGTGTTAAGGTTTTTTCTTTTTGATCGAGTTTTGCTTCGCTGGCACGAATATGCCATGCACCACTGGCATCAGGGCAGGTGGTGAAATCAACATCCAAGGCTTTGTATTGATCGTTATTGAGGCGTTGTACTTCTTTACTTTTAATTTGACGATTTTCAGCCATCAGTATGCGGGTATCAAAAAGACTGCCAATCTTTGTTTGGGTATTCATATCCAGACGTTGCGCATGAATCTTTAAGCCAGAGCTATGCACAACCACATCGTCGTTGGCTTTTAATTGCTTCGTGTAAGGGTCGTATTCTAGTTGCTCTGCCTGTAGTTTTTCTTTTTGGTATTGAACCTCGGCATCTCCAAAAGCACGCAAAACACCATAACTATCGCGTGTGACTTCATGGGCAAAGAGCTCCGTGCTTTGGGCATAGGAAGCTTGTGTGGTGAAGAAAAACAGCAAAAAAAGACTGCTAACTAGCAATGTACGAAGAATCACGGTTTGATGGCCACACCTAGGTAATTAATAGATAGATCATCAGATAAGACAAAGTCTTGTTGTAATAAACGATAAGACATGCCTGACATGTTTTGCACGTCTAATTGGCTTTGACGCAAAGCATGTACCATTTCGCTAGGGCGAATAAAGGCATCATAACGGTGTGTGCCTTTGGGCAACCAGCCTAAAATATATTCTGCACCTAAGATCGCTGCAACCCATGCTTTGGGGGTGCGGTTTAGTGTGGCAAAGAAGAAATAGCCACCAGATTTTAACATGCTGGCGCACTCTTGTACGGTCGCCACAACATCAGGTACATGCTCCAACACCTCTAAACAGGTGATGACATCATAGCTTTCTTGGTGACTTTGCGCCCAAGTTGCAGCATCTGTTTCTTCGTATGTGATATCTAATTGGGACTTCTGGGCATGTAAACGTGCAATGTTTAATGCTTTGGGAGAGCGATCAATGCCTGTGACATCGGCCCCTTTTCGGGCTAATGCTTCAGATAAAATACCACCACCACAGCCCACATCAAGCAGTGAAATACCCTGTAACGCTGTTGTTTCTGCAATATAAGAAACGCGCAAAGGATTAATCTGATGTAGTGGCTTAAAACGGCCGTCTTCTTGCCACCATTCTTGGGCAATGCTTTCAAACTTTTCTATTTCAACTGGATCGTAGTTTTTTCCCATGCGGCCAAACGTAGCGGAAGTAAAAACAGTTGTCAGTTGGTAACTTTTGTACATGTGGTTAGCCTTTGGACGATGAAAATACGTCAACAAGCCATATTAATGCTCCACCGTATCCTAAATCAAGGTCAAAAAGCCGATGTTTTGATCAATCGGACTGACTTTGATGGGCGTGATAAAGCCTTATTACACGAAATAATTTATGGTGTTTTGCGTCGATACTATTCATTAGAAGCAGATTTTTGTCGTTTTGTACAAGATAAACCAGACGAATTGATGCGAATGGCCTTGTTTGTCGGTTTTTATCAATTGCGTTATATGCGTGTTCCTACCCATGCTGCGGTCTATGAGACCGTCGAGGCCATTAAAAAATTGCAACCAAACACAACTTCTCGGGTAAACGCTATTTTGCGTCGTTGTGTGCGTACAGCACCGCCTAAGAAGTTAAAGCCGTGGCAACAATGTGAGTTACCACAGGACGTTTACAAAACGTGGCGGGATGCTTTTGGCTTAGAAACTGTGAAGGCATTTTCTGTTTTCTTGCAAACGCCACCACCTTTAACGGTGGCTGTCTTGATAGGTTCGCGTGAAGATTGGATTGCGGCATGCCAACAGCAAGATATCGAAGCAAAGGTGGGTAGCCATAGTCCTTGGGCTGTGATTCTTCCTTTGGGAACCTTCGTGGCGGACTTGCCAGGGTATGATGACGGCCAATTTATGGTGATGGATCAGGCTGCACAAATGAGTGTGGGTGTATTGAATAAAGCCTCAAAACGACATTTAGATTTATGTTCAGCACCGGGCGGCAAGATGATTGTTGCATCGAAGCAACTCAGTGATGCCCATATTGTGGGCGTGGAGCGCACGGAGTCACGGCTACCTCGTTTGCAAGAAAATATGTTGCGTATGCAGTCAACGGCCAAACTTGTGCATGCTGATGCGTTGCAATTGCCTTTTGCCGATCAAAGTTTTGACTCTGTTTTATTGGATGCACCTTGTTCCGCTTCAGGCATTATTCGTCGCCATCCAGATGCAAAGTTTCTCCACTCTTTAAATGATGCTGCACAGTTGGCCAAACGACAATTTCGTATGTTAGAAGAAGCTATTCGTGTTTGTCGCCCCGGTGGGCAAATTGTTTATGCGGTTTGCTCGTTGCATCCTCAAGAAACCGAAGCGGTCGTGAAACAAGTTCAAGATCGTTGTGATCCTTTGGCATTGCCAAGTGACTTGCAGGCTTTGCAGGTGTCGGAAGGTATGGTTCGTTTGTTCCCCAATGAAGAGCATGATGGCTTTTTTATTGCCAATCTGACGCGAAAATAACCGCAATATCATGCAAACCATTCATGTCTTAGATCCTTTAGTCGCCAACCAAATTGCTGCGGGCGAAGTGGTGGAACGGCCTGTATCGGTCATCAAAGAGCTGGTAGAAAACAGTTTGGATGCAGGCGCGACTCATATTCGTGTGCGTATTGAGCAGGCGGGAAAACAGCTGATTGATGTGGATGATAATGGGTGTGGCATGTCGGAAGTCGATGCAGCCCTATCATTGCAACGGCATGCGACCAGTAAAGTGCAGTTGGCCGAAGATTTACACACCATTGCCAGTCATGGTTTTCGTGGTGAAGCCTTGCCTTCGATTGCTTCAGTCAGTCGTTTTCGCATGTTGACCGCTCAAGAAGGTGAAGAGGCGGGTCATGAAATCACGGTGGATGGTGATGCGGTGGTGGTGGTGCGTCCAGCAGCCCCACGCCAAGGCACCCATATTCAAATCCGAGATTTGTTTTTTAACACCCCAGCCCGCCGTCGTTTTTTACGCACAGATCGAACCGAAGAAACGTTAATTGTTGAGCTGATGCGTCAATTTGCATTGGCTTATGCTTCGATTCATATTGAGTTGTTTTGTCAGGGCAAGAAAAAGTTACATTACGCCATTTCAAAGGATGAGAAGAAACGTTTATCCGATGTTCTTGGTGCAGACTTTGTGAGTAATAGTTCGTTGTCTGAACAGGATTATGAAGGCATTGTGGTACGTGGTTATTTTTCACTACCTACGTTTCATTATCGTGATAACAGTAAAATTCGTTTTTTTGTGAACGGGCGTTTAATTCAAGATCGCAGTTTATTGCAAGCTATGAAGATGGCCTATCAAGATGTGATGTTTCATGATCGTTTTCCGTGGGCTGTGATCTGGATTGAATTGGATCCTGCGGAAGTGGATGTGAATGTTCACCCCAGTAAAAAAGAAGTGCGTTTTCGTCAGCCGCAAAAGGTACGCAGTGCCGTGGTGATGTGTGCGCGCCAAGCCATTGAAGCCAGTGGGCAAACAGCTGTGCAAACATCGCCTATTATGGAAGAGACGGAAAAACCCATGAGGGCACAGCAAAACCCGATGCCAAGCGTGCCAAGAACACCAAGTGTGAACACATCATTTTCAACACCCCAGTTTCAATCAAAAAAAGCACAGGTGCCGACACCAGAAATAACGCAAGCGTTGTTGATGCAAGTTGCCGAGACAGATGCTAACTATCAAGAAAAGACAACATTGAATTTAGGCCGACCCTTAGCACAAATTCACCATGCTTATATTGTGAGTCAAACAGAATCAGGCATTATGTTGATTGATCAACATGCGGCTGCGGAGCGAATTACCTTTGAAGCCATGAAGAAGCAGTTACATCAAGGCAATGTGAGTCGTCAACACATGTTGCTGCCGATGTCTTTTGAAGTGAATGATGAGGTTGCACAATACTTAGAAAAGCATGCCAATGATTTAGGTAAGTATGGTTTTACGGTCGAAGAAAAAGAAGCTCAGTGGTTGATTGTGGCTGTGCCCTCGTTACTGGGTAAAGAAAACCCCGTTTTATTATTAGATGAATTATTGGAAAGTATGATGTGTATTGGTTTAGAGATGGAATCAGGACGTATTTTAGAACGTTGGTTGGGCAATCATGCCTGCCGACAGTCTGTAAAGGCTGGCCAAACCTTGGATATGCGAGCCCAAGAATCATTGTTGAGGCAAATGGAACAAACAGCCAATATTGCTCAATGTAATCATGGGCGACCCACGTATATTCCTTTGAGCCTTGATGAGTTAGATCGTATGTTTGGGCGTAAAGGCTGATGTTACGTTGCGTTGCATTGGTTGGCCCTACGGCAAGTGGCAAGTCATCGTTGGCCATGCGTGTGGCTGCATCGTGCCAAACCAGTTTAATGGCTTGTGATTCTATGCAGGTATACCAAGGTTTAGATATTGGTACGGCAAAAGCCAGTAAAGAAGATCAATTGCTTGTGCCGCATGCTTTGATTGATTGTGTGACTTTGCCGACCGTTCTTTCAGCTGCGGATTGGGTGAAACAAGCCGTTTCTTTTATTCAAAAAGAAAATGATGCAGGCCGTACACCTATTCTTGTCGGTGGTTGTGGCTTTTATTTGCGGGCTTTGTTGGAAGGGCTATCACCTATTCCAGAAGAAAATCAGCAACGAAGGGATGACTTAACACAACAGTGGCAAGTGGAAGGTAATGCGTGGCTGCATCAACAAGTTGAACAGCATGACCCCGCATCGGCAGCGCGTTTGCATGCTTCAGATATACAACGTTTATTGCGTGCATTGGCTGTGTATCACAGCACCGGTGTGCCTTTAAGCCAATGGCAAAAAGAACCGCTGCAATCAGTCGATATTGATTGCCCCGTCTTTGTGTTGGATATGCCCAGAGAAAACCTTTATGTGCGTATTAATCAACGTTTTGATGTCATGATGAATCAAGGTTGGATGCAAGAAACACAGTGGTTGCTTGATCAAAAGTTAGCTGACACCCATCCAGCCATGCGTGCGGTGGGTTATCGGCAGTTATTAGATGTGTTGCATGGCCATTGTTCAGAAGAAGATGCTGTGATTAAAGGTAAAACTGCCACACGTCGTTATGCAAAGCGTCAACAAACATGGTTTCGTCATCAGTTAAAAGACAGTGTGTTTGCTGACGCATTCAGTATTGAAGAAGGCTTAAAAGTGAGACTTCAAGGCCAGTAAGGTTTGAGGTTCTCTTTGTACCATCGATGAAATAGGCTTCATGCGTTTGCTCAAACGTTTGGTTTTTTGCTGTAAGCGATGCTGATAAATGATCGTATAAGCCATGACACGGCGAACATAACGACGTGTTTCGGTGAAGGGGATCAATTCAACCCAAATATCGGCATCAATATTTGTTTTTTTAGGTAACCATTTTAAAGCACGGTGTGGGCCTGCATTATAAGCTGCTGTGGCCAGCACAGGGTGATTCTCTAATCTATCCAGCATCATGCGTAGGTATTTTGTACCCATGTGAATATTTACTTCGGGGGTAAATAATTGCTGTTTGCTGGGATTGATGATTTTCAGCTTTTTGGCAATGTGTTTGGCTGTACCCGGCATTAATTGCATTAAACCTAGTGCGCCAGAAGAGGATCTCGCCTCTTTCCAAAAAGCACTTTCTTGGCGAATAATGCCATAGACCCAAGCAGGATCCAGTGATTTAGCCTTAGCTTCTAATAAAACTGTGTTTTTGTGTTCAAGGGGAAAACGAATGCTCAGATCATTCCAAGATTTGATCCATGTCATACTCATGATAGCGCGGTGATACCAACCCATTGTATGGGCAAATTTAGCGGCTTGCTCTGCATCGCTGCGCTTGAGTTGATGATTGATTAAATACCACCATTCACGGTTGGCTTCGGTGAGGCGGTTTAATTTGGTGAGTTCAAAGACACGTTCCACCGTATCTAATGCGCGAATACTTTGTTGTTTTTCAGGGCTGCTAGGAACGAGGTCTGTTTCAAAACTATAGTCGCTACCAATGCGGTCTGAAGCAAGAAAGCCATAGTAATCACGTTTCTTGCTTAATGTGCTATAAATAGCTTGTGCTTGCTCGGGTTGACCTTGTTGTTCTAATGCACGTGCATACCAATATTTCCATACATTTTCTTGTTGTTTTTCGTTGGAAAGTGCCTCAATCCATTTTTGAACATGCTTCCATGAGCCATGACGCAAAGCAGTGCGAAGACGTAGAACTTCAAAACGATCATCAATAATGGATGAGTCATTGACCTTATTCATTTGGGTGATGCTATTGCTATGTTTTTGATAAGCCATATAGGTGGCTAGAATTTTTTCACCTTGTTGGCGTTCTTGCTCATTAAAGCGGTGTAATGCTGGCAAGGCACGCCAACGCTGAACTGCTTTGCTAACACTTTTTTTTGCTTCTTTTTTTAAGGCATACAGTAAAATATCTGCACCTTGAGATGCACTACCTTTTAAGGCGGCGTTGATAAATGCAATGGATGGCTTTTTGGTGACCTTGAACCACAGGTTTGCCCAAGCCCTGTTTTCTTTGTGCATCTTCTTACTTAATGTTTTGGCAAAACGAAGTCCTTTTTTGCCTTTTTCCATGCTGAGCTTGAAGCGTTGCCATAACATGGCTTGGCTAATGCCACCTGATGCTTTCCAAGCTTTGAAAATATTATCGCAAGCAACATGCTGAGAGTGACTAACCATCCATAGTGTTTGAGCTTTGGCAAAAGCTGCCTTCTTTTCACCATTGCGATACATGGCATAAGCTTGGTAACAGCTTAAGTCAGTTTGTTTTTGATGTTGAAAACCTTGCTCGTAGAAATGCTGATAGTCAGCCCATTTGCCTTGGCGTACCAAGCTGCGTAACCAAGTGTTTTGCACACGATAGGCGAGAGGGCCTTTTGGATAGGTGGTTAAAAATTTTTGCACACGACTTTTTGAGTGCTTTCCCATATTGCGTTTGAGGTCAGCGTACTCAAGGTAAGGGTAAAGGCTGTAATTCTTCAGTTTGTTTTTGAGTGATAAAAACGTTTTGTATTGGTTCTTCTTAAGAGCCTTTTCTGCGGCCATGAAGTTTTGTCGATCTTTTGCGCTCAGAGCTATGGCTGTATTGGCATAGCCTAAGAGGCATGCCATCAATATGATTTGAATAAAGACTTGTTTCATTTTCCCCACCTTGTGTCTACAAGTTGTCTGCACTATGCAATGTTCATTTTTATAAGCAATGGATAGTGTGCATGTGTTGGTGCTTAATGTTTTGATATCATTGATTTTTTAAAGATTTTAAGCAGGCTGACTTATCTTTGGTGATAGGTGGCTTAAGTTGAGATGATATTTTTTCATTTAAGTAATCTTTTGCCTTCAAAGCATCAGCTAGTTAACATTGGATTTTTATCTACGACTGGTAGATAGTCACGGGAGTTAGCATGTTGAATAAAGCCATACTTATTGGGAATTTAGGCCAAGATCCTGAAACACGTTTCATGCAAGATGGTACTTGTGTATGTAATATCAGTATCGCGACGACTGAACGCTTTAAAAACCGTGAAGGTGAACGTCAAGATCGCACAGAGTGGCACCGTGTTGTGTTGTGGGGAAAACTTGGCGAGATCGCTAATCAGTATTTGCGCAAAGGTTCTCAAGTTTATATTGAGGGAAAAATTGAAACGCGTAAATGGAAAGATCGTGATGGTAATGATAAATATACCACAGAGATTCGTGCCAATGAGATGAAAATGTTGGGTGGTCGTCGTGATGATAACGCATCCCAAGGTCAAGGCGGCGGTCAATATCAACAGCAAAATGCTGCACCTGCACAAAACAATTGGCAAAATCAGCCACCTGCGCAACAGCCTGCACAACAATCCACGCAGCAGCCTTCTCAGCAGTCCACACAACAACAGCATGAAAACCCTTTTGATGATGGCGCGTATAATGGACCATCGGATAATGATGTGCCGTTTTAAGTTTTAATCTTTATTTTTGAAAAAGGCCCCAGTTGCGTGGGGCTTTTTTTATGTTTTAGAGTGATTTTTAATCATGTCAGCCACATCTTTAGGTTCGATATGACGCACGTCTTTGGCTTTGACAAAGTAGATCACCATTTCGGCAATATTGGTGGCATGATCACCGATACGTTCTAACAGTTTGGCAATATTAGCCAAAATAAGAGAGCAATCGACCAGCGATGCGTCACGATGAATATAAGAAAGCATGTCTTGTTTCACGTTGCGGTATGTTTCATCAATGCTGTGCTCTTTCTTTAGAACAGTCATGGCTAATTTAATATCTTCTTGTGCCAAAGCGGTGAGGGCACGGCTGAGTTGACGTTCAGTGCGTTCAAACAAGATGGGCATGATACCTAAATCTTGCGTGGGGTGGCTATCTAACAGGACAACACGGGCGGCAATGCCTGCCGATAAGTCGCCCATCCGTTCTAGTTCAGTTAAAATTTTACTGACTGAAACGATAAAACGTAAATCAGAAGCAGCGGGCTGACGGCGTACAAATATATTCATGCATAATTTATCACCTTCAACTTCCATATCATTGATGGATGTATCAAGGTTAATGGTGCTTTGGGCAAGATCAAGATCCATGTTAAGTAATGCTTGGTGGCTATCTTTGAGCATGCCTTCAACGATGCTGCCCATCGTTAATAAGTGGCTTTTGAGTTGGCTTAATTCTTCGTCATAACTGCTAACAATGTGTTTTTGCATGTGTTTTCCTATTAACCAAAACGGCCAGTAATATAGTCTTCTGTTTTCTTGTTTTGAGGTGTGGTGAAAATGTTGTTGGTATCGCCATATTCAATGAGTTCTCCTAGATAGAAGAAGGCGGTGTGGTCTGAGACGCGCGCTGCTTGTTGCATGCTATGGGTGACGATGATGATGGTGAATTCATTTTTGAGGGAATCCATCAGTTCTTCGACACGGCCTGTAGCGATGGGATCCAATGCTGAACAGGGTTCATCCATTAAAATAATTTGAGGTTTAATGGCAATGGTTCGAGCAATGCATAGGCGTTGTTGTTGTCCACCCGATAAAGCTGTGCCTGATTGATGTAATTTGTCTTTGACTTCATCCCATAAACCAGCGCGTTGTAATGCACTTTCGACCACTTCATCCATTTCTGAGCCAGATTGCGCCAAGCCATGAATACGCGGTGCATAAGCAATGTTTTCATAAATAGATTTAGGAAATGGATTGGGCTTTTGAAAGACCATGCCAATATGTGTGCGAAGCTGAACCACATCAATATCTTTGTGATAAATGTCTTGTTCACCTAAGAGGATTTGACCTTGGATACGACAAGAGGGAATGCGGTCATTCATGCGGTTGAAACAGCGTAATAATGTTGATTTACCACAGCCTGAAGGGCCAATGAAGGCGGTGACTTCGTTAGCAATAATATCAAGCTGAATGTTATTGAGGGATTGGTTTTCACCATACCATACATTTAAATCACAAACTTTTAGGTCATTGGCATGGGGATCGTCAAACATATGTTTTTATTCCTATCTTTATATTTTTAATAATCATAATGATGTTTAATATGTGTTTTACCATTTGGTTTCAAATCGTTTTCTTAGCCAAACAGCAGCTGCGTTCAAAGTTAATAAAACAGCAAGCAATACCAAGATGGCTGCCGCAGTCCGTTCTGCAAAAGCGCGAATCGGTTCACCTGCCCATGTGAAAATTTGAGCGGGAAGCACAGTGGCTGCTTGCGTGATGCTTGTGGGTGCATCAGGAATATAAGCCATCATACCAATGATCAACAAAGGGGCTGTTTCTCCCATCGCTTGGGATAGGCCAATGATACTGCCTGTTAAAATACCCGGCAAAGATAATGGTAAAACATGGTGCCATACCACTTGCCAGCGTGAAGCACCCACACCGCAAGCTGCTTCACGAATATTGTCTGGAACTGCTCGCAAAGCAGCGCGTGCGGTAATAATAATCACAGGTAATGTCATCAACCCTAAAGTGAGGCCACCCGCTATAGCTGAGGATCGAGGTACGCCAAAAAAATTAATAAAAATAGCAAGTCCGAGTAGGCCAAAAAGAATGGAAGGGACAGCCGCTAAATTATTGATATTTACTTCGATAAACTGCGTCCAACGATTATCAGGTGCAAACTCTTCTAAATACAGAGCTGTCATAATGCCGATAGGTAAGGCAAATAAAACAGTAATAAGTAAAACAAGCAATGAACCGATAACAGCTGATTTAATACCAGCGATTTCAGGCATTTTTGAGTCACCATTCAAAAAGAAGCCTGTGTTAAAGGCAAGACGGATGCGGTCTTCTTTTTCAAGTTCGCGCACATGACGTTGTAATTTTTTCTTTAAACGATGATGTTCTTTACCCTTTAAAAATTGATCGACGCGGTAACCCGCAACCACCCAGAGCTGCTCAGAAGTTCCCATGATCTCAGGGTGTGCTTCCATATACATGGGTAAGGTGCGTAAATAACCCCGACTCACAAGGGCGCGGTCTTTTTTGTTCACAGCCTTTTGATAGTTGCTCGAACTTTGTTCATTAAATTGCACTTCTACTAAGACCTCTGCTTGTACAAAAGCAGAATACCCTTTGCTAATAATATCTGAAAAAAACCAAATTAGAAAAAGGCCAGCCATCAATAATGCTGTTAAGGCCAGCCCTTTAAAAAAGACTTCTTTCCGGTAACGGCTGCGGGTGCGGGGATTCATGGGGGCTTGTTTAGGCATATTTTTCTCTAAAACGTCTGACAATGGCAATAGACAGCACGTTGAGTGTTAGGGTAACGCTAAGAAGCACAAGACCAAGGCCAAATGCAGAAAGGGTTTCAGGGCTATCAAAAGCTTGGTCACCTGTGAGTGCATCCACAATGCGAACAGTCACGGTTGTCATGCCTTCTAAAGGATTCCAGCTTAAGTTGGGACGCAAACCTGCCGCCATGACCACGATCATCGTTTCGCCAATAGCGCGTGATAATGCGAGTAAAAAGGCAGCCACAATACCAGGTAAGGCCGCAGGTAAGACAATATGCACAATGGTTTCAGAGTGAGTCATGCCAAGTGCCGCTGAACCATCACGCATGCTTTGGGGTACAGCACGAATCACGTCATCTGAAAGGGAAGAAACAAAGGGAATAATCATGATGCCCATAACAATGCCGGGTGCTAAGGCATTGGTGTAATCGGCATGCATGCCCAGTGATAGTGCAAAGTCGACGACCAAGGGACTCACGGTGATCGCAGCAAAGAAGCCATAAACAACCGTTGGTATGCCTGCTAAAACTTCCAACATTGGCTTGGCAATGTCGCGAATGCGTGTGGATGCATATTCAGACATGTAAATGGCAGAAAGAAGGCCAATAGGGATGGCAACAGCTAAGGCAATGGCTGTGATCATGAATGTGCCAGCAAAAATAGGAACAGAGCCAAAAAGGCCACCTATATCAGTGCCATGTGCGGCATCAGGATTCCACTGTGTACCCGTGAGGAAATCCCAAAAGCTGACCAGTTCAAAGAAGCGAACCGCTTCAAATACAATCGCAAGGACAATGCCGAGGGTGGTTAAAATAGAAATCAAGGCAGCAGCAATCAATAAATAATAGATCTTTGATTCAATCCACTGACGTGCACGAAAGTGAGGTTGTACATTGCGTAAAGAAAGCCATAAGGATAAGCCTGAAGCCAACACTAAGGCGACGATAACCATGCTATTTGGTAAAGAAAAGAGGTTAATCTTTTGTATGATACTGCTGATAACGGTGATGAGTATAACAGGCCAAAGCATCATGAGTGACGTGTAGTAACCATAGTACTCAGGTTGGGAGTTAAATCGTATGTTTTTGTCATGTACAGCTTGTTTTTTTCCAAGCCAAAACGCGATAAGTAGTAAGGGGGTAAATCCGATTATAAGGTAGCTTAGTATATCAAGCACAGCTTTTTTTCTCCTGTGTGTATCATCCAAAAATGTCGCCACCCTACACAGCAGGATGGCAACAGGTAGTAAATAATTTAACGTTGATATTTGCTAGTAAATATCAACATTTTTTTTACAGTTGATCGGCAGTCAGGGTAGTGCCTTTTTTCCATGTGTTGCGAATTAACTCACGTTGTTGAGTTGGCAATGGAATGAGTCCGATTTCACTTAAGAAACCTTCTTCGCCGATCATTTTTTCGTTTAGAAATAAGTTCACATAGTCATTAAGGCTAGGCACTGTTTTAAGATGAGAACCTTTCACATAGAAGAAAAGAGAGCGAGATACTGGGTATTCGCCAGATGAGATAGTATCAGGTGTTGGAGAGATACCATCAATGGTTGCACCGCTGATGTCACCTTCATTTTCTTCTAAGAAAGAATAACCAAAAATACCAAAAGAATTCGTGTCTTTAGTTAGTTTTTGAACGATTAAGTTATCATTTTCACCAGAAGGAACATAAAGACCATCTTGACGAATGACAGAATATTTCTTGGTGACAGCTTTATATAGAGGCATTTTCTTGGTTAGTTTTTGCATCACAAGTTCTTCAAAAGCATCACGTGTACCAGAAGAGGTTGGTGGGCCGTAAAAAAGAATCGGGCGGTGAGGAAGTGTTGCATTGACTTCATCCCAAAACTTATAAGGATTATCAATCAGTGCAGTGCCTTCTTTGTTGGGAACTTGTTGCGCAACCGCTAGCAATAAATCTTTGCGGCTTAGGTTGATTGCTTTGTTACCAGCACTTTGGGCAATGGCTATGCCATCAAAACCAAAAACAACTTCGTGAATGTCATTGACACCATTCTTTGCACAAAGGGCAAATTCTGTTTTTTTGATGCGGCGTGATGCATTGCTCACATCAGGTGTGTTTTCATCGTTGCCTGCACAAAACAACTTCATGCCGCCACCAGAGCCAGTGGACTCAATGACAGGTGTTTTGAATTTGGTTGTTGCGCCAAATTCTTCAGCGACATAGCTAGAGAATGGAAAAACAGTACTTGAACCTACAATGCGAATTTGCTCAGCTGCATTGGCAGTGGTCGCACTGAGACAAGTGATTGCTGCAATCGTAAATAGTGTTTTTTTCATGATAATATCCTATTTAAAACTTGAATTGAGAATACAGGCCAATCTTCGTTGACTTGCTTGTATCGCCTGTTGCTGTGAATTTCCATGTGTCATTACCATTTGTGACACGAGATGTGTCTAATGCTAAAGCAATGTTCATGCCTTTGGTGGCAAAGTATTCAACGCCAGCAACATAATGGACTGTTTTAGCCGAAGTCGCTCCACCAAAAGGTGTGCTCTTCATGTAATCATAACGACCGAAAACACCATATTCACCAAAGTTTGCCCAAGCCCATGCAGTGTAACCACTGTCTGTTTGTGTGGTACTCACGTTGTTTTTCTTTGTACGTGTTAAGAAGTTTGCACCGACGCGCCATGTTTTAGTACCATGAGAAATCATCACTTGATTCATGTCTTCTTTGGTTGGGTTCACTGTTGCTAGTAATTTTTTACCACGGTAACCGCTACGGAAACCTGCTGAAATGTCCATACCTTTGATTGGATGCACAGTTAAACGACCATTCACATCCATAGCTTGAGAAGCGTTAGGCTTACCATAACCACCACCATTGGTGTAGGTGAACCAGTATTCAACCATTTTATCGAGGGCTTTACCTTTTAGACCAACACCGTAATCGGCTGAATCATCAAATTTAAAGAAATCAGAATAAACTTTAGCAATGTAGCGATGCTTCCAAAGTTTTTGTTCGTAGTCGATCCAAGGTGTGTGAGAAAGACCTAGGCGAACTTGTAGGGCATCGTTTAACTTACCTTCAACATAAGCATATTTCAAAAAGACATTTGTATTTCTTTTTAAGCCAACCTTTGTTTCATTGTTCACATCGGTTGTGATGCGACCATACCATTGATCATTTAAATGATACTTAGCTTGTAAGTAAAAACGGTCAACGGTTGCACCAGTTGTATTGCTTTTAACCGTTGTGGTTTGTGTGGCACTGCTGAAGTTTTCAACTTTGTTGCTGTGTAGACCAAGAAAAGCTTTGCCGCTAATTTCAAGTTTGTCAGTCACTTTTGCTGCATAAGCAGGGCTAACACTCAAGGAAAGCAAAGCTGTTGCTAAAAGTGTTTTTTGAATTTTTGAACCATAGCTCTTCATCTAGTAGGTACTCCTGTAAATTTAAGTTGTTGCGAAACATAAGGAGGCTTTGTGACAGAATGATGACACGGTATCGTTTTTATTGGTTTGCTTTTGTAGAAGGTGTCATCATCGTGACATATATCTATATAGCGTTGGTGTTATGAGTGTTAAAATTTTAGTTATAGAAGATGATGTTTCGATTGCCCGTGTGATGCAATTGTACCTTAAAAAAAATGGTTATGTGGTAGACCTTTGCCATAGTGGCAATGAAGCGTTGACGATCCTTCAGTCTGATTGTGATTATCAGCTTGTTATTCTTGATCGCATGTTGCCCGGTCGCAACGGCATGCAGTTATTGCGTTTTATTCGTGATCATCATGAAGACATGCCTGTGTTGATGGTGACTGCCATGAGTGATGTGACGCAACGTGTTGAAGGTTTGACGGGTGGGGCAGATGATTATTTACCCAAGCCGTTTGAACCTTCTGAACTGGTGGCTCGTGTGCAAGCTTTGTTGCGGCGTAGCAAAGTAAGCAATCAAAAAATGATATTTGGTCGCTTAATCATTGATATGGAAACGGCGATGGTCAGCATCGATAGCCATGATTTGTTATTGCGTCCGCTTGAATTAAAATTATTGCACACCTTGGTGATGAAACGAAACCGCATTTGCAGTCGTGGGTTGTTGTTGGATCAGGTGTGGGGGCATGATGCTGATGTGGAGTTGCGCACGGTGGATGTGTGTATTAAACGGTTGCGGTCTGCAATGAAAGAACACGGTATGGAGGCTTGCATCACGACAGTGCGTGGTTTGGGCTATCGTTTTTTAGAGGGAGAGTGTCTGTGATTTTTCAGGATGTGCTTACTATTGTTTTGCTGGGTTGTGTGGTGTGGCTTTTTGTGGGTTATCGCAATCAGAAAGCTTATCTAATAAAAAAGAAAGAACAATGCCTTCATTTATTGATTACAAATAAAGCTTTGAAAGATGTTCTGAAACGACGATCCAAACGTTTGGATGTGATGACCAATAGCATCAATGATACGGTGTTGCGTTTGAATAAATCAGCAGATGTCTTATCCCTTAATGATAAAGCCAAAGATGTTTTTTTTAGCAATAGTGAGCTTGATCTTCCTCAGGCCATGCAGTTTTTTTATCGAGGAAATGAATGGCTAAGTGCGTTAAAAGATGCGTTAAAAAAACTACCTGAAAGCATTGTTTTGCCTGACGTAGAGATCAATGGCAAAACGTTCAGTTCAAGAACGGTAGCTTTGGGTAAGCAGCAGGCACTTCTTTTCTTGTTTGATATTAGTCATGAGAAAGAAAGAGAACAGCAGCAACAACAGTTTATGCAAAATTTAATGCATGATATGAAAACACCGTTGACCAATATTTTGGCGTACTCCGTTGCCATGCGTGACTTTAAAGACGATGAAGATTTAAAAGAGGAATCTTTAAATGCGATCTCTTTGGCGAGTAGGCAGTTGAATGCTTTGTTGGAGTCGTTGTTGAGCTTGGATCGCATTCAGTATCAAGAGGTGAAAGATAGTTGCTGTTCGATGACTCAGGTTTGGCAAGATGTCTCGCAACAACTCAAGGGCTTTCTTGAGCAACATCAGATGCAGTTAAGCATTGAGATTGCTGAGGATATGGCTGATGTAAAAATGGCTAGTCAAGACCTCTGTCGTATCATGGTAAACCTTGTGGAAAACGCTGTTTTTCATGCTTGTTCTGGAAAAAAGATAGATATTTCATTATCAATAAAGTCAAAACATGCTGTGTTTAGCGTGAAAGATTACGGCAATGGATTGTCTGACCTTGAGATAGGGCGTGTGACCGAACGATTTTTTAAAGCCAGCACATCTCGCACTTCAAGCGCAAGTGGGCATGGTTTGGGTCTATCCATTGTCTCAGAAACACTAGATAAGTATGGTGGTCAATTGTCATTAAAAAACAAGAAGCCTAGAGGCTTTGTTGTGATTGCTTCGATACCGCTTATGTTGTAATGACATATTTTATATATATGAATAGTATTCATATATATAAAATATTGATATTGTCCAGCATCTATTTTTAATAATGAGTTTTAAAAATTTCTGGGAGACATCACATGAGTAAACAAGACGATCTTGAGCCGAACCAAGGCCACCTTCATGCTTTAGAGCCGAGGGTTCTTCTGGATGCTGCTTTGGCAGATACGGCAGCAAAAATTGTAAGTGATGCTGTGATCCCCACTGATGTTCAGCCCCAGCAAATCGATAACAACACATTGGTTGATGCTGTTGCGACACTGAGTCCACCTGTAGCACAGCTAAAAGAAGTTGTGTTTGTTGATGCTGGCCTTGGTGATTTACAAAGTTTATTGGCGCAGGCTGGGCCAAATCGTCAAATTATTACTTTGGATGCCAATCTTGATGGTGTTCAGCAAATTAGTGATGCCTTAGCACAAATGAATAACGTGGATGCGGTTCGCATCTTTACGCATGGTGACACAGGCTCAATTCAATTGGGTAGTACTTCTCTCTCTCAACAAAATCTTGATCAATATGCATCTAAATTAAACGCTTGGTCTACCGGCTTAAGTCAGTCTGCTGATATTCTTATTTATGGTTGTAATGTTGCGCAAGGTGCAACAGGCGAAGCTTTCGTTCAGCAACTAAGTTCTTTAACACGGGCTGACATTGCCGCCTCAACCGATCTGACGGGTCAAGGTGGTAACTGGTTTTTAGAAAGCCGCACAGGTCAAATTGAAGCCAACACAAGTGTGGGATCTGCGGTACAAGGGTATGATGGTACTTTGGCTGCATTACCGATTACTGTGGGTAATAGTCGTCCTACTTTAGATGTTGCACAAAACCCTGCTTTAACAGGTGTGCAAGCCAATATATTGGCAGCTAACAATGGTGGAACAACCGTTGGCTTGATTGTTGCTAATGGTTCGATCACTGATCCAGATGGTGCGGTTAAAGCCATCGCAGTGACTTCTGTAGACAATACCAACGGTGCTTGGCAGTACAGTACCAATGGTGTGACATGGACAGCCTTTCCTGCTGCGGCCAATGGTTCTTTGGGCGTGAACGCTATCTTGCTAGATAGTGTCAACTCCATTCGCTTTAACCCCAATGTTAACTGGGTCGGTAATGCCTCTTTTACTTTTGTGGCTTGGGATAAATCTGCGGGTGTTGTGGGTGGCATTGCAGATCCGTTCATTGGTCAAGCGAATCCTGCCTTTGCTTTAAGTGTGGCTTTTGACACAGCAACCATTGCTGTGAATTTAGCGAACTTAGCACCTGTCGTTGGAACAAACACAGGTGTGACTTTATTGGAAGATGCGGCAGCCACAACCATCACGACAGCAATGTTGCAAACCACGGATGTGGACAACACCCCATCACAAGTCACGTATACGATTAACACCGCTTCGGCGCAAGGTGTTGTGACCAATAATGGCGCAGCTTTGGCCTTGAATGGCACGTTTACACAAGCGGATATTGATGCGGGCCTGGTGACCTTTACGCCAACAGCCAATGCCAATGGTACAGATAGTTTTCAGTTCACAGTGACTGACCCTGTCGGGGGCACCACAGCAGCGACAACATTTAATATTAACATCACATCAGTCAATGATGCGCAAACCTTAACCGCAGCAAACCCTACACTCACAACTATTTTAGAAGACCCAACTACCAATGCAGGTGATACGATCGCTAGTATTATCAATACATCTGTGACCAGTGTTGACGGTGCAGTCACCAAAGCAATGGCGATCACTTCTGTGGATAACACCAATGGCTTATGGCAGTACTCTTTGGATGCTGGCGGCACATGGTTAAATATTTCCAATACAACGGGTGTTGTGAATATGGCAACCACCGCGTTATTACTTGATAGTGCCAATAAAGTTCATTTTGTACCCACTAAGAACTTCAATGGCACAGCAACCTTCACATACCGTTCATGGGATAAAAATGATGGTGCTGCCACGCCCACTTCAGCTGTGGCTGGCACAAAGGCAGATACCACGCTAACAGGTGGTGCAACACAATTTAGTACCGCAACAGACACCGCAACACTGACTATTACTGCGGTGAATGATGCGCCTGTACTCACAGCTGCAAACCCTGTGTTAACCACAGTGGCAGAAGATCCTGCCACAAATGTGGGTGATACGGTCGGCAGCTTGACCACTGGCTCACTGACAGATGTAGATGTCAATATTGTGAATGCAATGGCGATTACATCGGTTGATAATACCAATGGTAGTTGGGAATATTCACTTGATGCAGGCACCACATGGCTCAAAGTTTCAAACACAGTTGGCCAAGTTGTGAATATTGCCACAACAGCATTGCTTCTTGATACAGCAAATAAAGTTCGCTTTGTACCGAATCAACATTTTAATGGTACATCAACCTTTAGTTTTAGGGCTTGGGATAAGCTCAATGGTGATGCTATTTCAGCACCTGCCGCTGCAGGTACAACCGCAGATAGTACATTGAATGGTGGTATCACAGCATTTAGTACAACCGTTGATACAGCGACACTCACAATCACACCTGTGAATGATGCTCCTATTCTGGCGGTAGCCAATTCTGTTTTAACCACCATTGCTGAAGATATTATTAATAGTGCAGGTGATAGCGTTGCCAATATCATCGGTGCTGGATCAATCACGACCGTTGATAATGTTGCCATTATTAATTCTATGGCGATTACCTCTGTCGATAATACCAATGGTAGCTGGGAATACTCACTTGATGCAGGTACAACATGGCTCAAGGTATCCAATACCGTGGGTCAAGTGGTGAATATTTCAACCACAGCATTATTGCTCGATAGTGCGAATAAAGTACGTTTTGTGCCCAATGCCAACTACAATGGCACAGCCACTTTTTCCTATCGTGCATGGGATCATAACAACGGTGCAGCCACCCCTGTATCAGCTATTGCAGGTACGACTTCGGACACAACAGTAACTGGTGGGGTTTCACAATTTAGTGCGGCATCTAATACAGCAACATTAACCATTACACCTGTTAATGATGCGCCTTTGTTGGGTGCAGCAGCAGTGACATTAACCGCGATTGCAGAAGATACATTGGTGAACATTGGTGACCCTATTAATGGTATCCTTGCCAATGGTTTAATTGGCGGTGTGGATTTAACAGTTATTAAGGCTGTTGCAGTCACCGCTGTGGATAACACCAATGGTGACTGGCAATACTCCGTGGATAACGGTATGACGTGGTTAAGTTTTTCTGCGACACAAGGCCAAGTCGTTGACATTGCAACAACAGCACGTTTGTTGAGTGGTACAGATAAAGTTCGTTTTGTTGCAAACCCTAATTTTAATGGCAATGCGAACTTCACTTTCCGTGCTTGGGATCAGGCTAACGGTGGTGTGGGTGCTGTTGTAGCCACTTCTGGTGGCGTGGGTGATAGTACACTTAATGGTGGTACCACCGCCTATAGCGCAGCAAGCAATACAGCGGGTGTGAATATCACACCTGTTGCCGATGCGCCGAATGTTAGTCTTGCTATCGCTAATCAAGCAGCGACAACAGGGCAAACTTTTAGTTTGAACCTTGCAGCTCATTTTAATGATGTGGATGGTGATGTATTAACTTATACGGTTACAGGTCTTCCAGCAGGAATTACTTATGACCCTGTGACAAAAACAATCAGTGGTATTGCAACAGCAGTTGAAATAGCCGCTATTACTGTTGTTGCCGATGATGGCGTGACTAGTACAGCAAATGCGAGAGCAACATTTAATATTGTTGTTGGTGATGGTACGAATACAACCACGATTCCTGTAATCACCGCTCCTGAAACAGATTCAGATGATGACGATGATGACGACGATGACGACGATGATGACGAGGAGGAGGGAGAAGTGGCAGCAGCGGGTGCTCCTGCTACCAGTGGAGGCAAAGGTAGTACGAAAAGGCTATTTTTTAGGTCTCTCACTGCATTTCTTTGGTTCTTGTCTGACCAAAAATGGCGACAATTGAGTTTTTAGATGAACAATTTGGGATCCCTGTACCACAAAGGTTCATCTTTAATGTTTATGCTATAATGAAATCTCAATGTCGCAATTTATGACGGCTGGCTCACATTGTCACAATTCCTCTTACTCCGTCTCACAGGGGACAAGTGTCAAACGTGACCCAACTCCTTGCGCCTTTTTGCCAGTTGGGCACTGGCTGCAGAAATTTGGGAACCCCTATTGTTTAGGCTCCTGTTTGGTTCCCAGCAGGAGTTATTCTCAGGCCTGCCATCTCCGGGGGAAGATGGGTCAGGTGCTTTACCTCATCTCGCGGATATCAAAACCCACCAGCGGCTCCCGGGATTCACCCCCCGGACTCCCGGGACACGCGGTTAGGCTCCACATGACAACATTGGCTCCAATAAAATCACCTATTC
>JAUZRG010000015.1 GCA_030950585.1 Mariprofundaceae bacterium | reverse complement strand
GAACACCACGTTGTGTGACGTGATGCGGAACCCCAGGAATAACAACTCTTGCCATGCGTGCCATGTAGTTAACATAGCTATGTGACGAAGCGTTGGCAATATAAAAGAGTAAACTGTCCCCGATTTAATATAAGAATATAAGCAATGAAAGGAAGCTGGGATCACTTCGACCAATTAGTTTTGGAGATCATATGTCATTATTTAGAATTGGAATCGCGGGTGTGGTGTTCTCTGCACTCTGTTGTTTTACACCGATACTGGTCACAATATTGGGCATGATTGGGCTAGCTGCATGGGTCGGTTACCTTGATTATGTCCTCATGCCAGCACTTTTATTCTTTTTAGCTCTCAGCATTTTTGCTTTAAAGAAAAAAGATCAGGAGAAAAAAACCAATGACTGATAACTTCATTGCTGAATCCACGCTTAGCTGCCCTGAATGTGGTCACAGCAAAAAAGAGACCATGCCAACAAATGCATGCCAGTGGCTTTACGAGTGTGAATCTTGTCATGTTTTTTTGAAGCCAAAGAAAGGTGATTGCTGTGGGGTGCATTTCGATAGTGTGACAAAACTATAGATTGCCAAAATTGAGTTGGCATCGTATCTCTCAAGCTGCTAAGACAATGAGGGGGATACGATGCCACAGCAATTGCTAAAAGATTTATTGATGAATGTGAACCACGAATATAAACAATCCATGGATAAACTTAAATCTAACTATAGCTTAGATAAAGTTGAGCAAAACTTCATGAAGCTGTTTAACGATTTTTTAGGCAAGGTTATCGGCGAACTTTTGCAAGCTCTATTTGCCGATTCAGACATCATGTATGCTCTAAAAATATGGGGTGGAAAACGTGGGTTACGTTTCAAGTCATTTCGCTTGCTTAGGATCATGCTGGGTTGTGGTGTGCAGGTTAAAGTAATGTCACCGTACTTTATATCTAAAAACAAAAAGCGGGGTAGGAAAAAAGCTGGCCCCAACGGTTCAGGTGCGCACTTAGGACTTGAGCTACTTGGTTGTACTGGTCAGTTCAGTAAAGTGCTGGTTAGCCGAGTGGGTCAGGCCGCATTATTAGCACCTTCATTTGAGGTTGCTAGCAACCTTTTAAAGGAATGGGGTATTTCAAGAAGTGCCAGCAGTGTTCGTTATATTTGTCAGCTTATTGGCAAAGAAGGGTTGAAAAATCGAGGTGCTATCTCTTTGAAAGGTACACATGAATTCACTGGAAAGACAATGGTTATCAGCGCAGATGGTGGGCGAATAAGAGAACGAAAGAACAAACGTGGTCGGAGACCAAAGGGTATGAAACAACAAGGTTATCACACCGAATGGAAGGAACCTAAGCTGTTTACCATCTATCTACTTGATGCCGATGGTCATGTGGTCAAAGCATTCAAACCTATCCATGATGCTACGATGGGAAATCATGAGGGTATGTTTGAGTTACTGAAGAAATATATAGATGAATTGGACATCAAACAACTGGATCGTATTGTATTCACAGCTGATGGTGCACCATGGATATGGCAGGGAATTGAGAAGCGGTGTTTTGAGTGGTTTGAGCAACGTGGCTTTCCAATTAAGGATGTGTATCAAGTTCTAGATTACACGCATGCCAATCAGCATTTAAACCAGTTATTGGAATATGTGCCAAAAGCAAAACATCAGGCAACGATAGCCAATTGGAGAACACTCTTGTGGGCAGGAAATATTGATGGCTTAAAAGACTCTATTGCGCTTGAAACCATGCGAGGAAAAAAGAGAAAGGATGCGTTGAATCACTGGAAAAATTACTTTGATACGAATCGGAAGCGTATGCGTTACGCTTTCTTCAAAGAACAAGGATTGGTTTGCGGTAGTGGTTGTGTGGAGAGTGCCATTCGTAGAGTTATCAACTTGAGATTGAAGGCTCCAGGATCATTTTGGCTCAAAGAAATGGCTGAAACCTTCCTTTTCTTGCGTTCTCAGCTTATTTCTGGACGTTGGGAAATCTTTATGGATAACCTAAAAGCCTTAAAAATAAAGGATTTTAAGCTTGTGCGAGCATAAAATGAAATGTCACACTATCGAAATGCACCCAGCAACGATATGATTTTCTTTATCAATGAAAAGTTGATACCAAACCACTTGTTTTAACAACTTCACATGAGGGATCACATGTGTTTTACTCTTCTCTTTGCCATCTAAGAATACTTTACACAAACCCGCAACACTCCAACCTGATTCTGTAGACATTGACAAGCTACAATTCACACCAAAATCTTGCATATTTTCATCTTTATCAAAACGCAATGTATCATTTTGAATGTTTTGCACATCACCATCTTTAATATTAGCTGAGTGGGTAAAGCTGAGAATTTCTGCTTTTCCATGCAAAGGAGCCATCACATCTTCACCTGAAATTTCCTTGGGGAAATCAAAGTTTGCACCTGCATTATCAATAAATAAAACAGCCACATGCATATGCGCACCGACTTCAGACCACGCTTTGTTTACGCCACCAAAAACAAATAACATCATGATTAATAATATGGTTTTTTTCATCATTTATCTCCTAGATTCCAATACCTTCGCCAAAAACAGCTGTTTTTAAATGCCATTAACCATGAATTTCATTGAGATTTGGTCAATCAGTCCCCTAATAAAAATAGCATCGGTCTTTTCGCTACATAATTTTAATGTGCTAAGCACCTGTTTTCGAGCCAGAAACCAGACTTTTAGGTCATGAACACTTTGCCCTATTTTATCGTTGTTTTTGGCGATGAGTGCATAACTCATATTGACCATAAACATCGAAAAACTTGCGCTATTGCGCACCTTGTTCTCGCGCACGACCATGAAATCTTCCAGCCCCCAATACTGCTTTGCATCACGGAAGTTGAATTCGATTT
>JAUZRG010000149.1 GCA_030950585.1 Mariprofundaceae bacterium | reverse complement strand
AGAGCCTGTTTCTTCCTTGAAAACTGAGCTAATAGTGATGGTTTTATCACAAGTTATGCCACGAAAAAGAAATGTGGCTAAATTTGGAAGGTGAATTTCTTGAGCCGAGTAAGCTCTATGTACCTTTTCGGATAAGCTCTAGCAATATCTCTTTTATCCCTTAGAATCAGCCATTCTAAAAACAATCAACTAAGGTAATATTATATGCGCTATTTATTTCTCTTATGTTTGGCTTGTAGCATTCTCATCGCTTGCCAGCCAACCGTTAAAGTAGAAGCCCCAGACAAACCCATTACCATTAATTTAAATGTCAAAATTGAACATGAGATTAAAGTCAAAGTTGAAAAAGACCTTGAATCTATGTTTTCTAAAGACAGCGACTTATTTTAAGAAAAGGATTCATTCATGACATACACAAAAACAATCACATCACTTTTTTTCCTTTGTCTTTTTTCAATCTTTCTGTTCAGTCAATCTGCTTGCGCAGTCACACTTAAAGAAGCAAAAGGCAGTGGTCTTGTCGGTGAGCGAAGCAATGGTTATGCAGGCATCGTTGGCCATGCCAGCCCTGAAGTTCAAAAATTAGTTCAGTCCATCAACCAGAAACGCAGAGCCAAATATCAATCTATTGCCCAAGCAAATAGCACCACGCTTCAAGCTGTCGAAAGCATGGCAGGAAAAAAATCCCAACAAAAAACAAGCAAGGGTCAATACATACAAAAACAAGGGGTTTGGGTTAAAAAATAAGTTTAATGTAGCATGAGCAAACATCGGTACTGGGCTTCAGCGATTCCCAGTATTATCGACAGGGTCATTTTTGTTAGAGTGTGGCCATGTCATCTTCCCAACAAGTAAGTTGCCCATACTGCTTAGGATCCAAGCTTAAAACACACAAAGTTTATCGTACTAAACACAATGGTATTCGCCATCTTTATAAATGCGTAAGCTGCAAAAGCATCTTCTCCGAAACAAGGGATACTCCAATGGCGCAGCTGAACAGCCCATTGAGCAAGGTTGAAGGTGTTATTCGTGTACTGAGTGAGGGTTTGGGTTTGGGGAGCCACGGGACGTGTTTTTGGTATCCATAAAGGAACAGTGTCAACATGGGAAACGAAGTTTTCTAAACAAAAGACACCCTTAATGCTTTACGCCATGTGCCATTAATTTATCAGCTTAACTTTTAAGGGCGATGAGCTTTACACCATTGTTAATAAGCGAACAGGAGCTAGTCACTCAGAAGGCTGGACGGCTGTTATCATGGAATAGGTCAAGTCGTTTTATTACTGAACAACGTTGCGGTAAAAGGAATCAGGAGATGTTTCAAGAAGTCATGAAAACGGTCGCTTCTTACATTACCCGTAGTGAAGACCTCATATTTCTTTCTGATGGTGAGCGACGCTATGGCAATACATTGTTTG
>JAUZRG010000148.1 GCA_030950585.1 Mariprofundaceae bacterium | reverse complement strand
TTAGCGATGGTTGCTTTGAGTTTTTCAAGGTCTACTGCAAAGGCAGTCGATGACAGCATCAAGCAAGCAATCATGGTTCCTAATAATTTATGCATTTAGGGGGCTCCTTTAAGGTGGGCGAGATAATGAAATGAGATGATCCGTGATGCAAGGAATTACATGGATTTAATTTGGAAATTGATGTTACGCATAACATTGTCATATCCGAAGTCTTTTATCGGGTGTCTACATCAAACGAAAAAATGGACTTCTGATAAGAGAAAATGAAAATGACGTGAATATCAGTTGGCATCAAAGAAAAACACCTGATTCTATCTCAAAGAATGTGATTTTCACCTCACCATGACCTGAATAGTGAAGCAATCGACTTTCACAAATCAAAACATTACGCTTCAGCTTCTATAGGGGAAGGCAATATGACTGGTGAAACAACAAAGCAAAAAATCCTATTTGGTTGCCCCGGGACAGGGAAAAGTCACAAGGTGGAGGCAGATATTTTAAAAGGCTACGACAAAAGTAACATCATCAACTGCGTATTCCATCCTGAATACAGCTATGGCGACTTCATGGGTAAACTGATGCCGTTCTCGCGGGCTGATCACATCAGCTATAACTATTATGCTGGTCACTTCATGCGCGCCTTGGCACAGGCGTATAAAAACATAAAAGAAGATGCACAAAAAACCCCTGCCCCCGTTGCATTGGTGATTGATGAAATCAACCGTGGTAATACCGCTGCAATTTTTGGTTCAGTGTTACAGCTTTTAGACCGTGCACATGATGGATCATCTGTTTATTGCATAAACCTTTCCATTATGGAGTTGGATTCTTTGGTTCACTTGGTTGACGAAGATGTGTTTGACGATTCAGAAGTAAAAAATTTCATTGAAGATAAAAGGCTCGGAAAGGCTATTGAAAAATTAAATGCCACATTGGGGGATTATCTATCCCATGACGGCATCAAACTACCGCCCAACCTTTCCATCATTGGCACGATGAACACCTCCGATGAATTCATTTATTACATGGATAGCGCGTTCAAACGCCGCTGGGACTGGGAATATGTTGGGCTTAAGCCTGTTAAGCCTGAAAAAGATACAAAAATTTCAGCATGGAATTGGAAAATATCTAAAGCTGAGGAGCGTGAGAATATCCTTTGGACAGTATTTGTCGATAATCTCAACATCTTCATCAAGGCACAATCAGGTTCTATTCGCAAAGTGGAAGATAAGCAGATTGGCTATTGGTTCATCAAGGCAAAAGACAATAACATCATCACCCAAGATCAAATCAAGGGTAAATTAATGTTCTTTTTGTGGGACTCCGTGTTTCAACGAAGTAAAAAACCATTGGAAGTTTTGCTGTCTGACAACGATTCAGAGGTAAAGCTGATTACCTTCGGTGATTTTTCTGGAAAAGTAGTTGGTTTTATTGAAAAGGTTAAGGGTTATGAAACAGCTGTTGAATCATGATTGATTTTGATAATCTTAAGCGGCAACTAGCAACAGAAGTTAACGTTGTTCCCAATTCCTTTGTTGGTATCTCGGGTAAGGTGTTTTGTCTTCCTATTGGTATGGAAGAAAAGGAAGTAAATTATGAGAATAATAAATGTGATTTTTTCTCGCTCTACAAAGTGCTGCGGAAATACACCAAAAAACTGAGCGATTGCCAGAAAAAAAATCAATCCACCGCAGACCGTGATGGTGCAGGTAACAGCCCTCTCAAAAACACGTTTATGATTGAAAAAGAAGATGGCGATGAGGAAGTGGTCTACACCCGTTTTAGCGGTATCGACGGTGTGCTGGATGGTTTCGATGATTTGCGCCTGTTTGCATTGCGGGAGCGGCTTTGTACGACAGATGATATTGATTACAGTACAATAGATCGCTATTTGGATAAGGCTATCTATTTGCCAGATGGCACAGCCCATGTGGATCAGATGCAGCTTGTCAAACCAAGGTTGGCGTATCACACCACCGATCTTGTGCGCATGTATTGCTATGTGTATTGCGACATTAAAAGCGAGTTGAAAGAAGACGATAGTATCAGTTCCGAAATTTTAGCAGAGGCAGAAAACTTCCGTGAGCATCACCTCGACCCTTCGGACTCTTTATTCAATGAAAATTACGAAAGCACGCTGGAACAACTGCGTGAACAACTTGAACGTATCGACCAACAAACCGCCTTCAAAGACGATAATTATTGGCATTTCTATGAAGCCTTAGAAGCCCTGTTTTATGAACAGTCGCGTAATGCAGGTGACGACGGCGTTCATTGGGGAATCAATAACTTTTGTTTTGTTTGGGAAGATATGTGTCAGGAGAAGGTGGCACAAGATGAAAGCTTTAAGGTGCTTTATGCGGATCGCTTGGGTGGTGTTGAGGATGTAGGGGATTGGCAAAAAGCTTTGACGTTTCATTCACCACTAGGAGGTATTTGCGAGATTCGCCCTGATGCGGTGGTTGAGGTTGCTGAGAAGATACTTAGAAGCCGTATATTCATTAAAAATGCAGATATACAAGGTTGGCTTAGACTTTACGTAAGTTCAAAAAATAACCTTAGCGAAGGTGATAGCGATCTGTTTTTTTGTTTTTATGAAAACAATAATGTGAATTTAACAGATCTTCAGCATAAGTTTGGGGTAAAGAATGGATTATTTCCTAAGCCTACTCTCAAGCATAGCGAGGATCGAAAAGAATATGAAAACATTAGAACAGTAGAAAGTAATAATACCGTATTTTATCAAGAAGATACGGCTGGATGTTGCCATTCATTTCTAGCAAAATCACTTGTCTTCAACGCTTGTCGTGTTTACGACTTTAAATACAAACAAGAAAGTGATGAAAAAGACACTTGCAAACAACTTGTCTATGAAATGGCGATTCGCAAGAACTTAAAACGCGGTGTGCAAAATGTCTTTGTTTTACCGAGTAATACAGATAAAGAAGAATTGAAAGCTGATGGGATTTGGCGGGTAAACTGGGATATAAGTACCGTGATCGCATTGTACGCTAAAAGGACAAAGTTATGAGTGATGACGAAAATAATATTGTTGATGAAATCAATAAGCGTTTATCAAGTCAAGAGTCACCCTATGGTTATGTAATATTAAATGACGGTGCGAAAGAAAAGATTGGTAAATTCATCAAATCGATGGAAGGTGAGCCCCCAGAGAATACCATTAAACTTCGCCCCCGCAAGCAGCTTCTTTTCTCCAGTGAAAAACTCACCGCATCCGATCTATACGAAGAAATATTCTCGGAGATTAAGAAAGAATCATCAGACAACGGTGATTTTAAAATCTCTTGCCCATTGATGTTTGATATTACTTTCAACAAAGATCTTATCCCCAAGCATAAAGAGTCGAATGTCATCAAACTGGGTGAGACTTCTGTGCTGTACTTGCTGTACATTAATCCATCCACTGAGTTGGTGTTTCAAGATTAGGTTGCATCACCAACAGGGGGCAGGTCTTTCACGCTTTTCTAAACACTCAACTTCACTTCAATGCCAAGTTTTTCTATGCGCTGTGCCAGTGCCTGCATCCAGCTCTCAGGTAATTGAGAAAGTCGATTGGCTTGGGGTTGCATGGATGGTCTGGCTAGGCCGTACAAGAGTACGCCTGAGATATTTATTTTTGCGTCCAAGATCTCTTGGAGAAAAGAAAGGTAAGCGTCTACTTCATGTTGGCTAGGGGCTTGATCATCCAGTGCAAAAAAACAACTTTGAACCCAAGTCTTGGCGTGCTGGGAAGAGAATTGAATCTGACGTTTTAAATAATCCTTGTGTAGTTCAACGCCATTGACTTGCTTGAGAGACTCT
>JAUZRG010000147.1 GCA_030950585.1 Mariprofundaceae bacterium | reverse complement strand
AAAACTTTTTAAAGGAATATGTTGAATCTGTTCACCAAAAAGTATTCCGCCTTCGGTACAATTAAATGTTTTACTATCTGTGTTGCTAAGGAACGTGCATGAAATAAGTTATACAACTTTCAATTCTTCTTTTGTAGGTACTGCAGTATAATTCCATAACCGTAGTTTCTTATCAAAGATGATTTGCATTGATTCTTTAAAGTCTTTAGCCACTTTTCTGCCTGTCTGATAAACCTTATTTATAATATTTGCAACTACCTTTAATCCAGTTTTTGTCGTTGTTTTCTCAATCAATTCTTTCATGAGTTGATGTGTCGTCAAAATAATACCTTGTAATGAACGGGTAATATGTGGAAAGACTCGATGCTCAATAGGATTCCACTTTGATGTATAAGGCGGATAATGTGCTATGCGAATTTCGATTCCTACTTCATCAACAAGCGCTTGCAAGTCTTGTTTAAAAATATAATGTCTGGATGAATTACTTCCACCGCCATCCATCAGCATTAAAATAGAGGTGGCATCCGCATAATGTTTTATACCATAGCTATACCACCAATGACGAATGGAATCACATGCAAATTCACTCGTATCCCGGCTGGTACCAATAGTAACATAAGCTTCATTACGTTCTATATCATAGAGCGTATGAGGTATACCCACACCTTCTGCTAATGTAGGGAAATCATGATCAAAAACTTCCACTGTTTCTAAGGTATAAATTTTACCTTGACGAAATAAATTGCCGATGAGTTCTTTTTTTTTGTGTCAACACTCACTATGGGATGACCATTGTCACGATATAAGGCCTTTAATTTAGAAATCTGTTCAAACTGAGCATTACGATCAACATGTTCTCCAATAGCTTTATTTTTTACGGCTTGTCGTTTTACGTAACCGTGTTTTTTAAGTAATTTTATAACAATATTACGACTGATTTTAAACCCTTTTTCAGCAAGTAATTTTGAAATTTCTGCACGCGTTAAATTTGTCCATTTCTTTTTTTCATCCATTGGATCACCTGCGGTATGCTCCTTTAGTATTGCTAAAAAAATAGCATCAATATCCTTATGCTTATCCAGTGTTTGAGTTCTTCCTCCCCCTGGTTTCCTGTTACGACGCCCCATTTTCTCTAAAAGTTCTTTTTCTTTGAGTTCATCCATGCCTAATAAAATGGTATTTCTTGAACACCCAAAAAGTCTAGAGATGTAACTCACACCACCGTAGGATAATTTTAAGGCCTCAATACCTGCATAAAGGCGACGATTCTTTTCTGGTAGAAAATGATAGAGATCTTGCATTTGAGTTTCAATTGCTGGGGAATATCTATTTATCATTTTTTTGGATTTAAAATATAGTTAAATATGCTAAGTTATCATCTTACATTCTAAATGTCTATATTTTTGGCTCTGTTCCATAATAATGTTTCTATACTTAAAAGATGGAATTTATCACATTCAAACGGTTAATGGTGCTATTGCCCATTTTAAGGAGTGGGTTGATGGGAAAATGGGAGGAGTTGCGACTAAATATTTAACACATTATTGGGTCTGGTTCAGGGAAAGTTATTCAAACTATAGCTCTCAGAAAATTTTACAATCAGCATCTGGAGGACAACAATGAGCTGGAACAGAGCCAGATTTTTTGTGAATACTTTTAGAGAAAAAAGTTAGTTGTTCAAGTTATTTCATGCTCATTCCTAACCATCGCTCATGGACGAATTGAGCAGAGAAAAATATGGGTGACATCCGTCTTAAATAATTACCTCTTATTTCCTCATATCGCACAGGTTTACCGCATAGAAAGAAACACCA
>JAUZRG010000146.1 GCA_030950585.1 Mariprofundaceae bacterium | reverse complement strand
TCATATAAATTAGATACTAAACAATACGTTAGTTCTGTATTTGTCATTAAATGCAGCTCTTAGCCGTTTTCCCGCTAAACTACGCTTTGCTTTTTCTTTTTTCAGTAAATTTAAAGCCATATGTCGGATGACTCCCATATTGTGGGTTGCATTTCCTCTACGTATACGACTGTTATCTTCTTTAAACGTAACATCGAGTACCCAATGTACTTTATTTTCTATCCCCCAATGCGACCTAACGGCATTGGCAAATAAAGAAATTTCAAAAAATGAAAGTATATAGTAGCGCCTTTCAATGCTCACTTTGTCGCCTTTATGACGTTCTGATTCAACCATACCAATGGCAGCAAGGTTTTTCCATCGTTGAGGCTCATGCAAGCTGTCTAAATGATCACTTATCCAATAACGTCTCATTTCTACACGCCCATGCCCTTTGTCCAGTGTTTCGGTGTAACGATAATTCACGTCTTTAAAACCATGACACTCAGCCGTATCAAAAAAATCGACAATCGACTCATGCAGTTTTCCCTGATTACCTTTGACAGCAATAGCATAACCACCTTCTTTATCAACAATGTTTCCAATAATCTTTTCCTGACAACCCATTGCATCAATAGTCACAATACAACCCTTTAATTCCAGAACTTTTAATAATTCAGGAATCGCGGTTATTTCGTTTGATTTTTCTCGTGTTTTTACTTGTCCTAAAACTAAATTATTTTCATTGGCCCAAGCACTCACCATGTGTAAGGCTTTTTTACCCGATTTTTTATCATGCGATCGACGGTGTGTCTTTCCATCAATTGATATTATTTCGCCCTCAGTTACTTGTACAACAGACTGTATCCAACTTTGAAAACAGTCCTGAAATCCTTTTGTTGAAAGCCCTGATATAATACGTGCCACTGTATCATCAACAGGTATGCCATGTTTCAGAGGAACAAATTGCCTCAACCATTCTAATTTACTCTCGCCAAACTCAACAATATCTTTCCATCCTTCTGCACCACTAATCACAGCAGTTAGGCTTAATACAACAATATCAATGAGCTGATGTTTTTTATGTCTTTCTATTCTGTGATCTTGTAAACTTGAAAAATGCTCGACTATACTTGGACTCACTTTTATTTCCACCTGTATTTAAAAGTGGTATTTGATCATGGTAAGTGGCTGATGTCAATAAGTTTTTAATGATCTGGC
>JAUZRG010000145.1 GCA_030950585.1 Mariprofundaceae bacterium | reverse complement strand
AATATTGCGACACGTTTTTAGCAAGCCCTTAATCGAAAGGTCTTTCCTAAACCTGCTTTCCTTCATAGGACACCTCAATCAATTTAATAGTCTGCGAAAGACTCTTTTTGGAAACGTTACAAGTAAAGGGATTTATAGGCTAGCGGGAAGTGCTGACAAATGGGTGTTTTTTTACACAGCGACTAAGCGCAACGATAGGCTCGATCTTCCACCCTTCTCTAACCCCACGCTCAATCTTCTTCATGCAATGAAATGCGAAAACCCAAATAACTATAACGCAACGATGCGGTATAACTACGCCGCATCGCTGAGCGTAAACGCCTGGAATAATTAACCCAAGACCCCCCGCGTACGGTGTGCTCTTCGTCATTGCAATTACCGCTGTGGCTCTCTAACTCTTCACCTTCATAATTCTCTTGATAAATTGAGCCTGTCCACTCCCATACATTGCCGTGCATATCATATAAGCCCCAAGGATTATGCTCAAAAGACCCCACTTCTTTGGTTTTCGGGCAACGATCATCCACATAATGGGCTTGCGTGATATTGATATTAGTACCTGTTGAAAAAGCGGTTGTCGTGCCTGCTCTTGCCCCATATTCCCATTCGGCTTCTGAGGGTAGACGATAACAACGACCTGATTTTTCACTTAACCAACTGGCATAAGCCACCGCATCAAACCAACTCACGGAAATCACAGGAAATTTGCGCCGACCCCAACCTTGATCATTGGTTTTTTGGCGTTGGGTATCTTCACAGAAAAGATCATATTGCTCAAACGTCACCGCGTGCTGCCCCATCCAAAAACCTTTTTCAATCTGCACATCATGTTGCTCTTCATCGTCTTGACGACCCAATTCAGAATCAGGGCTACCCATCTCAAACTGATCTGAAGGCATCCAAACAAAAGAAATATGATCAAAATACTTTTGCTCACCTGCACTTCGATTAGAAGTAAAATTCTGCGTGATATCATCTTCACAAACAATGATGTTTATGTCTTGAGATACACTTTCTTTCTGATCAAGTTGCTCCAATAGCGCATCCACTTCCACCACCGTGCTATACAGCAAGCTTGGGCGTTGACGAAAGCGTTGCAATAATAACATCGCTGCCTTGCTATCTTTATCATTCAAGGCTTTCTTGATCTGAGAAAAAAAGAACATTTGCTGGCCTGCATTCATTTGTTTTGACGTTAACAATTGCGTATGCAGTTCCATCACATGAGACAAAGGACTTACCGCTGATAAAGGCTTTCGTTTTGGCATAGTTAAGCCATATAAGTAGCGCGCAAACAAGGCCATCTCTTCTCTTGTGTTTTGAAAAAAAGGCACCATCTGTACACTTGACCTTGTTGCAGATAGCAACGATGACTCTATGCCTGCCGTGACCTGTAAAGCCAACAATGGTTTTTTTAAAGCCAAGGCATATTGATATTCACGCTGGCAACACATCGAATTTAAACCATCCACAGAAATGAGCATTAGAAAAGCATCACTTTGCTGGATTTTTTCTAGTGTTTTGTCCCACCAACCTTGCTCATCTTCAAGGTAGTGATCGTGCCAGCCCTGAACACCCAGTAAATCCAAGTCCCGACACAGCGGTGATAATAAACGCTGGTCTTCAACGGCATAACTTATAAAAACGGATTGTACGAATATACTTTTTCTCATCACAATGTTGCTTCTCTTTCAGGTTTATTGACTAACTTTACTGATCTTGGATAAAGGAAAATAAGGGTGAATAAACTCAAGACAGGCATCACTATATTAAAAGCCCAAGAAAAGGTATGCACCCATGCCTGCACAGGAACAGGCGTTTTTAACAAGATGGGTGTCCATGCCAATGCCCACGCAATAAGCAACACACTCACACTGATAAAAACGATGATTTTAAGCCCTAACCACCGCCCCTGAAACACAGCTTGGCATAAGTGCTTCACATCCAAACTAATGCCGAGCATAGCAGGAATGGTGAATAAGGTAATAAAGGTGGAAAAAATCAATCCCCAACTCAAAGCCAAGGCCATTGGAGCCACAAATGGATCTAACCCACCCCACCCATAAGCTGTGGGCAACAAGCCCAATACGGTGGTTAAGGTGGTTAGTAAAACGGCACGAAAACGACGTACCGCACCTTGGATAATGGCATCACGCCATGCCTCACCTTCGGCCAATAAGCGTTGAATAAAAACGGCCATCACCAAGGCATTGTTGACCACAACCCCCGACAAAGCCACAAGCCCCATCAAAGCCATAAACGACAATGCATGACCGTGCAAATAAAAACCAACCACAATACCGATCACACCAAAGGGAATGGAGAACATCACCAACAAAGGATAACTCAAGCGGTTAAATTGAATCGCCAGCACCATAAAGATGCCCACCAAAGCAAATAGAAAACTAAACATCAAACTGCGCACGGATTCTTCTGAACGCTCTTCTTCGCCACCAAAGTGAATACGCAAAGCATCATGATTTTGCCAGATAGCTTGATCTTTTTTCACCTGATCATTTAAAGCCTTCGAGGTAATAATATTTTCATCCACTTGGGCAGAGACAATCAGCAATTGTGCACCATTTTTATGACGCACACTTCCCACACCTTGGCTTGATTCAAAGTGAGCCACATGATGCAGAGCCACCAAACCACCTTGCTTGTTGGGTATCAACAATTGCTGAAGTGTTTCAATCTTCTTTTGAGATATTTCAGGGTAACGCAAGCTAATATCAATCTCTTGGGTGCCTTTACGCAAAGTAGACACCACTAAACCATCAAAGGCGACTTTGATATGGGTAGCAACGGTGGCCAAGTCAATGCCTGCATAAGCGGCTTTAGCACGATCCAAGACCACATGAATCTCTTCGTTGCCTGCATCCAAACCACTTTCAATGGAATACACGCCTGATATGCCTTGCAAGTATTGTATGAGCTGCTTGGCTGTTTCTTCTCGATTGGCTTGGCTGGCACCACTAATATGTGCTTCAAAAGCACGACCAACGGGTGGGCCACCTTTTTGAATTTTAAAATCAAGTTTCAAGGCTGGAAACAAGGTCGGAAGATCCTTTTCTAAGCCTTCAAGCACAGAAGCCACATTCGTGCTTCTGGTATTAAAAGGCACCAAGATAACCCGAAGGAAACCATAGCGATCACCACGTAATTTTAAATTATCACGCTGGTCCGCACTGTTTTCACCGACCACACTGGTGGTTGTTTCCAATAACTCAGCTGGAATACGTTGGCGCACCTCTGTATCCAATTGGCGCAAATATTGGCGGGTCTCAAGCAAGCTTGTGCCTTCTGGCGTGCTGACTTGTATATAAAACGCATCTTCTGCCCCACCAGGAAAAAGAGTGAATTTCATTTGCGAGGCCAAACCAAGGCTAGCGATAAAAACCAGCAGGGTTATCAAGACAGTCAGATAACGCAGTTTTAAAGCCTTTTCCAACACAAACTGATACGTTTTTGTGAGTACCCGCACCAAAGCAGGTTGCTTTGAGCGATATTTTTCATGCACCACATCGACAATGTGATTGGGCAAAATAAAAATAGATTCCAACCATGAAAAAGCCAAGAGCACAATCACCACAAAAGGAATGACGGCCACGAACTTGCCAATAATGCCATCCATAAACATCAACGGTAAAAAGGCAATCATGGTGGTCAACACCGTTGCCGTCACAGGTCCGACCATTTCCACTGTGCCCACAATGGCTGCCTCGCTTGCTCCCAAACCTTTTTCCATGTGATAGGTAATATTTTCACCAATAATGATGGCATCATCAACCATCAAGCCCAGCACAATAATAAAACCAAACATGGCCAATAAATTCAGGGTCTCACCCCAGAAAAAGATCACCAATAAACCCGAAAAGAAAATAATCGGCAACCCCCACGCTGTGGTCAATGCCACCGCAGGCCGTAAAAACAACAGTAAAATGACAAATACAAAAACCAAACCAATCAGACCATTGCTGGTCAACACCCCCAAGCGCAAGCGGGTGATATTGGACATATCTTGAAAACGATGCACCTCTAAATGTGCACCATATTGTTGGGGTATCGTATCCAAATAATCACGAACCCGATCCACCAAACTGATAATATCTTCACGACCTTTCTTTTGCACAATCACATTGATGGCTGTTTTGCCTTGTGAATCCACATAACGTCGCGGTCGCTCTAAAGTATGCTGTACCGTGGCCACATCCGATAAATACACCACATCACCACGATCATTGGCACGCAACACCAATTGCGCCGCATCTTGAGCCGAAGAAAATTCACCTGCAATGCGAATGCTTTTACTGCCTTGGGCTGTCTGAATTTCACCACCGGGCGCATTGACGTTCCAGCCTAAGATCAGCTGCATCACATCTTGGGTGGAAATACGGTATTGATGCATTTTCTGAGGATCTAAGGTAATACGTATTTCTTCTTTGCGGGTGCCTTGCACCAACACGCGTGCCACACCTTCAAGCTCCAACAAATCATCTTCGATTTGATCTAAAAGACGTTTGAACGATAAATCATCCATTTCTTTCTTAGAAAAAACCGTGAACGATAGCACAGGCACTTGATCCGATTTAATTTCCACCACAAGAGGATCAGTGGCTAAGTCTTTGGGCAAAGCAGCACGGTTGATGGCCTGCTCTACATCCGAGACAAAACGGGTTCGATCTTGATAATCAGGGTCAATTTCCAAATTCATTTGCATCGAACCCGCATAGGCCACGGAATGAATATTATTGATACCCTCCACGCTTTTGAGTTGTCGCTCAATGGGTGTCAGCACCAGTTTAGCCACTTCCTCAGGCGAGGCACCAGGATAGGCCGCTGTGATCACCACTTGATCAAAGTTAATACTTGGAAACGCTTCTCGTTGAATATGCAGTGCCGCATAGATACCACCCAATAACAGCAACACAGACATCATGTTGACCAGCAAACCACGCTGGATAAAAAAACGAATAAAAGGTGTAATCATGGGCGCAGACCTTGTTCATAACTCGCCATTAAACTGCCTTGCAACCATTGCAATTGACTGGCCAGAAACTGACGTTGAATGTGTTGCAATGAACTCACAAGCTGGGCTTGACGCAAACTATCTTCAAACTGGATCAACACCGCCGTGGTGGATCGACCTTGGCGATAACGCTCACTTTCCGCATAAAACTTGCGTTTTTCAGCTTTTTCACTGGCTTGCATGGATGCATGAATCAACTTAGCGGCTTTTATTTGCAATAACACATCTGCCAATTGGTCTTTTAACTGCTGCACACGCTGCACACGCAACAAATGCACTTCATGCTGCTGTAAAGATAACTGGCGCAACTGTGCATGTGCGGCTGTTTTTTGGACAGAATCCGAAAATTCTAAGCCCACATAAACATAATGTTTTCGAGGGTCTGCAATGGATAAAGCACTGTGCAACGGTGATGAAGACAACGCGCGTGTGCCAAGTTCAGTGATCACATCTAATTGTATTTTTTCACTTTCTGCAACAGCAAGGCTGCGCGCTTCCAAGGCATCAAGACGGATATTATCCATTTGGAAAACAGGCCGTTGGCGCAAAGCCAATTGAGTGCTTTGGCTTAAGCTTGGTATCTCAGTCATGCCTTTATCTGGCCATGTGAACAACAAAGCTTGATCCAATGGACGCTGCAACAAACGATTCACCTTGCCTTCAACAAGGAATAAATCCGCTTTGGCTTGCGCTTCTTCCCGTTGACGCAAACGCAATAAAGCTGCTGTTTGCAGACGCTCACTGCTTTCAATCAAACCAAAGACTTCTCGCTTGCGTTGATACGATAACAAACGCTGACTACGTTGTACCGCAGCATGGGCAAGCTTCACTTTAATATGAATTTGCCGTTGCTGATAAGCTAAACCCAAAAGCTGACCAGCCAAGGCCTGACGAATCATCGCCAATTGCCAACGAACCAAAGTCTCATCCAGTTGCGAAGCCTGTAAATTTTGTTTTAGGGCTTGATTGTTGGCACCACGTAATAAGGGGTGACGGTATTTAAAATTGAGTTGTGAGCTATAGGCAGGGTCAAATTGATTAAACAGCACATCTTGCGTGCGTCGATTTAAAACCATATTGACCGACAGTTGATCACCATTGCTTAATAAACGACTACCTTGCGACATGACTTGCATCGCATCAGTGGTACTGGCAGAAAAAGCACTGGCAGCCACCGTCGTTTCATGGCTTATGCCCATACTGGCTTGAAATTGTGTATCATAAACAGCCAACATTTGTTCACGCGCATTATTGGCATAACGTGCTTGCCAAGATGCCACCTTTAAATCGGCATGTTTGGCAAACAACTCAGGCAATAAAGCCTGCCACGTTTGAGCTTGGACGCTGGCTGAGCCACAAAGCAGCACCAACATCAGCATAAATATCTTCACAATGAAACGCATCAAAAACTTAATAAGGCATTCGCCCAATCACATTACCTGCGGGTTCATAATTACACACCATGATCATATTTCCACCACACTGCGACACACCACAACCCAATCGTTTGCTGTTTTCCCAGACTATTTGGGTATAATGTCCAACCACACCGCCTTGCGTGATTTGGCCAAAAGGGCCATGATTATAAAGGGATTTTTCATCAGCCCAACTTTTCACCCCAGACTCAGGTGTGTAATAGCCTTGGGTGCCAGAGAAAATATTTTCACCATGCTGTTGCGCCCATGCGCCTGAACGTGGCCGATGCTTAAAAGCACAACCTTTCCGTGCAAGTTGATCAGCCCATGCTTGGGCATATGCAGCCAAAGGCTTGGACCATTGCAAAGGCTCAACGCCCACTTTTGCACGCAGTCGTGCATGTTCACGTAAGACTTGCTCCATCTCTGGAGAGAGACTCGTTGGTTGGCTTGGTGCAACTGCATCTACTGTGTTCGTGGTCTGTGTGGAAACACTTAACAAATCATCCACCTGATTGTTGGCACATGCCACCAAACTAAGCATTGCAACCCATAACAAACGATTTATCATCACTGGTATCGACATACTTCACCCTCCAAAATAAGGCATACCATCTTTTGTTGACGATATGCCTCTCTTCAATATCTTAATTAAGCACGTTCAACATATTCTTTAGTTTCAGTATTCACTTTAATCTTTGTACCTGATTCCAAATAAGGTGGCACGTTGATGGTTGCACCTGTTTCTAAGATCGCAGGCTTATACGAACCCGTCGCTGATTGACCTTTAATGCTGGCATCACATTCCACCACATTAAGCACCACAATTTTAGGAAGTTGTACGTTCAAAGGACGTTCATCATGCATTTCAACGACGACTTCCATTTCAGGTAATAAATACGCTTTGGCTTCTGTCATAAAGTCTTCGCCCAAGCTGATTTGGTCATAATTTTCCAAATCCATGAAGTGATATTCACCGTCAGCTTCATACAAATATTGCATCTTTCTTTGGGTTAAGGTGACGCGATCGACTTTCTCAGTGGAGTTAAAACGCTTATTTGTTTTGGTATTACCTTCCACTTTACGCATCTCAACTTGCATACAAGCCACACCTTTACCGGGTGTGACGTGTTGTGTTTTAGCGACGCGCCACAAGTCACCATTCATTTCTAAAATCATACCTGCACGAATCGAGGTTGCATTAATATGCATGTTAAACATCCTTTTTTTATATATAAATAAGCTACTTACGAAACAATTCTTTTCCATAAATGAGCTGACGTAGTCATCAAAATATGCCAACAACACACCCTATATCAAACATCACTTATCAAAACATCGATATCCAGAAGCTCCAGAAAAGAAAACAAAGCGACTTCAAATTGACTGAAAAGCAGCTCCAATCTTTACCGATAGGCGAAGAACGATAATCATTGCCCTCTTTTTGAACAAGAGGATCTGCACAACATGTTATTACAAGATGCCATTGAACGTTTTCTTGAAAGAAAGTGGCGCATATCAAATCAAGAGGGAAACTCAGCTGAACAATGCATGCAAGCACTGGGTCATTACCTCTTATATTTCTCTGATCTTTACCACGATCAAGACGACACAGAATTCAACTTCAATGATGAAAAAGAAGATGCTGCTGAATGGGAGCAAGAGCTTGAAGAGGTCTTTCGTGAGAAAATGGATGATGAAGAGACACCATCATGGAGCTTAGGCGGCTTAGATAGCACAAACCTTGAAGCCTCACATCTTCGTGAATTTATTGGCTGGTACTTGCCAAGGATGAGTTGTGAAAACGAGATGATGCAAGATTTCTGCCGTGAGGTAGAAGACTTATGCAAAGACTTTCATCAACAAAATGTCATTGATCAACACTTATACCAAGATTTCATTTCCACCATCATGGAAATGAAACCTGAAGCCATGCGCGTGATTAAAGCCTCCCAACTATTATTGCACTTTGTGCGCTGGGGCAGCAATTTATCACGACAAGATCAAGCTCTGCCTATCAGTCAGTTTGTTGAAGGTCATGCACGCTTAAAGCGTATTCAAGGCCAAAAACTATGGTGGTCTTTTGACGATGAAGAGAAACAAATCGGCCCAGTGATTGTCGACCAATTCATCGTTGACCTTTTATACGCAGGTGATGTGCTTAATGTGCAACTTGCCCAACGTGGGGAACAATGGCAAATGGTCGATATTGGCCCGCTTTACCCCAGAAGCATTTATGTGGAAGCTGAGAGTTATGATGATGAAGAGGATGAGGCAATCAACCCAATGAATTGATTTTTTAACTTGCTTCAACTACTGAAAAGTTATGTAGGTAAATTTTATTTATGAACAAGCTAATTTTTTATAGGGAAAGGTCTTTTAAATAAAAATGGACCAGTTAAAGTATATATGAATGATGTTTTATGTGACTTAGAATGGTTAAAATCTAATAAAACTCGAAATTACATGAAACATCAAAAACAAGTGCATATTGTTGACTTGTTTTCGGGATGTGGTGGTTTAACTCTCGGAGCTTTAGAAGGTTTTTATACTAATGAGATTAGTTGTAAAGTTAAATTAGCTGTAGAAAACAATGAATACTCCTCAAAAATTTATAAAGATAATTTCAAAGATTGTTTGGAAGAAATGTATATTGGAGATGTAGAAGATCTTATATGCGGATACCCTGAAGATAAGTTAGGGGAGAGTGAACAAAAGCTTAAAGAAAACTTCTCTAATATCAACTTGGTATTAGCAGGCCCTCCATGTCAAGGTCATTCAAGATTGAATAATCATACAAGATCAAATGACCCAAGAAACAAGTTATATTTAAAAGTAATTAGATTTGTGGAAATCTGTAAGCCAAAGTATGTTATTATTGAAAATGTACTCAATATCAAACATGATAAAGATAATATCTTAGATGAAAGTAAAGTTATTCTGGAAAATCTTGGATACAAAGTTCAAAATTTAACTGTCAAAATAGCTAAATATGGCGTTGCTCAAAAAAGAATTCGTCATGTGCAAATCGCTTCTTTAAATGAAGTAACCTTTGACTTTACTAAATATCAAAAAAGATATGTGTTATCCGATGTTATAGAAGATATAATTGATGAATCAAAGTCATCTGATAACATCTTTCATACGCCTTCCGTAACAAAACATATGGAAAGAATAAACTACTTATTTGAAAATAATATGCATGATCTACCAAATCACATGAGACCAGATTGCCATAAAAAAAAGAATCATACATACCCTACTTCATACGGAAGGTTAAAGTGGGATGATGCCTCCACCACAATCACAAGAGGCTTTAGTACTATGGGACAAGGACGATTTGTACACCCACTGAGAAGAAGAACATTAACACCCCATGAAGCGTCAAGAATCCAAGGTTTTCCAGATTTTTTTAAGTTTAATGAAGTAAAAAAACGCGGTCAATTACATCTAATGATTGCAAATGCTGTCCCCCCTAAAGTTGGGGCTATGATAATCAATGAAATTATTCATTATGAAAATGAGGTGAATGCATGAGCTCCACAATAGATATTGAAGCGATTGAGAATCAAATTGAAATTGAAATCAAAACTTATGATTACGACACCTTAGAATATCCAATTGAGGTCATTGTTTCAAAATATGAGAATAGTTTAGATGATGAATGTGATGAAGACTCCTTAGAGAATGTGATATATATACCAGATTATCAACGTGAATTTGTATGGTCTCAAGATAGAAGGTCAAAGTTTATAGAATCCATCATTTTAGGTGTTCCGATTCCATATTTCTTTTTTGCTGATGTAAATGGTAAAATGGAGATTGTAGATGGATCACAGAGAATCCGAACTATGGCTGAATATATTAGGGGAGATCTAAAGTTAAGTGGTTTAAAAAAATTAACAGCTTTAAATAAAAGTGTTTTTTCAGACTTGCCTAAACATAGAAGAAGACGAATATTAAATAAGGGGTTAAGAGCTATTTATCTAAGTGAAAAAACAAATGGAATCGCTAGATTTGATTTGTTTGAGCGTTTAAATACAGGAAGTGATGAACTAAAACCTGCTGAAATTCGCAAGGGAGCAATGGCAGGTCCATTTTATGATTTCTTGAATGAATGCTCAGAAGATCCTATCTTCAAAAAAATATGCCCTATCACCAACTCTATCGGTATGAGGTCTGAAGGTACTGAGCGTATTTTGCGATTTTTTGCATATTCACATTCTCTTAAAAAATATAAAGGAACAGTATCTCCATTTTTAGATGCGTATATGAAAAATATGAATGAGAAATTTGATTGTACAATGAAACTTGAAATGAGGGCTAAATTTAATCGAATGACTCATTTTGTGAGCGTGTATTTCCCAAGTGGATTTAGAAAAACGATGACTGCAAAATCTACTCCCAGAGTACGCTTTGAAGCCATTTCAATTGGTGTTTCCAATGCACTTGATAACAATGAAAGTTTAAAAATTCATTCCATTGATTGGTTAGATTCTCAAGAATTTAAAACGGTTACACGCTCTGATGCAGCTAACAATAAGAAGAACCTTGAAAGAAGAATAAATTTTGTACGAGACAAGCTTCTTGGGAGCAATTAAGTATGAAATCTATAGTTATTGAATTTGAAAAAAGAGTTTCAGAAGTTGAACTTTATCATGATTTTATAAGCACGGTTATTGATAAAAAGCCATTATTAAACTTTGGAAAGGAAGCTCTTAACGAAAAAATTGATAAAGATATATACCCAATACTAAAAGCTAACATGTTTCTATTGTTGTATAATTTAGTCGAATCATCGTTTAAAGAAGCTTTGCATCATTTATCGGAACAAATAAACAATTCAAATTTAAAATATAAAGATTCAATTCCTGAAGTTAGAAAATTATGGATTGAATGCGAAAAAAGATATTTTGAGAAAAATCCCAATAACGTGAAAAAATTAGAATACTTTTATAGCATAATTGAAAACATAAAAGAAGAAAACCTATCAGTTCCAAGCTCACTGAAAGGTGCTAATATGTCAGGAAACCTAGATTCTAAAAAAGTTAAGGACTGCATGAAGCGTTATGGTATAACACTGAACACTGAAAAAGGAAAAAAGTTAGTGATTGTTAAAAATAAAAGAAATAATTTAGCTCATGGTAATGTCTCTTTTAGAGAGTGTGGAAGAGATTTAGTTACATCTGAGCTAAAAGAGATTAAAAAGGATGTCATTGACTTCATGAGGACTGTTATTGCTCTATTTCAAGAAAAGTGCAAAGCTAAATATTTTTACAAAAATAGTATGTAAATCCCAGCTCCTCCCGCTATCGACTTTCCTATGCCAAGAATAACGTTTTTTTCAGCTTGGGGCAGCGCAAAGCCTTTGCCTTCAGTTCAGGCAAATCATGTGACTCAATTTTTCAAACGTTCAACACACCAAAGTTAAGGATA
>JAUZRG010000144.1 GCA_030950585.1 Mariprofundaceae bacterium | reverse complement strand
TTAATGATACACATAACAACTCCCAAAGAAATAAAAAACATGCAAGAAACCTACACACAGGAGCGGTGGGAACGAGAGAATCAAATGTGCAATCTCCGTAGAGACAAGGCATGCCTTGTCTCTACGCCCAGTAACTCAGCCTAAACCACCAATATTTCTTGTTGATCAACTAGACAGATAAGCCTTCACCTGATCAAGCGGTAAATCAAACATCTCAGCGATCACCTCGTGATTCAGACCCGATTGAAAAGCTTTTTGCACCATTGAAGCAACCGCTGAATCACGTCCTTCTTCACGTCCTTTTCGCATGCCTTTCTGCATGCCTTTGTGCATACCTTTCTGCATTCCTTCTTCTTTTGCTGAGGCAATTTTACTGGCAACATCAGCCAAGGCTTGCATGCGGACACCATAAATACTGCGTTCGTCTTCATCAAACATGCGATCCACAGAAGAAATCGCCTTGATGATTTGATCTTGTTGAAGTTGCTGGGGAATATGCTCACGTTTGATTTCGTGGGCGCGTGTCAAAAAGGTGCTCCAACGATCTAGGGCGGTGACCACCTCATCATAGCTTTTCTTGAACTTACGCAACTCCACATAATGCAATTCAAACACATCGTGCAATTGATCGTCTTGGCCTGTGGCCACATTCATGATGCGATAACGGTTGTGAAATTCTTCACGATTCGGCACCACATTGAAATCTAAGATATTAATACTAATCGTCTTTTTCAGTTCCCGAAACATCATGCCTTCACTGAGCTGATCGGTGACTAACTTTGACCAGTAATACATGGCGCGTTTATCAAAATCCAAATCTTGGCCAATTTGCATTTCCACATTGAACCAACGTCCTTTAGCATCGCAGGCTTTGATATCTAAAATAGACATTTTATCTGCCAAATAATCTGCGACGTTATAAGGGTTACGCAATTCCAAATCGACGACTTGATCGACCTCTGTCACAATGGCATTGATCAAAGAAATCAATAAATCTTTGTTTTCTTCGCTACCAAAAAGCTTTTTGAAAGCAAAATCCACACGCGGATTGATGATACACATAACAACTCCCAAAGAGATAAAAAATCCACTGATCAAAAATAAGCGAGAAACCTACACTGAAAGAATGAAAAAAAGCCCTACTTTCAAAAAGCGAGAACACCACGACATGTGAATCACTATATATTAGATAGAGATCCCACCATCGCATGTGTCAAAATGACACACAATGTTTTTTTAAAGTTTGACCTTGTGACCTGCATCACACATGTTTCGCCATGTCGTCACCGATTACCTAGTAATTTGCGACAAACCCTTTTTACCAATTCTGTGGAGGAATTAATGAAAAAAAGTATCTTTTCTGCCGCTGCTTTTTCTGTTGCCGTTGTTGG
>JAUZRG010000143.1 GCA_030950585.1 Mariprofundaceae bacterium | reverse complement strand
GATTACAGATCCACTAATTTCCAGCTGAGATAATAGCTTCGGAATAGCAGTAATTTCATTCGATTTTTCATCAACCCGTTGTTGCCCGAGTACCAGTTCATTTTTAGATGCCCATGCACTTACCATATAAATAGCCGACTTGCCTGAGGCTAAATCAAGACTTCCACGAAGGCATTTTCCATCAAGACTGATAATATCTCCACCCTTATGAGAAATAAGATCTGATGCCCACTGACTAAAGCAAGTGGCGAATATTTCGGTGTCTATCACGTTAAAAACATTACCAAATGTATCGTGCGATGGAATCCCATTCTCAAGTCCAAAGACCTCTTTGAACCACTCTTCCTTAGCACGACCAAAAGACACGATGGACACCCAATCATTAGCTCCACAAATGACAGCACACAGCGTTATGAAAAATATATCTTCCAGACTATGTAGCTTACGACGATCAATTCGAGGGTCAGGAACCTCTGAAAAATAATCAAGAATTACTGGTTTAGGATTCGTTCTTATGTTGGTCATTCACGAATAATACACAAACGATAATTACTAAGGGAAATTTGATCTTTTAATGCGATTGCCCTGGGGAAGGCCACCTAAAACTTTACCTGAGGGTGTCAAACTGAGGCTCAAAAACAAAGGTTCTCAGAAATCCAAACCAGGCCGTAAGCGATCCAAATATGAGGCTCCTAAACGAGAACATCCTGACACTGTCCAAAACCTTCAATCATCAGACATCCAAAGCTAACCGTCTTGAAGCACAAAATGCTGCCTTACGTCGTAGAAACAGTGCTTTTAAAAGGAGAACGAATACCTATGCAAAAAATATAGCTGCGTTGCAACGAACTTTGGATGTATATCAAATGATTCATCATTTTACGCGTGTTCATTGGACAACAGGCAAAGTTCCAGCAGTCGCGATGGGAGTTATTAAGGAGGTATTGTCTCTTGAAAACATCCTGACTTTTAGAATCACTTAAAAATTCAAGTATCAGTTGGAAAAGTATGATTCAAATTACCTCAGTGGAATGACTCGAGCCCAGTGCCATATTTTGACGCAATAGCTCTTTTGCTTCGTCTCGTGCTGTTCTGGCTTGCTTCAAGCTCACAGAGGGATAAACGCCAATTGACAAGGTTTTCTGCTTTCCTGCGAATCT
>JAUZRG010000142.1 GCA_030950585.1 Mariprofundaceae bacterium | reverse complement strand
GGCTGATTTACGCGTGCGAACCTCTTGTTGCAATTGCTGCACCGTGCTTTGCAAAGATAATGTTCGTTGACGAACCTGTTCTTCTAACTCAGAATGGTGTGCTTTTAACTCAGCTTCCATCGCCTTGTTTTTCGATATATTAGTCCGAATCGAAATATAGCGATGTGGCTTATTGTCCTCTGTCATAAATGGCACAATGGTGGTTTGCACCCAAAACAACGTACCATCTTTGCGTTTGTTACACATCTCACCTTGCCATGTTTTGCCTGATGAAATCGTTCCCCATAACTTCTTAAAAAAATCATCTGAGTGATAGCCAGATTTCACAATACGATGCTGTTGCCCCAACAAATCTTCTTTTGAATACTGACTATTCTCTATAAACTGCTCATTCGCATAAATAATCTGACCACTGGCATTGGCAATGGACACAATCGCATGTTGATCCAGTGCTCTTTGTTGAAAATCTAAATTTCCAATTGTTTTTCTTAGATAGCTAGCGGTTCGCTGTAACTTCAAAAAAGCGCATACAATAATCAATAATAAAAACACACAGCTTATATATAAAATGGTATTGTCTCGGTTAACCAAACGCTCCAAACGATGACACTCTTGCTGTACGATCTTCTGCATATGACGAATATCAGCGGCACCTGATAAATTGGCTATCTTCTTTGAGGTCTCTCGAACTTTTTGACTTTTCTCAGCAAATAAATGCACATGTTGAAATAAATAAATCACTTTTTCTTGCCTTGCCCATGATTCTAAAGCGAGGCTTTGGGATAGCTTCATCACCTTTTGATAGGCCGCGCTATGATGCAAGTTATGAAAACGAAAAGCGGTATGCACTAAACGATCAATTTGATAAAACTGCAAAGAACTTAAATCACTTTCCATCATTTGAAGTGATTTCGGTAACGACAACATCGAGTTTCGCATCACAGCATAACTAGAAAGAAAATGATTACTTAATGCATTGCGTGTATTGACCAAGGTTTGATACACTTTTAAATGAGCCTTAATATTATTTTTTTGATCTAAGTCTTGAAGATTTTTGATCAAGTGGTCTATTTCTTTTTGGCTTTTCGCTAAATGATCATAATGATGGATATGATGCGCTTCAATTGATAAAATTCTTTGTTGAAAAATCACATCTTCACGACTCAAGTTTTGTAATAAAAGTGCCATTCGTGCGTACTTTGTTAAATCGACATGGTGTGAGTGCACAAAGACCCAACCGATAATCACAAAAAACACCAGTGCGGCTAAGCTCTGAAAATAATTCGATATTTCTATTTTCTTATACGGTTGATAACACTTATTCATAGCGTTTTCCAACGAGTGTCTGAAGGAATTCAATGATTAATTTCACATCATCATCAGGAATGTGAATACCCAGTTGATAATAACCCATAATTTTGATGGCTTTGTGCAATGTTTTCACACCACCATTATGAAAATAAGGTGCTGTCAGCACCACTAAACGCAATGATGGCACTTTAAACACATATTTATCAGCCTCTTTACCTGTGATAGAAAAACGTCCTAGGTCACTTTCTTCCGCTGCATAAGGGTCAAAGTAACTTTTAAAAACACCCATTTTCTGAAACAAATTACCACCCACATTTGCGCCTTGATGACAAGCCACACAACCATAGCTC
>JAUZRG010000141.1 GCA_030950585.1 Mariprofundaceae bacterium | reverse complement strand
TGACTCAATTTTTCAAACGTTCAACACACCAAAGTTAAGGATACCACTCCTTCCACAACCCTTTTTCTAAGAGGTGTTTGGGGTAAGCTTTGGTGCTTGTCGCCCATAGATAAAAGCACGATACATGTCTTCCCATGATTCAACGTACATTTCTGTAAAGACTGCCCGTACACTAAACCAAAATCGTATTTTACTTTTGCTTTCAACCACAGCTTGTTGAAACATCTCACAAGATAAAGCCTGAACTTGATCAATCAGAAAAGCTAAAAGCATGATGTGTGCCATGACGGTTGCAAGGTGTTTTTTGCCATGACCAAAATTGTGTTCAAAGTGGTATCCTTGATTCTTCAGTGTGTTGAACGTTTCATTTTCAATTTTCCAGCGTGCGCGACCTCCTCGCATGATTTGATATACATTTGTAAAGCTTAATGAAAAATTTGTTACCCAGCTAAAATGTTGCACTTTTCCTTTCAGGCTGGTTTCCCAGCATTCTAGGAAATTCACTTTGCAGTCAGGGTTTGATGCATTCAATGAGACTTGGTTAATGAATCGAAAGCGATCGTGTTTTCCTTTTTTGTCTGTTGTTTCATACCAAGTTGATCATTTAAGAGATTCTAAAAGTCAGGATATTTTCACTCAATATGCGTCATCACTTAAACCACCTCACACACAAAAATTAGATGAACCACATCAAAATCTATTATACTTGAGCGCGTCTCAAGAACAACGATGCAAAGGAGCACCACAACCCAATGCTACACTGGCTTTTACCCTTACACCTCACCCTAGTTGGCATGCTCATGTGCATTTTCATTTGGCGTGTGTCGTATATCTGGCAAGGCAAGGTCATTCCTTACCGTTGGCTTAAGCGTGGGCTACCTGATGTGGTGGATACGAGCGTTTTGGTGAGTGGGTTAATCTTGGCCATACGCTTTGAGCTCACACCTTGGGAAGATGATTGGTTTGCCGTGAAGCTACTGGCGATTGTCATCTATATCGGTGCAGGCTTCTTTTGTTTTTCCAGTAAGCGCGTGCGTACTTCTCAGCGTTGGGCTGCGGCTCTTTCTTTATGCATGCTTTTTTATATCGTAGCCTTGGTCGCTACAAAACAAATCTTCTTGGGTCTTGTTTAAGCTCAAGGGTTTAAATTTGATAAAAGGTCTTAACATTCATGTCTTCATTTCCTGAAAAAACCTGTGATATTTCTCGTTTGGTCACGCATCCTAAATTGGTTGCGGCTGTGCTTGCCGACAAAAAAACACAACAACGCCGTGATGGTGTGTATGCGTATCCCGATGAAACCTTTGAGTTAGAAGGCATCACTTTTGTGGTCACAGAGCTTAAACAACAACGTCTGGGTGATATGACTGACCTTGATGCACAAGCCGAAGGTTATCCTGCATTAGCAATGTACAAAGCGTTGATTCTTAAAATGCATAAAAACATGATATGGAATGAAGATGATTTGGTTTGGGTTCACACCTTCGCACGTCAAGCTTAGCAAGCTAGACAAGGGTTAAGCCTTGATAAAACCAACGTCGATTCAGGGCTGCACGATCATGCAAGAAACGCCTCTCACTTTAAAAAAGGGGATCGAGGGGGATTTATCAAATGCATGGTGTGTTTCATCCAGCACTTCCCGCTAGCCTATAAATCCCTTTACTTGTAACGTTTCCAAAAAGAGTCTTTCGCAGACTATTAAATTGATTGAGGTGTCCTATGAAGGAAAGCAGGTTTAGGAAAGACCTTTCGATTAAGGGCTTGCTAAA
>JAUZRG010000140.1 GCA_030950585.1 Mariprofundaceae bacterium | reverse complement strand
AAATTACATCGCCCAAATGCCGTAGCTATTTTTAATATATCCTTGCAAAATCAAACTGTTACAAACATTAACTTTTTATTTTGGTTTCAGGATAAAAATTGGCGAAGGTATTCGAATACTGGTAACATTTTTTTCAAGCGGTAGATGAGCTTGCTTTGACGCTTACGGTGTTCCTTTTCATAGATCCAATCATTTGCTTTTGTTAAAAGAATAGCTTCCTGAAATTTTTTATATTGATATTCATATTTATTTTGAGATACAAATATATCATCTCTATTGAAACGAGGAGTTTTTCGTCTGTATCTAACTTTCTGAGGAAACTCAGTATATCCGAATAAGGTATTATGAGCGAATTTACAGACTCTTCCAGCATGAGTTTTATTAGAATTTGTAAAAAGGGCTTGGTTAAAATCAAGCTCTATAACTATTCCAGAATGTTCTTTTGCATAGTGTGTCCACATAAGCGGATTAGTATAATCTTCGGTAAATGATAATACTCCTAAATCATTAAACTCTTGCTGTAAATGAACTATGGTTTCATTCAAATCATATTCTTCATTATACTCATCTGATTCTTCATAGTTAGTCAGTCCGTGAACATTAGAAATTGATACTTTCATTTCCTTGATCTGTTCACGATTAAATAAGCCTTCAAATGGGTCATTTAATGCATGAAGAGGTGTTGCACGTAACATTAGCTCAGAAAAAAAAGACTCTCTAAACGGCATATATTTATATAGGTGCATATGTTCTCTCTCTATTGCTAACGCCTAGCTAAGTTGCGAAGCAAACGGGCGCATTTTTTTGCGTTCTTTGCAAAAAACGCGCTGGTTTGCGGAGTCAATCTTGAGCTACTTGTTAGGCTTTCTGCCTTTTTACACAATAGTTTCAGAGTATGTTATTTGATATGACCTTTCCACAATAACCAACCTGCAACGTAAGCCCAAAGCCCAAAAGTACGCTCAATAGTAGTGACAAAACCTAAATCAATAAGAGTTTCTCCACTTGTTGCGGATAATAACGCATCAGCGCCAAAAAACGTGCCGATTCCGATCACTAGATGACCAAGAATAATTACGATGATCGGTATCAAACTAGCAAATACACCAACCACTCCAATTATTTTTAGAGTTCGTTGTCTGTGAAGAAATGCGACAGACCAAAATAAAACTGCAAGCAATAAAAAAGCACTATATAAAAGATAGTAACGACCAATAAATTGTTCCGTGAGGCCAAGCACTATTTGAATTTTTGTAGCAATAGCTATAGCAAAAAAAACAAATCCCCCACGATTTAGTGGAGCTTTTAAACCCATTTCATCACAGAATGCCCATGCTGCAAATGCAGCTACAGCTAGTGTTAATAAACGAAGAGGTGCTAAGGGTTCTGAAAAGTGCGATAGCAATAACGTCATAAAAGCAGCAACGAAGAATGTTATTGCTCCAACTCTTGCATTTAAGGTATCAGCTTTATTTTCTAATATCGATATATTCATATTATTTCTCCTTCCTTTGGATAAGTTGGTGGCCTAACGCCGCCCACAACAGCCGGAGGTAATTGGCGCTTTTTTTGCGGCTCCATGCAAAAAAGGTGCGAATTGCCGGAGGTCTGCTTGCTGGGCCTGGTTATACGTAAACACTAATGATGTCCCCATTGAAGTATTACTACAAAAGCCGAAACTAACAACAAAGTTAAGGCTGAGGGAATAATGGTACACAATAATATGCGTTTTTTTGAATCTCGCACAGAGTTAAATATAAATGAAGATGCGAAACCAAGGAGTAAAGCAGAAGTAACAGGAACAATAAGCACTGCTACTAAGTAATTACTATACTTAGCAACAATGTCAGCAAAATACACAAAATTATAATACGTGAGCGCTAAACATATAAAGCTAGTCAGGGTTACAAGACACAATATTTCAATTCTATGAGTATTCACGAAAATTCCATGTACGTATAACAATGAAATTACATAGTTTTCTGTATAACATGCTTCGGACATTAATGAACATATATACTTTTGTCTATACCCAGATGCACCTAACTAGATAACATGCTTGAAAAGATCATATCCATATATGTATATTGTCGCCATGCTTTCCGTCCCTCATCATGTTAACCTCGCATTCACGCTTATTCTACAGCAAAAGAGACTGTCAGAAATACAGCAACGTAGCCACAAAAAATGGTTGCGTTTCTATCTTGATTTTTGCCATAAATATCAGCACAACCCAAATGACCAAAAAAGTCAGCATGCATTCAATGACAAATTGATAGAAAAAAATCAAAACATTGAGTCGCGCAGAGAAGCTTGGCTGACTGTGAACTATTATTTGAAATTACCTCAAGCAAAAAATCCAAGGGATACTGCACCACCAAACAAAGAAGTAACGACTGAAGAGTCTGCTTGGAATGAAATATACGACGCATTGAAAAATGCGATTATGGTACGGCATTACTCCCCCAAGACCTTGAGCTCATACCGAGGATGGGTGAGAAAACTACAAGGCTTTGTTCATCACCGCTCACCCGACACGCTTTGCATGGATGATGTAAAAAATTTCCTAACCCATTTGGCTGTTGAACGTAAAGTTGCATCATCCACACAAAATCAAGCATTCAACGCACTGCTGTTTCTTTTTCGCCATGTGCTTCAAAAAGACTTTCAGGTTAAGGACGTAGTACGAGTCAAACAAAAACCACGCATCCCCACTGTTTTATCACGCGAGGAAGTGGATGCCGTTATTGCTGGCCTTGCTCACCCCTATGCTTTGATTGCAAAGTTGTTGTACGGCTGTGGTTTGCGACTCAATGAAGCATTAAAAGTACGTGTGCAGGATCTTAATTTCACCACCATGTGTATCACCATTCATCATGCTAAGGGAAACAAAGATCGCTCAGTACCACTACCTACAACACTGGTATCAGAACTCAAAGCACAGCTTGAAACCGTGAAACAAGTGCACCAACAAGACTTAGCAGCAGAGTATGCCGGTACATTTTTGCCCAACTTATTGTCCGAAAAATATAAAAGTGCCGCACAAGATTATTGCTGGCAGTGGTTGTTTCCAGCCAAAATACTGACTTATATTGCAGATGCTGATGAAGACCGTCGATACCATATCCATGAATCACATGTGCAAAAGGCTATTAAAAAAGCGGTACGAAAAGCTCAAATATCCAAGCGAGCTTCAGCACATACTTTTCGCCACAGTTTTGCCAGTCACCTTTTGGCTGCTAATTACGATATTCGCACCATTCAGGAGTTATTGGGCCACAGTCACTTAAAAACCACCATGATTTATACCCATACCCTGCAAATGCAAACCATCAAAACACCTAAGAGCCCACTCGATTTTGATGAAGATACCTAATCACCGTGCCTTGTCGCAATCAAGGATCAGCTGCTCATTGCACTCATGCAACAGCTGTAGTGGTCAAGCTTTTTGTAAAGAAAGAATATTTAACGGTAGCTCCTAATATCAACCATAAAAGAAGGCCGCTTTCGCGGCCTTCTTATCAAAGAAACAAAGAGCTTGTTTCTAAGAGGCTGTCCGAGAATGAAGATCGTAGCGAGGGAAAGTGAGATTGAGTTGGATTTTCGCCCCCTTTGAGGCGAATAGCAGGGACTATTTAACGATAATGGGGTGGAAATACGGCCAATATCCGCTTTTACGCAGTAGGTTTGTCATTATCGGACAGCCTCCTAGCCATTATCTACACCTTGTGCCTTGTTCTGAATTCCCTCCTAAGCTCTGAAACATGCATCTTGAGGTGGGACGGGTATAAATCGTGGGAACGATTCAAAACAGAATAAACTAGGGATGAGGCAGGTGCAGGTTTGTTAAATGAAGGAGATTAACCTTTTCCCCTTTTTTTTTAGGAAAAGTTCGCACCATGCTTGCCATGAAACACCAATAACAAACTGCTATAATATTGACATCGTACATATATTATACATACAATAAGTTATGATTAAATTTGAATGGGATTCAGCCAAAGCGGGTTTGAATATAAAAAAGCATGGCATCACTTTTGAAGAAGCTAAATCTGTTTTTTATGATGACTATGCGATTCAATTTTATCAAAATGATAATATGGAAGGAGAAGATCGTTTTTTATTGCTTGGACTGAGCACCGCACACAAGGTTCTTATGATTTGCCACTGTGAAAGAGATTTGGGAAATATTGTGCGTATTATTTCTGCACGTAAAACAACGTAAAATGAACGGAAATTGAACGGAAATTGAACGGAAATTGAACGGAAATTCTATGAGGGTGATCAAAAATGAAAAGTGAATATGACTTATCTAAAATGAAATCAAGAAAAAATCCTTATGCCTCTCAACTAAAAAAACCTGTTACCATGAGGCTCAGCGAAGATGTCATTGATTATTTCAAAGCAATGGCAAAGGAATCTGATATTCCGTATCAAACGCTGATTAATCTATACCTTCGTGATTGTTTAAAAAAACATCGTAAACTTGATGTGTCTTGGCACTCATCGCTCTGATTGAAGCTGTGTAAAGCCGTTAGACTTGCCGACCCCGTGAGCCACACCCTCACCTGTATAGCAAAGGTGGAAAGCTCATGCCAACATGCATTAATACAATGGTAGACACCCCACTTTGTAGGAGATAATCATGTCCTCATACAGTAGAGAACAGAGTTACCGCGAAAAAGCGCTGAAGATGTATCCGTGGGTCTGTGGACGTTGTGGGCGCGAGTTCGAGGGCAAGAAGCTGCGCGAACTGACAGTGCATCATCGCGACCACAATCACGAATACAACCCGTCCGACGGTAGCAACTGGGAGCTGCTCTGCATCTATTGCCACGATAATGAGCACCAGCGCTACCTCGAAGCCGCTGCCCAAGGCCCGATCAAGCAGGAGGAACAACCGTCCTCCACCTATCAAGCCTTCGCTGGACTCAAAAACCTGCTGGAGAAAAAAGATTCTGAATAGTTACAAGCCGTAGCTCAAAGCTCCCTACTTGAAGCATCTGCACACTCAGATTCAGCACCCCTCATTCATGATTCTGGTAATTAATGAGGGGTGCTGAATGTCGGATATATCTGTTAAAGACAAAAGGACGGAAGCCTAGGCTGTGTTGACATTTGGACAGTGAGCTTGAGGCATTAATTTGTTTAGACTTCACCTTTGTGAGGTTTATTGCATGAGTAATACAAGGCTTATTGATGATCAATGGGATAAAGTTTGGATTTTTTTACAAGGACAAACAGGCATTTATCGCATTTCAGAAAAATCATCTCGCGATTTTGTAGATGCCGTATTGTGGATGCTTCGTAGTGGCGCGCAATGGAG
>JAUZRG010000014.1 GCA_030950585.1 Mariprofundaceae bacterium | reverse complement strand
AAGGTGAATTTCTTGAGCCGAGTAAGCTCTATGTACCTTTTCGGATAAGCTCTAACTATGCGTCCCATGAAACAGCGACGCCCTCACTACCCTTTAAAAGTAAGGCTGTGCTTTTCCATAGCTCTTGTTCTTCTATACTCGCTTTTCTATAAGCAATGCTCATTCTTGGGAATTTAAAATAGTTTAGTCGATTAAAGCAATGTTTTTTTCTGGATGTTTTATTTTTTTCCGTGAACCCTAAATGATTTAAAATATGAATCATGGCTTCAACACGATCCACTTCGCCACCGCTGAAGCCCGTTTCCACAAGACCTCCAAGCTTCAAGTACCGCCTTATTGGTTTGCGCCACGGCTTCGATACTTTTGCTTAGCAAATCTTCTAAACCTTCCTGCAAAGCGTCAGGAAAAGACATTTTACGACTAACAATCAATTCTGAAATATCACGCGCTTTATTGGCTACCTGATCTTGCATGCACAAAATTTCAAGAATATCTTGCCTAGAGATAGGTATAAAGAGCGTTCGGGTTAAATGCAGACGAAGCTCACGCTTCATATTATCTGCTAAATGCTCTTGATCGACAATTTGAGCATGGATACGTTCAACTTCATCAAATTGACCTGCTTGTGCTTCTACAAACACAGATGGCAACAATTGAATTGCTGCGAGAACCGCTTGCATATGCTTTTGCAAAGGATGAATTGGGGATTGCCCAAACATATTTGCCATATAACTTTTCATCATAGCCTCAGACTAAAAAAATTACGGCGTAATATGGCAAGCATACCTTAAGGTTGGCAACAGATAATCAATGATTGTTTTAAAAGGAATAGATAAAAAGGGGATGCATGGCCTAATCAGACCATGCAAAAAAAACTAGATAACTTTTGAAAAACTACTCTGTTTTTTCTTTAAATGCTCATCAAACACCATCGCAATATTGCGAATTAATAGTCGCCCAGCGGGCTGAACCACAAGACTATCTAATGTCAAAACAAGTAAGCCATCTTCATGCATTTTTTGTAAATCAAGAATCTCTTGTGAAAAGTGCTCTGAAAAATTCAATGAAAACTGCTTTGCAATCCGTTGAAAATTGAGCGAAAAATCACACATCAAGCGCATAATCACAACTCGACGCAAATGATCCTCATTGGTTAAACGGTAACCACGCATGGTTGCAAACTGATGATCATCTATTGCTTGATCATAAGTGTCGATTTCTTTTTCATTTTGAAAGAAAGCACCGTCAATATAACCAATCGAAGAAACACCAATACCCACCATATCTGCATCTGCATGGGTGCTATAACCTTGAAAATTGCGATACAACAAACCTTTAGCCTGTGCAACACTCAATTCATCTTCAGGTTTGGCGAAATGGTCCATACCAATAAACACATAGCCCGCATCTAATAAACGTGAAATACTGTGCTCTAAAATATTTAACTTGGTTTGTGGTGTTGGAATATCATCTTCATTGATACGACGTTGTGGCATAAACATATGTGGTAAATGAGCATAATTAAACAAGGCAATGCGATCAGGTGAAAATTCAATGATGGTCGATAAGGTGCGATCAAAGGATTCAACTGTCTGCAAAGGCAAGCCATACATCAAATCAATATTCATCGAAGCAAAGCCAGCAGCCCGTGCTTCTGTTAAGACCTTCAATGTCTCATCATAACTTTGAATCCGATTCACTGCTTTTTGCACACAAGGATCAAAATCTTGCACACCCATCGACATGCGATTAAAACCTGCTTTTCGCAATGTTGAAATGGTTTCTGACCCACATTCTCGTGGATCAATTTCGATACTAAACTCGACTGCTTCACCATCTAAAATATCAAAGTGCTCATGCAAACAAGCACTTAAATCTAATATCTGAGCATCATTCAAAAAAGTGGGCGTACCACCACCCCAATGAACTTGGCTCACTTGTCGTTCTTTGCCAATATGAGCTGCAATCATGGCAATTTCTTTTTTCAAACGTGCCACATAAGGCGCAGCACGTTCATAACGTTTGGTGACAATTTTGTTACAACCACAATAATAACAAACCGTATTGCAAAAAGGGATATGCACATACAACGATAACGGCGCGTCTTTTTTTGAGGCGTTTTGCAAGGCTTGAATATATTGAGCACCTTGAAAGCCATCATGAAACATCGGAGCTGTCGGATACGATGTATAGCGTGGCCCTGCTTTATCATACTTATGAATCAACGGTAAATCAAAAACGGGACGATCCCCCGCTGCGGTCTGTGTTTTATGGCGTTGAGTGGTCATTTATTTTGTTTGGTCTCTTAGATAAATAATGATGTCTTGAATTTCATCATCCGATAATTTGGCAATGTCTTTACCTGCTTTACGTAAATGACGACCATGACGAATACGTAAATCAAGCATACCATTACTAACATCCGCTAATGTTTTGCGATGGTTTGCAACATTACCCATGATATGAATTGATTTTGGTGTCGCATGACATGTTGCACATTTTTTCACATAAAGCGTAGCACCCCTCTGAATGTCACCCGCATAACGTAAAGAATGAACATAGGTTGCCACATCAGCAATATCAGAATTGCTTAATTGGTGACGCTTGGCTGTCATCAATGTGTTGGCACGACCATAACGCATGGTATGCACAATTTCATTCAATGTTAAGGTGCTATAAACCAAGTTTTTCGCACCCATACCCGTTTTAGCACGACCGTCAGTACCATGACAAGAAACACAAACCTGACTAAAGCGCATTTTGCCATTTTCAAGATTAGCTGTGTAGTCAAAACTACGCACATAATCCACCAAAGCCTCAATTTCCAATGCATCCAATTTATACTTCATGGCTTTCATGGCTGTGGCATGCGTTCCATGCCTCACAATCCGTTGTATTTCATCATGACTCGCATAAGGCGCAAGTGCTCGTAAATTACGAGCTGGAAAAGGCTCCAGTTTTTTACCAAAGTCAGAAACCGTGCCATCGGCGGCATGACACTGTACACAATTATTTTTAAATAACTTTGCTCCGTCAGGCAAAGATTCTTCCGCTTGAACTGGTGAGCAAAACGACATCACCACCACAAAGCATAATAAGTTTATTTTTTTCAGCACAATAAAACCTCCTCACTGGTTTAATTTGATCGGGGAGTTTGCAACTTTATAAGCTAGTGTTCAAGTTTAGCCAACAAGAACCATCGCCACACACAACATTTAAGTGTCAGAATGAAAGTGTTTTATTTACAACAAATAGAGCGGAATCTTTATTAATGCAAGGTCTACAACCCAATGCTTTATGAAGCATCGCATCATTGAAACAAAGAAGAGGCTACATCCTTCCTACGCTATATTTAGGAAGCTGCTTTAACGAACACTTTTTCTTTTAACTTCACCATAAAAATGACAATGAGCCCGACGATCATTCCAACCAATAGCTCAGCCAGCAAGCTTGGCATGATCGCTAAGGCATGGTGAATCATCTCAATATTATGCACAAACATGCCACCACCAACCAACAACATGGCCACAGTTCCAACCACACCAAGCAATGCAATCACTTTTGGTAGAGCTGCCAGAATAAACTTTCCTGTTGTATGCATTACCTTTGCAAGCATACCACGCTTCTCTTTGGCGCGCTGAATCAGATGAAAGCCCATATCATCCATGCGAACCAACAGAGCCACCAAACCATAAACACCAACCGTGGCCAGCACAGCAATCACACCAACCACTAAAACCTGCATCATCAGGGATTGCGCCATCACCGTTTCCAGAGAAATAACGATAATTTCAATAGAGAGAATAAAGTCAGTCTTAATTGCCGCCTTTACCTTACCCGATTCTTGCTCAAGCACTTCTGCTGGTGTTAAGGACTCATCTGCAACAGCAGGCGCATGCGCTTCATGCTCAAACAGCCACTCCAAAACCTTCTCAGCACCTTCGTAGCTTAGATAAGCACCACCAAACAACAGAATAGGCACAATCAACCAAGGCGCAAAGGCACTCAATAAAAAGGCGATCGGCAAAATAATCAGCTTATTGATAAAAGAACCCTTGGTGATCGCCCACAGCACAGGCAGTTCTCGTGAGGCATGAAAACCTGTTGCTTTTTCCGCATTCACAGCCAGATCATCACCCAATATCGCCGCTGTTTTTTTCGCTGCGATTTTGGTCATCGCAACAGCATCATCCAAAATAATTAAAAGACCACCAGCCATATCAAACCCTCTTCTACCTTTATTGCTTCATTCAATTACCAAGATTTTTTATCAAGGGCAAGGCCCAACACCTCGAAGTTAAAAATCAAATGCTTTGTCTTTTCTTCACCTATTGCAGAACACACGGCAACAACCATCACAATGCCAGCACCGTAGAGACAAGGCATGCCTTGTCTCTACACCCCCCATAAAACAAAATAATTTTAATCACTGATGTTACGCAAAATGGTGTTAGCCCGATGAAAGACTTCGGCTATGACGAGCTGAGAGACTTCAAGTAAACGATATATACCCGTCCCACCTCAAGATGCAGGATTTAAGCAAGCCGAGAAGCGTTCAGATTCGAGGCTTAAAAGCGCAGTGTTAGTCGTTCTAAACCAAGCTTTTGTAACGAAGAAGGTGGACGCTTATCGACTTGCCCTACGGGAGTTTAGGAGGAAAACCAGAGCTGTGTTACAACGCTTGAAAAGGACTAGCCATTCTCGACACGTTGTGCCTTACTCTGAATTTCCTCCTAAGCTCTGAAACCTGCATCTTGAGGTGGGACGGGTATAAATCACTGATGTTACGTCCTTTATTTAAACATCGTTGCCCACCAAAGAACTTAATCTCTGTGGCGACTTCTGCGATTATCACCTTTGTCATGACTGTCACTATCATCCTGCCAGTCTTTGCGCCGCTTCTCTTTTTTGCTGTCACGACGATCCTGCTTTTGTTCATAGCGATCATCGCGTCGTTCGATTCGATTATTTCTGTGCTGAAGTCGATTGTCTCTGCCTTCAATTCGACTGTTTCGACGCTCGATCTGGTTGTTTTTGTGTTCGATTCGATTGTGCTTGCGCTCAATGTGGTTCTGACGACCGTATGATATCGTCGGTTTTACAACCGACCGTCTGGGATAATAATAAACATTCCCGCCCTGATAATAATTACTACGATGGGTGTGGCTGTTGCCGCCATTAGCATGGCGGTGTTGCCAGTGGCCATGACCATGATGGTGCTTACCTCTATGACTAACATCTGCGGAGTTGCTAATAATGTAACCCGCTGCCGCACCAATCATTACACCGGCAACTGCGCCTTCAACAGGGTGACCTGAATCGGAACCGATGATGGTACCGATAGTGCCTCCAACAACCGCACCCGTGGTAGCTCCTCGATGTTGAGGATAACTTACACAGCTGCTAAGTAAGCATATCATGATGATAATCATAAGTTTTTTCATGGCTTGTGCCTCTCTATTTTGCATTTAGATTGGAATCGTTCATCACGGGGCAATGGTTGATTTGTTGCATCACATCTCTCGCGACGACCAAGTAATACGAGCTAAAATAGGATGTCTAACAAAATAAAGCAAGAAAAAGTCACTCTAAAAGGCAGTTTAATCTTGCTTAGCTTTACACTCTTCACCCATGCGGCTGGATCAAGTCGATAATAGGCTCTAACCTCGTCATAAAGCGCGGGATGACTGGCTTTCAACTGATGAGGTTTTTCAAAAAAGGTCTCAGTCAAGACGGCAAAGAACTCTTCGGGTTCGCTTGCACCATAATCATCCAATACCGTTGCTTCGCCCTTATTTGACTTCTCTCTGAGAGCCTCGAATGCGTTACTCATGGTTCTAGCCCAAGATTGATGATGAGAAGCATTCGCCAACAACGGAACGCCATCAACAGCCCCGCCCTCTTCATCTAATTTGTGGGCAAACTCATGATAGACCACATTATGACCATCCAAAGTATCCGATACACCATGCAGGACAGCCTGCCAAGACAGCACAACGAGACCTCTTTGCCATGACTCGCCAAGTAAAACATCACTGTTTTCCGACTCAACCACACCATCCCAACTGTTTAATTTGACGATATAAGCATCAGGATACACATAGATAGCGCTAAAATGAGGGTAGGACTGATGTGGTCGATTTAAAAGAAGAACACAAGCAAAAGCCGCAATCGTGACGCGCATTTCATCATCAACTTCAAGCCCGCCACAGCCCACAAATTGTTTTTCATGCACAAAAACTTGAATAAGACCCTGTAACTCTCGTTGCAAAGGATTGGGAAGTCGTTGATACAAGGCGATATTTGTTTGTAGAGTCGTCAACCTGCCTTCAGGAAAAGGAGCATGAAAACATGTGTTACGCTTCTGAATGTGGCGATACCAAAGCACCCCCCAAAGCCCTCCAATGGCCAAAGCACTAAGAATTATAACCCACATATGCATTGTTTCGACGAATGTCTCATTATCAATATTTACTTTTTAAACTTTGACCTATTTTTCTATTCAGTTCTTCATCATACTTGATCAGACTCAATCATATCGTGCTTTAAATATTGAAAAACCATCATACCCAAAGTCTTTTATCAGGCAGCGTCCTTTAATCATTTTTTGAAACATAGTTTATACAACACTTCTTTTCTACCCCACATGGCCATTGATTAAACTCAGAATCTAAAACCCATACCAGACATACATATAACCTTATTATATTCATTGCTTTATTTTTTTAGAGGCATAAAGTGTTTCTTTTTTCGGAGGGTATTGTGCCTAACAAGTATCGTAGATTTTCAGAAACATCGGTCAGTGAACGACTACTGGATAGTATGTTTTTAGCCACCATTGGGTTGGCATATTTATTTGCCTTGGTGCATATGTATTATTCCCATCAAGGTAGAGATGGTGAAACAGGCCTCTCGGTTAAAGACGTTGAGATTGCTTATTACGGTCAAAGTCAAAAAACACGCCTCGGAGCTGCACTTGATGGTGCTATGGCTGATAACCTTGAATCCCCAGAGCAGAAAAAGATTATTGAAAATTGGTTAAAGACTGGTAAAACCCAAGAAGGTTTTAATCAACACGTTGCACCTATTCTCAATAATAACTGTATCGCCTGCCATTCCGCAGAATCAGGCATGGGTTTACCTCCCCTCACAAGCTTTAAAGCAGTTCAGGAACTCACCCACACCGATAGTGGTGCATCTGTGCAAAGCCTCGTCCGTGTGTCACACATTCACATGTTTGGCATCGCTTTCATCCTATTCTTTGTGGGTAGAATCTTTATCCTGTGTGAAATGAAACCTTGGCTCAAGCGTGCTGTGGTAGTCATTCCTTTCGTTGCCATGCTCATTGATATCTTTTCATGGTACATCACAAAAATTATTCCGGGATTTTCCTATGTGGTTGTCTTATCAGGCGCACTTATGGGAATATCGTTGGCAGTACAAATCATCACATCACTCTATCAGATGTGGTTTTTCAAAGGAGATAAAAATGCGTAAACTTATCATGACAACACTAGCGGCTTGCATGCTGCTTGCTTTCCAAGGTTCAGCTGTCGCTTCAGACTTCGATGCTGCTGCAACTTTCAAAAAGAAATGTAGCATTTGTCATAAATTAGACAAAAAAGGAATGGGCCCAGCTATCCTTAAGATGTCAGCAGATACCAAGGTATTAACTGACACCATCACCAATGGTCGCAAATCCATGCCTACATTTAGCAAGAAATTCAATGCTGAAGAAATCACAGCATTGGTTGAACACTTGGTTGCACTTAAAAAGTAATCACCGAAGTTAATACTTAAAAAGGCAGGTCTGTGACCTGCCTTTTTAAGTATGATGAAACACATAAGGGCTCGTATCATCAACTCTTTTTAGCGGTCACCCTTTGCCATAAAATCTCATGAACCTTGTTTGCAATATCTTTTGCGCTATTTACTGGGATGTAAGAAAAATTCTCTATACGCTCTAAACCGTTAATCAAACGCGCATAACCACGTTGCACCAAATGATGAGTCACTTCAGCGTGTGCGCTTTCCACAATACTTTCATCGTGGTATATATACCCGTCTCACCTCAAGATGTAGGATTTCAGCAAGTCGAGAAGCGTTCAGATTCGAGGCTTAAAAGCGCAGTATTAGTCGCTCTAATCCCAGCTTTTGTAACGAAGAGGATGGACGCTTCTCGGCTTGCCCTACGGGAGCTTAGGAGGAAAACCAGAGCTGCGTTACAACGCTTGAAAAGGACTAGCCATTCTCTACACGCTGTGCCTTGCTCTGAATTCCCTCCTAAGCTCTGAAACCTGCATCTTGAGGTGGGATGGGTATACATTATTGATTAACAACTTCTCTCAAATATTGAATGCGCTCATCAAATCAATAGAAATAAATGCGATTTTTCATTGATTCTGTTTACTCATAGTCTTGCCCATTGTTTTTTTAAACCAACCAGATGAATAATACCAAAAGATAAACAAATAAAAGAACTCCAAACCCAAAACTCAGGGGAGCGTCCCATAGGCGAACTGATTAAAAAGAAACCAGCAATGCCACGAACTAAGTAAATTAGAGTAATAAGAGAAAGAGCTAAACGAATAAAAGGTAGTTTTGAAATAACACCAGCCGCAGAGAACGCATAAAGTGACCAAATAGAAAGAATAATAAAAATTGTACTAGTGATGATAGTTGGTTGAATACTGCCTTGTTCAGCAAGTGCAGCTATTTTTTCACCCGCACCAAAAAACCGATACCAAGGTGCACCAAAATATATGCAACCTAAATGTAATATTGCAGCAGCGGCACTTAAAGTGCCCGCAATAATTAGAAAAATATTCGTACTTTGATGAAACCTCTGTGTTCTGTATATGATTATTGATTTATTGATATACGAAACAACCCTAGAAAAATGAAAGCTATATCAGATGAGATAAAATACCCTTACGTGGCATTCATGGCACACTGGAAGGTTGATCCAAACATATAGGGTAACTGTTTAAAATGGTTGCGTTTCTATTCAGACTTTTACTGTAAATATCCACATCAAGCAAAAAGAATGGACTCCTGATAAGAGAACTCAGGAATGACGATATTTCAAACAAAAGCAGGCCACTTAGCCTGCTTTTTTCAATCACTTTGTTGCTACTTTAGCTCAATCCTCATCGTCACCATCCATTTCTAAAGGTGCAAACAACACATCCAAATCATCCGAAGTCCATTTCATCACAGACTTAGATTCAGAGCCATACAAGCTCTGTGCTAAAGCACGTTTGCGCTCTTGCATCAACTGAATGCGTTCTTCAACGGTTCCTTCGGTCAATAGACGATACACAAACACGGGTTTATCTTGACCAATGCGATATGCCCTATCAGTTGCTTGTGCTTCCACGGCAGGGTTCCACCACGGATCATAGTGAATCACGGTATCTGCTGCGGTTAAGTTTAGACCCACACCACCCGCTTTAAGACTGATCAAAAAGACAGGCACTTCACCATTTTGGAAGCGTTCCACAGGTATGGTTCGGTTGCGCGTTGAACCCGTCAACTTCACATAGTCTATCGCTTCTTCTTGTAGTGATGCTTCAATGAGTTTGAGCATGCTTGTGAATTGCGAGAAGATTAAAATACGTCGACCTTCTTCGATCATTTCAGGCAACATGCCCATCAACATATCAAGCTTGGCAGACTCTTGAATATGACTCACATTTTGCATGTCTAGCAAACGCGGATCACAACAAACTTGGCGCAATTTAAGCAAAGCATCCAAAATCATGATCTGACTACGCGCAAAACCTTTGGCATCCACTGCTTGACGTACTTTTTGATGCATCGACAAACGAATGCCTTCATAAATACTACGTTGGCGTTCATGCAGAGGCACAGAACGAATCATTTCTGTTTTCTTAGGTAGATCTTTTTCAACTTTATCTTTGGTACGACGCAACATAAAGGGACGAATACGCTGGCTCAAAGCCTTGCTGCGCACATCATCATTTTCACGTTCAATCGGTACGCGGAACGTTCGTTTAAATTGCTCTTCGCTGCCAAGAAATTTTGGCATCAAGAAGTCAAAAAGAGACCACAACTCACCCAAGTGATTCTCCATCGGTGTACCACTCAGACATAAGCGATGCGCTGCATCCACTTGACGTACGACCTGACTGGCTTTTGCTTTTGGATTTTTGATGACTTGTGCTTCATCAAGAATCAAATAATGGTAACGATGTTTCAATAAATGTTCGCCATCACGTAATAACAAAGGATAAGTCGTCAACACCAAATCAACATTTGGAATATATTTAAAACGTTGATGCCTTTGTACGCCATGCAAGACCAACACACTCAATTCAGGTGCAAAACGTTCTGCTTCTTTGGCCCAGTTACTCATCAAGCTGGTCGGTGCAATAATTAATGTGGGAATATTCATGCGACCCGCATCTTTTTCAACCATCAAATGTGCCAAGGTTTGAACTGTTTTACCCAAGCCCATATCATCTGCTAAAATACCATTAAATTGATATTGGCGTAAAAATTGCAACCAATTTAAGCCTTCTTGCTGATACGTTCTCAAAGTGGCTTTGAAACCTTCTGGCGGGGTAATATTATCCACACCCACAAAGTTTTGCAGCTCTGAGGCTTTTTGCCAAATACCTTGATCGCCTTTACGCTGTGTCGTATCACCTAGTTTTTGCTCAAGTTGACCTAAACTTGCCAACTGCGTTTCTGAAATTTGTAGACGACCTTCTTCATCCATGTTTTCAGGCTCATAAAGCTCCACAAGTGTGGTCACAATATCGCGAATATGCTGTTCGGGTACCGATAAGGTTCGACCATCCGCCAACTTGGTTAACTGTACACTACCTGCTAAATGACGATTGAGATCATCCAAAGATTGCCCTTTGGGTAAATCACGCAACAACTTCATGACGAGCGGTAAGACATTGATGTCTTCCTCATCCACCTTCACACCCATTTGAAGCTGAACCACGCCACCTTCTGTTTGCACATCCATAAACCATTCTTCGGAATGCGCCAAGTGAAAACGAAAACCTGCTTCAATTTCAATTTGCCATGATGATTGCCGCAAACGATCCACATCCATCTGCATAAAGCGTAGCCAGTCGGATTCATCATAAAAACCCATTTGACCGAGTTCAACTTTTTGCGCAAATGCAGGCTCTACCAACGCGAGTTCCGCCATACCCAAAGTTTCAAGCTCTTTAAGAAAAGATTGCTCACCTTGAATATTGCGCTTCACTTGAACCAAACGACTGCCTTCATTCCAACGTACCGACGAATCCCACTCATCCAAAGGCACCATCATAGGCCCATATTTAATCATCAACTGGGCAACTTCGATGCCTGCTTTTTCTTCAATTTCTAAACCTTGAAAGCTTTGCGTCACCACTTCTTCGGTTTCGATACTGTAAAGTTTTAAACAAGGCTGTGGCTGAATATCATCAGATATTTTATCCATTTCTAAATTGACGGGTGAAGGCACCCCTATATTCATGCGTTGAATATGTTCTGCCAACAAAGACACTTGCTCGGGTGGAACTTCAGGTGCAGAGAAAACCACAGGGCTAAGTGCGCCATCTAAATCAGTATTTAGCGAGCCACACACACCATGCTTATCATCTACATACCAAGGTGGGTTTAGGGGCAACACATGCTGAGCAGCTGGCTTAATATCAAATGTTAAGATCTGATTGCCTTGCTCTTCAAATTTCCAACACAAACGCATCGACCTTTCACCTGAAAAGCACAATGCTTGGTTGTCTTTGTTCATCCAATAACAACGCTCAGTAAGCAGCATTTTCTTCAGAATCGAAGCACCTTGCTTACCATCTAAATGTTCATGATAAGCTGCCACAGACGTATGATTGATCAGATCGCGCAAAATAGATTGATCCAAACTAAGCATAAAACTAGGCGCGTGCATTGAACCTAATAACTTTTTAGCCGAGCACGGTGTGGATTTACCATACTTGCCATTTTTCAATAAACGGGCAGAAAAAATACCCAATTTTAAACGCCAGGGCACATGCTTATCAATGCGTAAGACATACAACAGTCGCTGCTGCACATCTTCATCATAACTATCACGATTAACATCGGCTTGCATGGGTAAGCGTCGTCGGTTTCGACTTTGTTTTAATGCATTAACAGCATCAGGAAATATGACGTTTTCTACCGATCCAAGTTCAGCTTCCGAGCTTGATTCATCAATGACTTTCGATGCTTTTTTAACCGTATCCAACCACGCCGATAGAGCTGGATCTAAGACCACGTCCACATGGTTGGCCAATGGAGCCACATCCAAGGCATCCAACAACACCGCTGCAACATGTTGGCAGTTATAACGCATGCGACAACCACACTCACCATCAAGGCGCAAATGATTATTAGATGCGCGCTCAATTTGCACTTCAATCTGATAGGTTTTACCTTCATCTGCCACTGTGGCAGTAATGACTTCACCATCATATTCAATGTTAATATCATGAACACATCCGTCCCGACGTAACTGTAACGCAAGTGCTAAGTAGTTGCTGGGCAGTGCCTGCTGTAAATCTTCTTTTGTGTAAATCATAGAGGGAATCTTATGCTTTTTTTATAAATTTTAATCAAAATAATAACCTTATAGCCACTTAACAATCGGGGCCGTCACAGTGCCTGTGATTTGTATATTCACTTGTTCCTTTTGCACTGGCAAAAACATTTGTAATGCGGTAGGAATATTTTTTTTCTCAAAGCTAATTTTGCCCGAAAGCGTCGAATTTTGAATAGGCACAGTCTGTTTAACCAAACCTTCACCTTTAAAAATATCTGAACTTAACTTCCAGTGCCACATACCTTGCTCAAAATCCGCATCAATCGCCACATCGGGAATGATGCTTGCTTCCTGCCCTAACGATAGATGTAAGTTGGACAAATCAAAAAGAAAATGCCCACGACTTGCTATCCATGTTTGGGCATCAAGCTCTAAGTCAGAGACTTCAAGACTAGCGTAACCATCCATCGGTAACATCGCCAACATGGGATCATATTCCTTTAACATCTCTAATGATATTTGAAACTTAGCATCACTGACATCAATCATTGCATCTGTTTGTGAAACCGTGATGTTTTGTGTGAAATCACCCATCTGAACTTTTAAAGAAACAGCAGGGTTGAACGTCATGAGTTGCCACCATGCCGGTGAAATAACGGCTTCATCCAATACCACATTCTGCCAACGAATCCCTTGCAAACGCAATGCTGGCCACAATTCTTTTTCAACTTTGATGACTTCGATACCAGCTTCTTTAAATAAAGGCTGAACCCAAGGTTCAGCTTGCCAACGCAGCCATAAAAAAACCAATAAAAAACACAAAAATAAAGCAAATAACATGAGAAAACGCTTCATGGTTGTATTACCCACACATTCACATCCACAAACGCTTTTTTCTCCGTTGCACTGACTTTCACTTGTTCCAAAGCCAAGCCTTGCTCAGCTAAAGCATGTAAAAAGTGAATAGCTCCAGCATAAGCCACCTTCTGAAAACGAATATGAATACGCTTGGAACCATCAAGACCAAGCTGAGGCTTTAAGCTCACAATACTTGTGCGAACCTTGGTTTTAGCCGCTAACTGCTCGACTTGAGCCATTAAACTTTCCTGAGCTTGGCTTTTGGACTGAGATTTTTCCATGATTTGATAAGCGATTAAACGTGCTTCAGCGACATTTTTTGCTAAAACGATATTACTTTTTTCCAATTGCGCTAAGCGGTGCTGCATCGGCTGCCAATAAAAAAAGATAAACATAAAACAAGGTAAGACCACCACAAGGCCTTGCAATAAACGCTGTTCACGTTGCTCTAGTTTTGCATAGCGTTCTTTTAAGGTTTGCAGCTGTGGTTCAAGCTGCTTGAGATAGGCTTGCAATAATCTCATGACCACCTCATGCGAAAACGTACCTGCTGCTGTGCATTTAATTCCGTATCATCCACCACCACCTTAAGCTTCAGCAATGTGGATAATATTTTTTGAACACGGGTAACCGATGCAAAATCTTTGACCTTGGCAGATAAAAACATCTGAGATTTTTTAAACTGGATCTTTTCAATCACAAGCGTGGGTTCTTTTTTTAATAAATCTGAAATCGCTTCTAAATGATTCATGAAAAACCATGTATCCACATCATGAAGACCCTCGGAGGCTTGGCGTAACTGAGCCAGAGGCTCATAATCCTTCGTGCCTTGAGGTAATGCCTTTTCACGTAGCGTTTCAAGCGTTTGAGTGAAAGTATCATGATGCTGTTGCAATTGATTCAATTGCATCCACTGCCCAGACAATAAAAGAACGCCAGCCAAGACAGCCAAACCACCTGCCACACGCCAGCTATACCAATCCACATGAATTTTCTTTTGTTTTGCCCATGTTCCATGCCGTAAATTAGGCCATGATTGAATATTAGCAGTCACACAGCTTCGCAAAGCCTTAATATTGGCATTCTTTCGACTACTGAGTGAGCCAGATTGCATATGACATGCTGAAAAAGCATCATTTAAAGCTTCCGCCAGAAAATCACTGCCATAACCCACGATCTCATCCTCAGGCATAAGGTGCATCGCCAAAAGGGAACGACGAAGCTCTTCAACCATCATGGCTTCACTGCGCCATGATGTTTTGTTGATACGGCGCAAAGCACAACAACCTTGTGCATCAAACACACCCAAACAAACACCTGTCTCATCTTCATCAACCACAGCTTGCCGCGTCGTTAACGGTGTGGGCAACAACGCAGCTAAACGCACCCAAACATCAGGCACAACCATCGAACACTGCTTCCATACAGGATGTTGTGCTAAATCATCTTTCATAGCCATTGCCAAAGCAAAGGCGAGACCAGTGATTTGATCCTCACGTTTGGCCATCACACCACTTAGCCACCATTGAGACCCATCTTCACCACAACTTTCTTCAATTTCATTGGCCAAGACATCTTGATCAACCAATTTCACATGAGGCAAATCAAAAGACACCTGACGAAGCAATAGGGTTTCAAGAGGCCACAATAAATAATCGACTGGCGCATCTAAATGGTCTGGAGAAAGATCGCAAAAACTTTCTTCTCCTTCACGCTCAAATTGACGTGCCACCATCGCATCTTTTTGCACACCACAAACACTTAGGCACTGCTCATCCCAATTGGCAATCACTGATTCCAACCCAAACGCTGACGGTATTTTAGCTGCATAGTCATATCCTTACGCTCAAACCAAACTTCCTCACCCCATAGTGCTCGCCCAAAACGAGCGCGAGTGCGCACAATAAAGGCATCACTACGAACATCAAGGCGATTCTTCACAGGCACAGGCCAAGTCGGCACCAGTAATGTGCTTAATGCTTGAAATGGAACATCCTGACGCTCTGCAATCAGTAAATCCACAGCAGTTAAATTAAGTTGTGGATTCAGTGCCATCAACACTTCTTGGCTCGCTGTATTGATATTGATTTTTGAAAAAGTTTGACCCGCAGTTTTTGGACGTACGATCACAAAGGCTTTTATTTTATCAAAAATTTCACGATCAAAATCTTTCATCAACAACAATTCTTCGATGCGATCCATCGGTGCATTTTTAATATTATAATCCTCTGACATATAAGCCGATGACTCTGCACCCCCACCCGCTTGTACCTGTGCATTCATATCAATCCAGTCCACAACAATGCCAACCAAGTGTGGACTCACATCAAGGTTAACGAATAAACGACTGATGATTGCGATCATTTCAGGGTCAGCTGAACCATCTGTTTTTACCAGATCATTCAAGTTAAGATAGCGATTGGCATCCTTGATATTGATGGAAACTTGCCCATCATCCACAGGGTAAGGTGGCAAGTCTTTTGCCCACATTTCATCCAAATGGTCATAGGTATTTTCTTTTAAACTTTCTTCCAAAGCCATGCGTGCAATATCAATGGCTGATTCCGCCGCCATCGATGCACGACTTGAATCCGCAACATTCTCGACTTGTCGCATCATGATATAATCTTCTTCCATTGATGTCGTCGCCCACACCGATATAATGGCTAATATAGCCAATACCATAATGAGTGCGATGCCTTCTTCGTCTTGAGGTTTTAGCATACTTATTCCAAAAAGATGGGCATGACCCACTCGCGATCACCGCCTTCATCACGCCAACGAATACGTAGGGCGCGAGGCAATTGCGTCGGACTTTCTTGCCAATTTTCCACCCATTGCTTGGCGGTATTCATCACACTAATATCAAAACTCTCCACGTTGGCTATTTTCCATTTCACAGACTCCGAATACTCACGTGCAAAAGGTATTTTAACCTCTCGTGTCAACACAGTCTCTTCTTCGGACTCATCGACATAATAATGCACCATACTCAAAGCGGTACGCTCAGGCTCTCGAACAAGTAACCAACATTCATCCAAAGACGTATCACCACGGTTATCATTATTTAAACGCACTGAAAAAACGTGCTGTTGTGAAGATTTGGCCAATGAAGAAACATCTTGGCGTAGTTGCCGACTAGCATCAAAACTTTGCATCATTTGATCACGATGGCTTTGCAATAACTTAAAACCATCTGCGGCAGGAATCAGGGCTGCATAACAAAAAGAAGCCAACATCCCCAAAAGCAATAAGGCAACGCTAATTTCCAATAAGGTAAATCCTTGCTCATGCTTGCCTTTGAAAATCATGGTTGTGCTTTCTCCACACGGTATAAGAACAGCTCCACATCAGCCTCACCATCACGGGATAGAATATAGTCATGACGTTTCACTTGTTCAAACTCTGTAGCTGTGATCTTTGATTGCCATGTCATCTCAATGTCTTGCACCGAGACACGTCCTGTTTGCCCTTCTTTTTTGATGGCCTCTAAGCGTTCACGTTCCAACAAGTCTATCGCTGTTTCCATACCAATTAACTGAGTTTCAAAATTTTGCAATAAATCAGCGGATGCACCCAAACGTGCCAACATCACCACCAAAGCCGTCGAAGCAATGGACAAGGCCAGCAACATCTCAAGTAAGGTAAAGCCTTTCATTCGTTTACTCGCAACACAATGCCTGACATGCCAGGTCGCACTTCCAACCATTGCTCTGCTGCTTCAGTCATGAGCTGCACATCAGCAATGGTCATCGCACCATCAGGCATCATCATCACTCGGCCAAGAATGACTCGGGGTTCTTCCTCTTTTTGATCGGAAAGCTCTGATTCCGCTTCTTTTGTTTCGGGCATAAAGGCACTTTCACCTTGGGTTTGTACCTCTACCATATGCACAGATTCATGAAAAACATGTTCAGCGAAAGGTGCTTCTTGAAATGGAAACCACCTTCCTTCTGGGCTTAGTTGTTCAAAAGCATAACTTTTTTCATAAGCAGTCCAGCGCATTGGAATCGCACTCATGCGTGTTTCTCGATTCGCTGTGCGCAACACTTGCTGCAAACGCCGCGCCTCATCATGTAATTGCTGTTCATCCGAAAGAAAAAGGTTTGGCAAAACAATACCACTCACCAAGGCCAACAATGCCAAAACCAGCATCATTTCTAAGAGGCTAAAACCTTTTTCTTTCAACAAAATAATTATTCCCAGTTGCCAATATCGGCATCAAAATCAGATCCGCCATTTTGAGCGTCAGCACCATAAGACAACAAATCAAAATCACCATGCACACCAGGGAAGACATAAATAAAATCATTTCCCCAGCCGTCTTTAGGTAAATGATCCATGTATTTTTTGCCTTTCTTTCCACCTGACAACAAGGCTTTTAAGCCATCTGAAGAACTTGGGTATTGATGCTCGTTGAGCTTATACATTTTTAAGGTTTGTTCTAAGTTTTTAATTTGAGAGCGGGTGGTGTCCACCTTGGCTTCATCGGCAGCATTCATAACATTTGGTGCCACAATCGCAGCCAACATGCCCATAATCACCAATACCACCATAATTTCTAACAACGAAAACCCTGATTCTTGAGATCTCATTCTTTTTTCTCCTGCTTCTTTAATTTAAATCATTAACGCTTATCTGGCTGAGACTTACTCAACCAGAAATCATTTCTGTGCAGTGGATCATAGAGACGCACCTCACCTTCAAACTTGACCCATGGCCCAACTTCCAAATCATCGGCCTCATGAATCAAACGATCCAACATCAGCCAACTTCCCACCAGCGCACCATGTTGATGCAAGGCTTGTCGTGCATAGGCCGAACAGACAGGATAAGCAGGACAAGGTCGCCCATCAACTGTGCCGGCCACATATTGGTAAAAGCGCATCGGAAACTGTGCGGGTGTTGCAGCATGGAATCCATACGATAACCACAAGAGACTAAATCCTAAACTCGCCAAAGCCATTTTTAAATAAAGGAAACCAAACTTTTTTACCACGGCTGTCCAGGCAATGCAGTGGCTTGCCACAGCCCTTGCCACCATAATAAATAAGCTTCTCCAGATCCACGCTGCGCCAAAGACAACGCCGAAAACACCGTTCCAGACCATAACCACACCGTGATCAAAAAGAAAAACACCGTCACAGGCCCCATCTCTCGACGTGCAGCCCATAGTGTTAAAATAAGCATCGGCACAACCAACAACGCAGCGGACAAAGCATCTCGCCACAAACCCAAATAAGCATGCCCACTACCTGGTAATAAGGTGGCCAACATGCCAACCAACCATTGCGGACTGGCTTCTGGTGCGGCGTGTTGCTGCGTGTAAGCCGCTGCTAAACCTTGGTATACGGGTGGCATTGCCTGCCAAGTAAGCTCAACTTTTAAGCGCATCTGTAATAAACGCTCCGCTGCTTGCATGCGTTCATACCAAAGACCACGTGTTTCCAACAAAGACATTGCCACTTGTAAACGCTGCTGTGCTACTTTGACATCCGCATGTGCGGCTTCTTGCATGGCTTGTTGATACACTTGCTGTGGTGATGCTATCGCGAATGAACTGTGACAAGAAATGAGCACTAGAGCGAAAAGTGAAAAAAACATTGGTATGTTGATGTGATTTTTCATCATCAAGTTTATCTTATCCCTTTCTAGGATAAAAGTCATAAACTACTTTCGTGTCACCATCATTCAATGCATTCAAATGCTCAACCAGTTGATATACTGTGGTTAAAGGATTATCAGAATAAGGATCTATGTTTCGTCCATTCTCTTGATGCTTATTCATAAGT
>JAUZRG010000139.1 GCA_030950585.1 Mariprofundaceae bacterium | reverse complement strand
CTTTGCTTATTTTTTCTTCAAGTCTTGCCAGTTCTACTGCATTGGTGATGCCGAGTTTATTTTCTAAGGTCATCTGTATGCTCCCCTTTTTTAAACAAACATTTTTTCCAAGCAGGCTTGCTTGATATGGTTGAGTTTTTTAAGTTGGGCTTGGTGTTGGGTTAGTAGTGTGTCGAGCTGCTTGAAGAGCTTGCCGATTTTGGTTTGTTCATCCAAGTTGGGGGCTAATATTTTGGTTTTTTCTAAATTAGATCTGCTAATTCTTTTGTGTGAAGTGCCAGAAACATTTTCGCTAACTTTTAGAAGCACAATAGTAGTATTTAACTGCGTTTTTAGAAAAGTTGAGTTAAACCCATCATCTGGTCTAATCACCGTAACATCTACAGCTGTTACCATCCTAAACCCAGTATTAGGAAGGATAATAGTTCTACCAGCTGGTTCAGCCAGTCTTGAAATTAGAATATCATTGGGGAATATTTCATTAGCTCTTATTTCATCAAAATCCTTTTGATGAAAATACTTTGCGTTGTTTTCTTTATCAATATATTCACCATTAACCCCCAAGTTTCCTGTTTGAATTATTCTATATTTTCCTTGTTCAAATATATGATTTGATTCTATCCAATCACCATCCGATATATTTGAAACAAATTCCCTAAGCGCAATCCCCTCCCACTCCCCACTAAACCCATTAAAACGAATCTCTGGCACGGTTGCGCCTTGTTTGGGGAACATTTTTTCGAGCAGGGCTTTTTTAAGATTTAACAGCTTGTCGTGCTTTTGCTGATGCTGGGCGATTAGGGTGTCGAGTTGTTGGAAGTAATTGCCGATTTTAGTTTGTTCTTCACTTTCTTCAGGTACATAGATTGGTGTCGTTTTCGCCTGTTCAATTGTATAGTGAGAGATCGTACCAATATGAGTGATGCTATTGATATATTTTCTAAAAGGCGGGCTGGAGAAAAATGTAAAAAGAAGATAGCCGTTTGTATCTGTAGTGTTTTTTAGCCATAGCAGATCTGCATCTTTAAAATATATAGGATCGCTTGTCTTTATTAAATACGGTATTCCTATTGATCCGCCACCTGTGATCAAAAGATCATCTTTTTTGACGGAGCCTGATCTAGCCGATAATTCTTTATAAAGCTCTAAAGAAATATAAGCCTTTTTGTTTTCTTTACCTTTGTATAGCGATACAACATCGCTCGTTCTAAAAAAAGGGACACCTACATTCGTCCATTCATTTTTATGAACTCTCGCTGCTGATGTAATATCTAATAATTTACCTAATTCACTGCTTTTCCACTCCCCACTAAACCCCTTAAACCGAATCGCAGGCACGTTATTTTCTTCACTCATCTTATTTACCCACCAAAAAAGCTTTCAATTCAGTCAAGCCTTGTTGGTCAAACTCATTGCCAGTGAGTTCGTCAATTAAGCCTGCTAATGCCAACTCGGTGTTTTTGATGTCGCTGGCGACATCGGCATAGGTCGTGGCGTATTTATCCGCTAGTTTTTGTACTTGGCTGGTGAGTTGGTGAATCAGATTGGTTGGCAATTGGCTTAACTCGCCAAGCAATGGG
>JAUZRG010000138.1 GCA_030950585.1 Mariprofundaceae bacterium | reverse complement strand
AAAAAGCGATCCATAAAAAACATCCTTTTATCATTTTCAAACCGATAAAAGTCAGGCTGCTCAAATACACCTATAGTGTACCCATTTGTAAAGACCAGTTTTAATTAATTTCTTATTCCATCTTTTTTCTTTTAAAACATTAAAAAAATCTTTTTTATTATTGCGCCGCAGGCATTCAATTTTTCCTTCATTCCCTGATGCGGCGGAATGTGGTCAACGTTTGAATTAGTGTGGGTAAGTTGTTGGTCAATCGTCTTTTTGATTGTCCAATGACTTATCCATCACGCTCCTGAGGTACGAAGGAAATTCATCCGTTGTCCACATGGAGACCGCTTCCTATTTTCTTCCTTTATTGTTTGTAGTCACTGGGTTGATCAATAAATGTTGACTTTAGTAATTGATCTTCAATGATATATCCAATTTCACCTTCTTTTTTAAGCTGTAAAATCATCCAATTAGGCAGTCTAATGGTGACCACATGTCGTCTTAAATGTTCAGCGTTCTTTTTTCTTCCACTACCTGCTCGTTTTCCACCATGCATTTTTGTGCCCCTATCTTGATTTGCGTATAACACTCATCATGTGTGTTAACGTTATTCAGGCCACATTCTGCAAGAATAGTGAATCATTAACAACACTGGCATAGGCTTCATCAGGTGTACAATAGGCAATGGCTGAATGGAGTCTTCTTTGATTATATGTCTTCATATAAGCATCTATCCCTTTCCTAGCTTCACTTATCGTTTCATAGCCTTGAACGTAGATATCTTCATATTTTATACTTCTCCAAAATCGCTCGATACAAATATTGTCAATACTTCGACCTTTGGCATCCATTGAAATTGAAATTCCATGTTGCTTCAAAATATTGACATGTTCATTGGCCGTATACTGCGAACCTTGGTCTGTATTCATTATCTCTGGTTTTGGGAAGTGCTCTAATGCTTCTTTTAGAACACCTGTCGTCAACGAAACATCCATCGTATTTGATAACTTCCAGGATAATACCTTTTTTGTATTCCAATCCATGACCGCTGCTAAATAAGCAAAGCCATGTTGTAATCTCACATAGGTAATGTCAGTCGTCCACACTTGATTCGCTTTTTCGATGATAACTTGGCTCTTATCATTTTTAAATTGGCCTAATAAATAAGGATATTTTTTGTGCTCCTTAAGTGCTAAGGTTGTTTTGGGTTGAGGATAAATAGGCTTCAGTCCCATCGCTTTCATCGCACTTCTAACCCATTTTCGGCCTATGATACAGCCATCTCTTAGCAATTGCTTCCAAACTCTTCTATGCCCATAATAAGGGAAGTCCGTATAAATCAAGTCAATAGCATTCAGTAGGGTCAAGCTTATCTCCGAGCCATATTTTTCTTTAGCTTGATAATATATTGCCGTTTTACTGAGATTTAATAGGTGTAACTGTTTATTTAATGAAGGAGATTTTTTTAGTTCACTCGCTTGGTTTCCTTCTGATCGATCGATCCTGTTTTTCTTAATCGATAAGTCCAAGCTTCCGAGCTTCTATTAAAGAGCCTACTGTTGGTTCCACAGCCCAGTCCCTCTCAACAATCACTTTGCCCAGTTTTTTAGCCAATTGATCACCTTCTGTTTCTAATTCGACAATTTTTTCTTTATACTCTTTAACCACACTACTTTTGTCAAAAGCTAAGCTCATGTTTTGAAGAAACTGTTTTTTCCAATTCATTAAGTTTTTGGGTAATAGCTCATATTTACTGGCTATCTCATTTATTGTTACTGTTCCTTCAAGTAATTCTAAAACCATTTTAGACTTGAATTCTGCTGTATACGTTGTTCGTTTTTTACTCATTTCATCCACCTGTTATGTTTTGATAAATTATAACATTTGGAATAAGAATTTTTCTATAAATGGTTTTAATTTAGGTGTACATTATAAAAACAGTTCTATTTGAATATTATACCATCTATTTGGTCAGACATTATTGAAGAAGAGCAGTTGGGAGAAGAGTTTAATCAAAGTTTAAGTGCACAAGTACGTCATTATATTGCCAGCGATCTATC
>JAUZRG010000137.1 GCA_030950585.1 Mariprofundaceae bacterium | reverse complement strand
CCTCACGCACAAAGTCACCATCGCTTTCTTTGGTTTCATACCACTGATCGTGCCATTCACCCTTGATTAATAAGCCCATACAACCCCCGTTCATTCTAAGTACGTACATTAAGGTTCGGCCTAAATCCTGCAAGGGTTGATAAACTTTATTGATCTCATACAGCATGGTATCCGCTAGGTATCGTAGGCATTCCCACGCAGGAGCGATGGGAACGAGAGCGTGCTTTTGAGCCTTAACTTCATGGCAGTGGTGCGGAGGGTGGGAACTTATTCAAACATAGGATCTACACCCGCCCGACCAAAATACTTATAACATCACCATACCAGCTTCAACTAAGGGTTTCTTATGCTCTGAAAACAGCTAGAACATTGTTTCCATGAGATTTCTGTCAACTACCTGAACACTCTAGCTTTGATGACATAACACATCACCTGAAAGAAAAATAATCTCAAAAAGATATTTTCAAGGCATCCTGACCGGGCTTGTACAACAAACGGTTCAGATCGTGGCTCGCTTCGCGTTCACGATCTAACCTTATTCGTTAGGTGTTTTTATAAACCCGACATTCCGCACCCCTTATTCATGATTCTGTTAATTAATGAAATTAACAAGAAATGTTGCACTATAAGGATTTTTTGTTTTTTTAACTACTTTGATTTAGGTCAGAATTCGATCAATTAACACTTGCGGCGTAGACCTCTTAATAATAGCAGCTAAAACCCACAAGGGTAAATAAGTCTAAGTTACTGAAATATATATAAAAGTTAATTATTGAATTTTCATTTAGGGGTGCGGAATGTCGGATAAACGATTGTAATATAATTATTTAACACTCCATCCATTTGAATAGATGTATTCTGGAGATGCTTGGGGAATTAACTCACAATAAATAGTATTATTCTGATCTAAACCTATTATAATTGAGTCATTTTCTTGAGCTATTTTCATAACTGAATTAGATTGAAAATAAAGCCTAAATTCTGCTGAACGTTCTGGGTTATTTTCTCGTGCATCATACCAAGTTAAACCGACTGGATAAGAAGTATCATTACCTCGTATTGAAAATTGAGCTTTTTGAGATATTCGGTTATTCCCAAATATTGATCTTAATGCAGCAACCCCTTGAAATTCATGTTGATTTGATCGATTAACATCTGCCTCAACAGCTGTTAGAGTTTTTAAGCAACTTTTGCTAAATTGCATTGGTCTTGTAGCCATGTATCTTTTCCCTTTATTGTTTTGATACTTTTTAAGTACATCGAAACTTGTTACTAATTTACGCTCAAATTAAACCATGAATTTATAACTTAACCAAAGCCAAACCTAACACTATAATAGGCAGACATCTGTCTATTTAATATTAGACAGATATCTGCCTAACCCAATACAAATATCATACTCATACCCATGTTTTTTCATAGCGACGTAGCTTAAGCAATCGCGTATGATATTCAAGGTGTTTTCTTAGATAGAAAATGATTTGGGATGATGCCAATCACAAGCCACCACCAGAACATTATTATTCACGATGAAATCGCTTGTGTGTCTCGTTCCTATCGCTCCTGCGTGGGAATGCATGTTGGGATGCTCTGCGTCCCGTTTTTTGGTTTTTTCCGTTTACCTACTCGACGCTGGAGCGTCTACGGATGAATTACCACGCAGAGCGTGGGAACTATTCATTTTGGCGAAGGTATTGTTATATTAAAAGGCTCGGTTGTTAGTATAACAACCTTTA
>JAUZRG010000136.1 GCA_030950585.1 Mariprofundaceae bacterium | reverse complement strand
TTTTTAGCAAGCCCTTAATCGAAAGGTCTTTCCTAAACCTGCTTTCCTTCATAGGACACCTCAATCAATTTAATAGTCTGCGAAAGACTCTTTTTGAAAACGTTACAAGTAAAGGGATTTATAGGCTAGCGGGAAGTGCTGAATATCTTGCTTGATAAACCTATCCTTTCTAATCAATCTCAATATACGCATCGCATAAAGCTTGGTCATTCGCTGCGTTAGCATACGCTGCTTTCCTGCATCATTCATCGCATGAGCCAAAGTCGTGATTGGTCCCTTACTGGCCTCTGAAACTTGTGGCATCATCGCCACCATAAAGAAGCTCATCATAAATAAACTTAAAAAATTAGACATTTTGTCTCCTTCTCCTGAATATCTGAAGGCAAACTCTACACCCTATGCGAACAAAAGATATATTTAAAATACAGCTTATAAAGCATAAATCGCGACTTATTCACTATAGCAAGCTAGCTTTTTGGCCACGATGCAAAAAAGAATTATTGAAATCCACCCAGAACAAGCTTTGGCCAAACCACGCTGGTTAAAAGTACGCGCACCTTTATCCCAAGAATACAACCAACTTAAGAAAATGATGCGCAGTAAAAAACTAAACACTGTTTGTGAAGAAGCTGCTTGCCCCAATATTGGCGAGTGTTGGAAACAAGGCTCTGCCACTTTCATGATATTAGGGCGTGTTTGCACCCGAACTTGTGCTTTTTGTAATGTTGAAACAGGCAAACCTGACACTGTGGATCAAGAAGAAACTGTTCAAATTGCTGATGCGGTTCAACAATTAAAACTCAAGCATGCTGTGATTACCTCTGTTGATCGTGATGACCTTGACGATGGTGGTGCCAAACACTTTGCCGATACCATCCAAGCCATTCGTCAACAAAGCCCAGAAGTCACCATTGAAATCTTAACCCCTGATTTTCAAAGAAAACCAGAGGCATGTTTAGATGTGATTATGGAAGCCAAACCTGATATTTTTAACCATAACCTTGAAACAGTGCCAAGGCTTTACCGTCATATCCGTCCTGGTGCACGCTATTTTACCAGTTTGCGTTTGTTGCAACGTGCCAAAGAAATTGATCCCAACACGGTCACCAAATCAGGCATCATGCTGGGACTTGGAGAAGAACGCGATGAAGTGTTGCAAGTACTCGATGATATGCGTGAAGCGGATGTGGATATTCTCACCGTGGGTCAATATTTATGCCCAAGCCCTAAACACCATCCTGTGGTCAAATACTGGACACCTGAAGAATTTGAAGATTTGAAATACCTCGCTGAAAGCCGTGGTTTTGGCATGGTCGCCTGTGGCCCACTCGTACGATCTTCCTTTCATGCTGAAGATGTATTTAAAAATATGCGTAGGAAATAACCATGATTCAATATTTTTCAGAAGAGAAACAAAATGCATGGCAACTCATTCGCCGCGATGTTCAGCTAGGCTGGTGGCTAGAGGAAAAACGTCCTCAAAATGCCACTATGCAGCAAATGATTGCAGGCTGGCAGCAGTCTGATGCCGTTCATTGCCCCAATATTTTAAACGAAAACCTCCACCTTTTCACAAAAGAGATCGCTCAAGCCATCCGTTTGGTGCAAGCTATTCTTAAAAAAGAAGCCATTTTAGACCACCTTGATCAAGAGCCTTACCTCAGCCAATTACAAGCCAATTATTTTGAACCTTTAATAAGTAGCCTCAATGAAGGTGATAGCCAAGAAATTGAAAAGATCACCTTCGATGTCCTTGATAAAAAAGGCGATTTGGTGACAGAAAATCTATGGGTGAAATTTGCTTGGCTCTCCCTACACGAAAAAGATGACTCTATTCGAGCTAGGTTTTCTTTTGGTTTAGAAGGCTACGAAGATGTGGCCGCCGATCCACAACGTGAAACATTGGCAGCATCCATTTGCCATAGTATTTTTCCTGAATCTGCGCTTTTAACGAAAAACAAGGTTCTCAATACCTTTATTGAGTCGATTTCAAAAAAAGACAAGCCAGAGTTTGTTGAATGCATTGCCTATTTTAATGCACCCAATGGTGGCGCACTTTTTCACCATGATATGGAGAAAGGCCATGAAGGTGCCATATTTGCTCAACTTTCAGGCCACACCGCTTGGCTTGGCCTTTCCAAAGAAGCTTTGATTCAACATATTTTAAATTTTGTGCAGCAACACCCCAGCATCAAAACATTAAGTTCGACACAGTTGCAGCAGTTACAACAAGCTGATGCCAAGCGTCTGGATGTATGGTTGGATGAAGATGAAAGAGAAGCTCTCGACATTCTGATCAATGAAACCCCAGCCTTTATTCAACAACTCACACAAGCTGGTCATGCCTTTATTCTTCATCCTGGTGATGTGATTTTGTTACCTCAAAAGAATCAACAAGCGTGTGCATGGCACACCGTTGTTGGCCTTGGTGATGAAATCAGTCATGCTTTATCCTTTGCTGTAAACTAACTTTCTTTGGCGGTGTACCTATGACTAAAATTTCGTTTATGTTATTCATGACTTATTGTTTATATGCACCGCTTGCTTATGCCGACACAAAGCAGGAAATTGATCACCTGCTCGACTTTGTTGCCAACACCACATGCTTATATGAGCGCAATGGCACACAACACACAGGCACAGAAGCAAAAAAACACATCATGAAAAAATATAATTATTACCAAGATGACATCAAAACAGCCGAAGACTTTATTGCCTACTCTGCCACCAAAAGCATGCTTTCAGGTAAAAAATACAAAATACATTGTGCCAATAAAGCTGAAGAAACAAGCCATGCATGGTTAATGCAAGAGCTGCATCATTTTCGTCAAGCAAAGCAAACAGCAACACCTTAAAGTGCGCCATAAAAACAAAGAGTACGTTATTTTATTGCATGGTTTAGCCAGAACAACGCGCTCGATGCAAGCATTAGCCCACTCTTTAACATCTGAAGCGTATCATGTAATCAATCAAAGGTACCCTTCAACCAAACAACCCATTCAAGAACTTGCCCATGCTGCACTCAGCCAAGCTTTAACCAAATGTGCTGATGCAAGCCGTATTCATATCATCACCCATTCGATGGGTGGTATTTTATTGCGTCAATACCTGCAAAATCATGATATTTCTCAACTAGGGCATGTCGTCATGCTAGGACCTCCCAACCAAGGCAGTGAACTCGTCAACAAACTGCGTAGCTTTTTTTGTTTCTATGGATCAATGGCCCAGCAGGCTTACAACTCGGTACAGAAGCTTCGAGTATTCCCAACACACTGGGTTCCGCTCATTTTTCACTGGGCATCATCGCAGGTACATGCAGCACTAATCCATTGCTTTCTGCTTTGGTTCCCAAGCCCAATGATGGCAAAGTCTCTGTGCAAAGCACCAAACTAGCAGGTATGACAGCGCACCTGAGCTTGGCCGTCACACACACCTTTATGATGAACAATAAAATCGTGATTCAACAAAGCCTTTTCTTTCTTAAAGAAGGACGCTTCCAAACGCCTGTTGAAAATAAATGACGTTATCATGAACGGAAAGCATCCCTTTAGGTGCTATATATACCCGTCCCACTTCAAGATGCAGGACTTCAGCAAGTCGAGAAGCGTTCAGATTCGAGGCTTAAAATCGCAGTCTTAGTCACTCTAAGCCAAGCTTTTGTAACGAAGAAGGTGGACGCTCCTCGGCTTGCCCTGAGGGAACTTTGGAGGATCTCTTTCTAAGTTGATCAAAGAATATGGCTATTGTAAATGATTATTTATGATACGATCAGATACAACATAATTAGAGTAAGATAATTTAGTACTTCAACGACTATATATAGTCGTTGAAGAGTGCAACACTCAATCGACAAACCCAAATATTGCACATATTTTAGAATAGTCGTTCAACCGTTAAAGTACAATAGAACCTAAATACCTCTTTCAAATGTACAATATGAAAGATCGCTACATTGATTTTGACGATAAAAACATCATTCTACTCAAGATAACTTGCCAGCTTTAGCTCACGATCTCCTTATTTCCGTTCATATAATACAGTTATACCCTTAAAAATGAAGCGGATGATATGTCACTGAAACTCATCTAAGGCTTGTATGTGCATAAATGTTACTTTGAAATAATTAGATATTAAAATATCAATAAAACGTTTGTACATAAAGACTTAATGACAGATTATCAATGACTTAAGACATCTTTAAATAGGCAAAATGTCACAATTTAGAGCAATGGCACAAAAAAATTGTTGACTATTATTTCAGGTCGGACACTGTTCGCTCAGCTTGAAAGTGCGTCTTTACATATTTATACCATTACGATGTTTTACCCTAGTAGATCGTCATTTAGTTTTATAAGTAATCGTAATACTTCTTGCCAGTTTTAACCTTGTGAAAGGTTAAGATCTACTTCATTTAATTTATAGGAAATAACTATGTCTGATACAACTACTGGAACCGTTAAATGGTTCAACGAAGCTAAAGGTTTCGGTTTCATCGAACAAGAATCTGGTCCTGACGTTTTTGCTCATTTCAGCGCTATCGCTGGAAGTGGCTTCAAAACTCTACAAGAAGGCCAACGCGTTGAATTTACTGTTGCACAAGGTCAAAAAGGCCCACAAGCAGAAAACATCATCGTTCTTTAATATCGCTTTGCGATCGGCTTATCATTTATAAGCCTTAATTCTCTTTGAGAATGCCCCTTTAAAAGACAAGATCTTCGGATCTTGTCTTTTTTTATGCGTGCATTTTAAAATTCAAGTTAACATTCAGCCTCATCGCGTTATGCTTCGCCTCAATATAAAGGTATCGGTGATGATCATGGTTGAACGTAGCAAATTACTGCAAGAAACTTTAAAACAACGTATTCTTATCCTTGATGGTGCAATGGGCACGATGATTCAACGCTATAAGTTAAGCGAAGAAGATTATCGTGGCACACGCTTTGTGGATCACCCCATCCCCGTACAAAACAACAATGACTTACTTTCCCTGACCCAACCCAAAATTATTCAAGAAATACATCAAGCTTACCTCGACGCAGGCAGCGACATCATTGAAACCAACACCTTCAATGCCAATCGTATTTCAATGGCTGACTACCAAATGCAAGACCTTGCCTACGAACTCAGCTACGAAGGCGCACGCCTTGCCCGCCAAGTCGCAGATGCCAGTAGTACCGCCGATAAACCACGTTTTGTTGCAGGTGTGGTTGGCCCAACAGGGCGTACTGCCTCCATCTCTCCTGATGTAAATAACCCAGCAGCACGCAATATCACCTTTGATGAACTTGTCATCGCCTACGATGAAGCCACACGTGGCCTGGTTGATGGTGGGGCTGACATCATTTTAATTGAAACAGTCTTTGACACACTCAATGCCAAAGCGGCGATTTATGCCGTCAAAACCTTTTTTGAAACACACAATGTTGAACTTCCCATCATGATTTCAGGCACCCTGACCGATGCGTCAGGTCGTACTTTAACAGGTCAAACTGTCGAAGGTTTTTGGAATTCCATGAGCCATGCTCGCCCGCTAAGCATTGGTTTGAACTGTGCCTTGGGTGCCAGTGAGTTACGCCCTTATATTGCTGAACTATCTAAAATCGCAGGCTGTTACATCTCAAGCCATCCCAATGCAGGCCTACCCAATGAGCTAGGTGGTTTTGATGAAACCCCAGAGTCTATGGCTGAGATCATTGGTGAATTTGCCCGCAATGGCTGGCTCAATATTGTTGGTGGTTGCTGTGGAACTTCACCTGATTATATCGCAGCCATTGCCGATGCCGTTGAAGGCCTAAGTCCACGCATCATACCTGAGATCACGCCCGCTTGTCGTTTATCTGGCTTGGAAGCCATGAGCATTACGCCTGACTCCCTGTTTGTGAATGTTGGCGAACGCACCAATGTCACAGGCTCAGCTCGTTTTCGTCGCCTCATCAAAGAAGATGATTATGAAACAGCCTTAGAAGTCGCGCTTGATCAAGTTGAAAATGGGGCACAAATCATCGACATCAACATGGATGAAGGCATGTTGGAATCCAAAGAAGCCATGCAACGCTTTTTAAACCTCATTGCCGCTGAACCCGATATTTCACGGGTTCCAATCATGATTGATTCTTCTAAATGGGATATTATTGAAGCTGGCTTGAAGTGCGTGCAAGGTAAAGGCGTGGTTAACTCCATCAGCATGAAAGAAGGTGTGGAGCTTTTCAAAACCCATGCACGCAAAGTCATGAATTATGGTGCAGCTGTGATTATCATGGCCTTTGATGAAGACGGTCAAGCCGATACTTGTGCCCGAAAAATTGAAATTTGTCATCGCGCCTATCGCATTCTCACCGAAGAAGTCGGCTTTCCTGCCCATGATATTATCTTTGATCCCAATATCTTTGCGGTGGCCACAGGCATCGAAGAGCACAATAATTATGGTCTTGATTTCATTGAAGCCACCTCTGAAATTAAACGCTTATGCCCTGGCGCACTTATTTCGGGTGGTGTTTCTAATGTGTCGTTCTCTTTTCGCGGCAACAACCCCGTGCGTGAAGCCATTCATGCCGTCTTTTTATACCATGCCATCAAAGCAGGCATGGATATGGGCATTGTGAATGCAGGTCAACTTGCCATCTATGATGACTTACCCACAGAACTACGTGAATCCGTCGAAGATGTGGTCTTAAACCGCCGTGATGATTCGACCGAACGATTGGTTGATATGGCTGATAACTACCGAGGTGATGGCAAACAAGAGAAAAAACAAGATGAAGAGTGGCGATCATGGCCTGTTGAACAACGTTTAGCGCATGCTTTGGTCAAAGGCATTGATGCCCACGTTGAAGCCGATACCGAAGAAGCCCGTTTGCAATTCGATCGTCCCCTAGAAGTCATCGAAGGCCCTCTCATGGCTGGCATGAATAAAGTCGGTGATTTATTTGGTGCAGGTAAAATGTTCTTACCCCAAGTGGTGAAATCAGCGCGTGTGATGAAAAAAGCCGTTGCCATTTTAATGCCTTATATCGAAGCTGAAAAAGACGGCGGTATGCAAAGCAATGGTAAGATTTTAATGGCTACCGTGAAAGGTGATGTGCACGATATTGGCAAAAACATCGTGGGTGTGGTGCTCCAGTGTAATAACTTTGAAGTCATTGATATTGGGGTCATGGTTTCTTGCGAAAAGATCTTAGCTGAAGCCAAAAAACACGATGTTGATATCATTGGCCTATCGGGTCTGATCACCCCTTCTTTGGATGAAATGGTGCATGTGGCCAAAGAAATGAAACGCCTTAAACTCAACCTGCCCTTACTTATCGGCGGAGCCACCACATCTCGGGTACATACAGCGGTTAAAATTGATCCCGAATACGATCATAGTGTGGTTTATGTGACCGATGCATCGCGTGCTGTGGGTGTTGCTCAAAAACTAATTTCTAAAAGCTCACCCAATTACCGACAAGACCTCAAAGATCAATATGAACAAATTCGTGAGAAACGCAAAACAGGTAAAAAGACACAATTACTCAGCTTAGAAGCAGCGCGTGCCAATGCTTGGTGCAGCCAGAAAGAAGCCTACCAACCCGTGCAACCCAAAATGATGGGCTGCCAAACCTTTCGTGATTACCCCCTTGCTGATATTGCCAAATTGATCGACTGGTCACCCTTTTTCCACACATGGGAACTGCGTGGTAAATACCCTTCTATTTTGAAAAACCCTGTGGTGGGCAAAGAAGCACAAAGCTTATTTGATGATGCCCAAGTCATGCTAGCCGACATCATCGAAAATAAACGCCTGCAAGCCCATGCTGTCATTGGACTTTTTCCCGCCAACCGTGTGCAAGATGATATTGAGCTTTACCGTGATGAAACACGCACAGACATCATCAGCACCATTCACTGCCTACGCCAACAACACAAAAAAGGCACTGGCAAAGCCAACTTCTCATTGGCTGACTACATTGCCAAAAAAGAAAGCGGCACCCCAGACTATGTTGGCGGCTTTGCAGTCAGCACAGGGCATGGTCTTGAAGAGTGGATCAAAATCTTTGATGGTGATGACTACAACATCATCTTGGCCAAATCCTTGGCTGATCGTTTGGCCGAAGCTTTTGCTGAACTCATGCATCAACGGGTGCGCAAAGAGTTCTGGGCTTATGCCACAGATGAAAGCTTAGCAACTGAACAGCTGATCAAAGAGTCCTACCAAGGTATTCGCCCAGCACCCGGCTACCCCGCTTGCCCAGAGCACACCGAAAAAGGCGCGTTGTTTGATTTGCTTGATGCCACAGCACAAACAGGCATTACCCTGACCGAAAGCTTTGCCATGCTACCCACCGCTGCTGTCAGTGGTTATTACTTTGCCCATCCAGAAGCCCATTATTTTGGCGTTGCCAATATCGGCCATGATCAATTAGAAGATTATGCCATCCGCAAAGACATGCCACTCGAAGATGCCAAACGCTGGTTGTCTCCTGTGTTGAAAGACTAAAGTATAACACACCCAAGGTTTTTTAATCAGGAACTTAGATGCAATTCGTTAACCCCCTTCTCTTTATCGAGGGGGTATACTTTTAAAACTATTTACACACTAAACATATATTGAATATTCCAACATAGACTTCCCCCCAACCCTAGGCAATATACATTAATCATTGTTGGCAAATTATAGGAGTAAATTTTGAGAAATTATAACCTTAACTTTATTAGTAATGAAGATTTGTACAATCACACCAAGGATACGGTTAAAAAGTACAGCTTTCAGATGAACTTAGCTACATTCAATAAAAATCTTATTGATCCAATAAAGTTAACTTTTGACTCAAAGGTATACAACAAAGATATTCAGAGTGTGATTGAAAGTGAAATTGTTAGGCAAATGGACAAATCTAACACTAATCACATAGGTTATTTTCATCAAAATATTTTCAACTATATTGGCAAAGGTTGGACTGTACCAAAAAATGGATATGATATTGTTAACTTAGATGCGCATTGTTATGTGGAAATGAAAAACAAACATAACACGATGAATTCATCATCTTCTCAAAAAACATATATTAGAATGCAAGACACACTTTTAAAAAACCAGACCCTTAATCCAACTTGTATGCTTGTCGAAGTAATTGCTCGAAATAGTCAAGATATGATTTGGAATGTTTGCTTAGATGGAACCCCTGTTTCAAATGAAAAAATCAGACGAGTCTCTATTGATAAGTTTTACGCGCTTGTTACAGGTGAAAAAACAGCCTTTAAGAAACTTTGCGAACAATTACCAAGAGTTATTGAGGATATTCTTAATGACATAGACCTTGATGATAGATCCAATACTGTTTTTACGGAATTAAAAGAAATATCACCTAATTTACTTAAAAGTCTATACTTATTGTCCTTTGAAAAATATGAAGGGTTCGATAACTTTAATGTCTAAAAAAACTATTTCTGAGTCATTGTTAGCAGACATTATGTCTGTATCTAAAAGAACCGTTGGAAGTTGGAAAAAAAATGGGAAAGTAAAACCATTAAAAAGTGGGGATTATTCTTTATCTGATTTAGATCATTTCCCCCAAGTCAAAGCAATGATAGAATCTAACTGGGATAAAGAACAAGAAATAAAACCAGTTAAACGATATAACTCAATTGAATTATTTGCAGGTGCGGGTGGATTAGCAATCGGTTTGGAAAAGTCTGGATTCAATGCAGTTGCATTGAATGAAATTGATAAAAACGCCTGTGCAACATTAAGGAAGAACCGACCTAATTGGAATATCCTTGAAGGAGATATAAGTAATATAGATTTCACTAAATATAAAAACATAGATTTTTTATCAGGTGGATTTCCATGCCAAGCATTTTCTTATGCAGGAAAAAAATTAGGTTTTGAAGATATAAGAGGAACTTTGTTTTTTGAATTTGCAAGAGCAATTAAAGAAATAAAGCCTAAGGTTTTCTTAGGTGAGAACGTACGAGGGCTACTAAATCATGATAATGGAAAAACATTAGAAGCCATTAAATCTGTCATTAAAGAACTTGGTTACACCTTAATTAAACCAAGGGTCTTAAAGGCTATTTTCTATAGAGTTCCTCAAAAAAGAGAACGGCTATTTCTTGTTTGTATTCGCAATGACCTCGTTGAGTACAATAATTTTGAATGGCCAGAACCATTTCATAAAGTATTAACTGTAAAAGATGCTCTCAAAAAAGGGGGCTTATATGGTTCGGATTGTCCTGAATCCCAAGGACAACTTTATCCTGCACGAAAAAAAGAAATATTATCTATGGTTCCTCCAGGAGGCTGCTGGGTAGATCTTCCAGATAATATACAGCGAGAATATATGCAAAAAAGTTACTTTATGGGTGGAGGTAAGACTGGCATGGCTAGAAGACTGTCTTACGATAGCCCTAGCTTAACTTTAACCTGCGCGCCTGCACAAAAACAAACTGAACGATGCCACCCTGAAGAAACAAGACCTTTAAATGTTAGAGAATATGCAAGAATTCAAACATTTCCTGATAAATGGATATTTATGGGCTCAATTAGTAGTCAATATAAACAAATCGGTAATGCTGTTCCTGTGAACCTAGCTGAAGCTATGGGGAGAAAATTAATATCACTATTAAATAATATTGAAATATCCAAAAGAACGAAAGTCAAAAAGCCTACAGTCATACAAATGAGTTTATTTGAACCTGAAGGTGAATATAAACTAAAGCCAGTTGAGCCAACAATAAAACCAAACATCTCCTAACAGCTATGATATAGCGAGTACAACACCATGTCTCAAATAAGCTTACGAACCCGCGAATTTTATAAACAACATCGCTTTTTAACAAAGTTCCACAAAGAAAAAGAAAGCATCGAAGCCTTTCATGTTGGCTGGAGTTCACCCGTCGTTCAGCAACGAGGCTTTGAACTGGCCAGTGATTTTCCTTGGATTCAATGGTGCGAGGTGAAGAGCGTTCTTGATCTGGGTTGTGGCTATGGAAATTTGCTTGATTTCTTATTGTGCCACAAAGCCTTTGCTGGTGATTATCATGGTATTGATATTATATCTGAATGCATTGATGTGGCGAGATCACGTTATCACAAGCTGTCTCATGCGTTTTTTTATGAAGGTGATTTTTTAGAGCAAAGCTTAGCGCAAAATAACTTTGACCTTGTGATTTCAGTGGGGGCGATTTGTGTGAATCATGATTATCCAGAGCCATATGGAAAGAAATCAATGGTATATGCGCAACGTATCATCTCAAAAATAGCCAAGGCTTCAAACCTAGGCTTTAGTATCTATTTTCCTCATGCCCAAAATACCGACCTAAACCGCAGACAGTTAGGCCTTGCCTATTACACCAAGCCAGAAATTGAAAGCATGGTTCGAGAATCAACTGGCGCACGCTTTGTTGATATGACATTTACATCTTTTTCTGATCCTAGTGATTTCAGAACCATCGCTAAAGTAAGACTCAAGGACATCGGGTGATGATCGGCATTTCCGTATATACCCATCACACATGCCAAAGATGATCTTAAACCGTGATTTCATGTATGAATTGTGTATGTTTGCTCAGTTATAAACACAGTTATTGATACCACATCAAACAATGGATATTTCATATCATGCGCTTGCTGATGTGTCATAGTTGGGTTAACAATCTAAAATAAGGTTTCATGTATGAGTGATGAACTAGAATTTTTACGATCCCTTTACGAATGGCGTGACATACATGCTGATCAATTGGATTCATTTGAAGAAGAATTACGTCCGTTGTGCGGAAAACACATCACCGACACAACGCTTCACGGTAAATACGAAGGTAAACTACACCTTGGTATTTTAAATCTGACTCTATTTTCACACGCATTAAATATACTAGAAAGTACGAATAAATTCTCTTGGGCACTAAAAGACTCGTCTCAAACACATCAACAGTATATCGATGTTTTATATCAACATGATGGTCGCATTGCACAAAAAAAATGTACCAAAGATGAACGCTTGGCAATGGAAGTCTTATTAAAGCGTGGCATTGTTTTTCTGCATCGCAAACACTATTGCTTACCGCTTGAATTTTTAATACGTAGCAAAGGTGCTGCTCAGGCGCAGACATGGTTACACATGTGCAAAAATATGAAGCTAGACCTGCTAAAAACAATACTTCCTGTGCATATTCTAAAAACGATGAGGCCATCACCTGTAGCCTCCGAACTCGCAACCCAATTCTACCTCTTAGGAATTAAACAGCGGGCGATTTTTAAAGAAAAACAGCTTGATGAATATGCATGGAGTTTTCTTTTTGACTTGAATGCACTTGAAAAAGGTTTTGATGGCGAGTCATTAAGCCATGCCTTAAATCTAGAAATCAGAAATCACCATGTTTCTGTCAGTGATGTGATGACATCATCAAAGCATGAAATGCTAAATCACCTTTTTCAAATGGGGCTGATTGGCATTAGCTTACAAACATCCCCCTATTCATATACTCAAACAACAGAACATCTCATTATCAGTGATGAAGCACAAAAAAAACTGAAACCTTATTGGCAAAAACAAAAAAAACGTATTATTCATATGCTCAACGCAAAGTTAGTGGTGAAGGCACCAAAAGAATACCAACATTCCGTATGGGAAAATGATCACCCCTTATGGCGTATGTGGGTCACCTTGCATTTTTTACCGACGACTTTAACCCAACAAGATAGCTGGCGTGTCTCAGACATCAAAAAAATAAGCAAAGTACTTGGCGATTTTGATCAGGATGCGATCTATCAACTGATCAACACCGTGATCATGCTTATGGGAAGTGTTCAACAACAAAAAGTAACGCTTGATGTCGTAACCACCAAGAGCATCCAGGAAAACATGCAAATGTATTTGTTTAGGCATAGTAATATACAAGAAAACAGCAAAGAAGCACAACAAGCCATCAATATATTAAAGCAGTTACCTGAAGACCAATGGCTAGATATAAGTACCTTATTCACGTTATTAGATGTGATGGGTAGAGGGAAGTCACCTATCGAATGGACAGCCTTTTTTAAATCTTACCCGCGCTCACCCTTTCACTTTAGTGAGGAGGATCATGCGGTTTGTTTATTACCCCATTTCAAAACTTGGCTTCAAGGCAAGGAGGCGCAACTCACATCACCCGGTTGGCGTGGTTTACATCAAAAGGCTAAAACAACAGGCTATATTTCAGCTGCTGGTGACATTCAACTGCCACCTGAAACCAGTGCCCATCTTTATCCGCAGTTAGCATCTTTTTGTCATTTGGTGTCTGTGGAACATATGGTGAACTTGAGCTTAGATCCTAAGGCCATCAAAGCCTTGTCTTTAAAGCCCAAAGAACTTGCCAACGCCAAAGCCACGCTTGAGTCTATTCAGTCACCCTTACCACAAGCGGTCAATTATTTATTTGAACGTGAGCGCAATCAAAAGGTTATTGCTAAAGTCACCCCAAGTTCAGCCTTGATTGAAGTGAAAGATCCCAGTGCACTCAATCAGCTCAGTAAAATCGGTAACTTAAGTGCTTGCCCTGGTAAAAAGAACGCATGGTTACTGAACCCATCCGATTCAGCTGCATCCTTTATTGAAAAGTGCCGCAAACAAGGTTTGAAAGTCGAAGGTGACCAAGCGAAGGATGACGACTCAACATCGTCAGCATGGATAGAGGGCTTTTATAGTGTTCGTGCATGGATAAATGATTTTAATCCTGATCCTGAAGGAATATGGCTTGAAATTGTGTATCAAAAACGCAAGGCAGATGCCTTAAAAACCTGTTATGCCTATTATGTTGAATTTGATTATTGGAACCAGTATATAAAGTTTCAATTGGTTAAATCAAGACGCAATGGCTATACCTTGGCAGAACGTACCACCAAATTTGAACACCAACACCTACACAAAGTTCGTATTTTGAGTGATTCTGAAGTGAAAGCTCTCAATATCAAGGACAGCTAATGCATTATTACCCCCAACGCCCCATGATCGTCCAAGGTGACCACACCTTATTGCTTGAAACACACAACCCTGATTTCAACAAAGCACGCGATGCGATTGCACCCTTTGCTGAATTAGAGAAGTCACCCGAGCACATTCATAGTTATCGCATTGATCATTTAAGTGTGTGGAATGCTGCCTCTGCTGGCTTCACCTTGAAAAAAGCAGAAAAGGCACTGATTGAATTCAGCAAATACGATGTGCCCAGCAATGTGTTATCAGAGCTTCAGCGTGCCTTTTCCATTTATGGAAAATTAGTGCTGTTGGCTGGCGATGATGAACGCTTGTACTTAGACATTGATGATGCGTTTATAGCCGAACAAGTTGGCCATGAGAAAAGCCTACAAAAGTTCATTATCGGTCGTTTGGACAAACGTTTTTATATCGCCAAGGAACATCGGGGTAACCTGAAGTACGCACTCATTAAATTAAATTTACCCGTTGAAGATAAGGTTGGTTTTCAGGATGCCACACACCTGAGTATTCCTCTGCGTCAACAAACACGCACCAGTCAACAAGACTTTGCTTTACGCCCTTACCAGCAACAAGCCGTGGATGCCTTCAGTGCTGCTGGTGGGCATGGGGTGATTGTGTTGGCTTGTGGTGCAGGTAAAACAGTGGTGGCAATGGGTGTGATGCATGATATTGCCATGCCCACGTTAATCGTCACACCCAATACAGCCGCTGCCCATCAATGGCGCGCTGAGTTGTTGGATAAAACCGAACTTCAAGAAGAAGGCATCGGTGAATACACAGGCGCACGCAAAGAAATATTACCCATCACCATCGCAACCTATCAAATGTTAACTTATCGTGATCGCAACACAGATGAAATGCCGCATATGGAAGTGATGACCCAGCATGAATGGGGCTTGATTGTGTTTGATGAAGTGCATGTGTTGCCAGCACCTGTTTTTCGTGCGGTAAGTGAAATTCAAGCGCGCAGGCGTTTGGGTCTCACCGCCACACTGGTGCGTGAAGATGGTAAAGAAGGTGATGTTTTTTCACTGATTGGCCCCAAACGCTATGATATGCCGTGGCGCGAACTCGAAGAACAAGGCCATATTGCCCAAGCCAACTGTTTTGAAATTCGTGTGCCCATGTCGCAAGATGATCATTTTGCTCATTCCATTGCTGAAAAACGCACCGAATCTTACCGCATTGCCGCTGAAAACCGCAATAAAGAAAAAGTCGTGATTGCATTGGTTGAAAAACATCAAGGTGAAGGCATCTTGGTCATTGGCCAATACATCAAACAACTACAACATATTGCCAAAAAACTGGGTGCACCAGTGATCACAGGCCGCATGAAAAGTGATGAGCGTGAACGCCTCTATGCAGCCTTTCGCGCAGGTGACTTACGCTTGTTGGTTGTCTCAAAAGTTGCCAACTACGCTATTGATTTACCCGATGCCTCAGTCGCCATTCAGATTTCAGGTTCATTTGGTTCACGCCAAGAAGAAGCCCAGCGTTTAGGCCGTATTCTACGCCCTAAAAAACATGCAGCGAGCTTTTACACCTTGGTGAGCCAAGATAGTGATGAATTGCGTTTTGCCATTAATCGCCAACGCTTCCTTGCTGAACAAGGTTATGGTTATGTGATTGAAGATTGGGAGCTTTAAGCTGTAAAAAACACAAATAAAACCTGCCCCCATCATGAGGATATGATTGTAAGGGTAGGTTGGAAAGACCGTCATATTCACCACGCCCTTTGGATCATATGCCTCTTTCGCTTGTCGTGTATTTGCAAAGGCAACTTTAAATTCTGGTACATAGGCATACATTTTATTTGAGAAAGCTTGAAAGGAATAGGGGCTGGTTTTAATAACTTTATTATTCATCAATAAATATCAAGTTATAAAATCCAGACCCCAGTTCACATCATCTGAAAGAAAAATAATCTCAAAAAGATATTTTCAAGGCATCCTGACTGGGCTTGTACAACAAACGGTTCAGATCGTGGCTCGCTTCGCGTTCACGATCTAACCTTATTCGTTATACCTAGTGGAATTTATCATAACCTACCATTAGCTCAAAATTGCTGAGCTTTTCGTCTTTACTGAAATACAAGTATACAAGTGCACCTCCCTCACCAAGTATGAAGTTACTTTTGAGTGGAATACTCATGTGTGTCCTAAAATCTTCGGGGCAGGACACCTGGTTAAAAACACCTTCGGCACACTTAAGGCTAATGAATTCAACTCCGTATTTCGGAAAGAGTTTAATAGTTCCCACGCGGAACGTGAGGAACAGTGTAAATCTTTTTTAGTCCCTTTGCCCTCAGGGAAAAGGTTAGGATGAGGGGATCAACATCAAAGACAAAAATCGTGATTTCGTCATTCCCAAGTTTTCTTATCGGAAATCCATTCTTTTAAACAGGCTTCTTCGCATGCTTCGGTCTAAACACCTTGCACTCATCAGGATGGCTTTCTAAATACGGCCCTTCGATCAAATCAATGCAATACGGCACAGCGGGAAAGACTGCGTTGAGGCAATCATCAATGGCGGAAGGTTTACCCGGTAAGTTAATGATTAAGGATTGGCCACGGATGCCTGCGGTTTGACGGGATAAAATCGCGGTGGGTACAAATTTAAGGGACTCTTGGCGCATCAATTCACCAAAGCCTGCCAATATCTTTTCACACACGGCTTCTGTGGCTTCTGGGGTTACATCGCGCACGGCTGGGCCTGTGCCGCCTGTGGTCACAATGAGGCAACACTTTTCATCATCGGCCAAGGCTTTTAAAGTGGATTCAATGCCCGATTGATCGTCGGGAATGACCCGCGACACGGCTTGCCATGAGGAAGACATAACCCGCTTAAACCATGCTTGCATGGCAGGGCCGCCCAAGTCTTCGTATTCGCCTCGACTGGCACGGTCTGAAACCGTCACAAAACCAATTTTTGCTTGCTGCATTTAAAGCTCCATATCGGCATGAGGTTGAAAATCCATGCCTTGTAATAATTGCACCGTGATGTAATCACCTTTTTTCAAAGCGTCTGATTCGGCTGGAATCACAGCAAACCCTTCAGCCATCGCCATTGAGAGCAACACCCCGCTGCCTTGGGTGCCTGTGGATGTGGCCACATAACCTTGCTCATCACGGCTTAAGGTCACACGCATGAGGTGGGTTCGGCCTGCCCGATCTTTTTGATCGTGACTTAAGCGCGCTTTCACGGTTTGGCGAAAACAAGTGGCATGCCCCATCATCTGGCGCAATGCAGGCAGCACGAATTGCTCAAAACACACCATGCTCGACACTGGGTTGCCCGGTAAACCAAACACCGCACAGCCTGTGCTGCTGGTGCCAAATGCCAAGGGGTGACCAGGGCGCATGGCCACACGCCAAAAATGCATGTTGATACCTAAATCACTCAAGGTCGGACGCACAAAATCATGGTGACCGACGGAAACGCCACCCGAAGCCAACAACACATCATACTTTAAACCTTGTGCCAGCTTTGCCTTTAAATCAGCAGCATCATCATGGGCAATGCCAAGCAAGGTGGCTTCGATGCCCAAGGCTTTGCACTGCGCATACAAGGCATGCGAATTGGCATCTGGAATCTTTTGTTCATCAATCGGATCATCCAAGGCTTCCAGCTCATCACCTGTGGATAAAATCGCAACACTGGGCTGGGCAAAGACTGGCACATCCTTTTGCTTCACCATCGCTAAAATGGCCAAGACCCCCGCACTGATGAGCGTGCCTTTTGTCAGCACCACCACGCCATCTTTGAGGTTTTCACCCAAGGGGCGAATATTGGCACCTTGCTTGGGTGGCGTGAGTATCAACACATCATCCCCTTGCAACTGCGTATCTTCGACCCGAATCACCGTATCAATGCCTTGCGGGGTGGGCGCGCCTGTCATGATTCTTGCAGCCTGCCCTGCTTCAATGCGTTTACTGGGCATTTGTCCTGCGCGAATATCATCCACAACCTTTAAACGAATCAGATCTTGCTCGCTGGCTGCTGCGATGTCGGCAAAACTTAAGGCATAACCATCCATCGCCGACACATCATAAGGGGGATGATTGCGATTCGCTGCAATGTCCTTGGCCAACACACGGTTGAGTGAATCATGCAATGCCACATGCTCCACAGGCATAGCTTTTAGATGTTGCAACACACATTGCTGTGCATCGTGAATTGATAGAGCTCTCATGACTTTTTCCTATGGTTCATTATTTGTTTTGCTTGATGCACATCGGCTTGGGTATCCAAATCAAAGAAACTCAATAAGGAAGGGTCATGCTGTTTTAGCCAGACCTCATCCAAGCATTGGGTGTTGAGTCTCTGCATCAGTGCTTGTAAACGGTACTGTTTTTTAAAAAGGCAATCTTCAAACGTGGCTAAGCATGATTGATGGTAAAACGCACAAAGGGTTTGATACCTGCCATCACTATAAGGCACAACGGCCTGATAATGTTGACGCTCTTTGGCCATCGCATGCAATAAGTCAGCTGAAACAAAGGGCATATCAGCAGCCACAATCAAGACCCATGCGCTGGTGCATGCCTGCAATGCCGCTGCAATGCCTGCCATCGGACTTTCGGTTGTGGCTTGATCCAAAATTTGCGCACACGGCA
>JAUZRG010000135.1 GCA_030950585.1 Mariprofundaceae bacterium | reverse complement strand
CAGAAACAAAAGGCAAATCTTCTATTTTGATGACTTTCTAGGCAGCAATTACTTTGAAGCCATTGAAAACAAGAAAGACTCCCATGTAACTAAGTTTATTGAACGAATACGAAATGATAAATCTAAGAGATTCCTTTTAACTTCGAGAACAAATATTTTTTATAGTGGTATTCATCACAGTTCTATATTCGCCAATAAGAATATCAAAAAAGATGAATTTATTCTGAAGATTGATGCCTTAAATGATCTTGAAAAAGGAAAGATATTATATAATCACATATGGTTTAACGACCTGAAAAAAGAGTTTATTGATGAAATATACCGAAACAAACGTTACCTAAATATTATTGAACACAAAAACTTCAACCCTCGTCTTATTGAATTTATTACAAATGTTGGACGGATCAATGTTGACGCAAATGAGTTCTCGCCTTTTATTTCAAATACTTTAGATAATCCAAAGGACATCTGGGAACACTGCTTCAATACTCAAAGCAATTCCTTTATTAGAAACTTGGTACTCCTTATTGTGTTTAATGGATCAAAAATGACCGAAGGTGAACTCCGTACCAGTTACGATAAATTGATTTCTATTGAGAATCTAACGAATCCTACGAACACAGATAAAAGGTTCAACTCTACAGTTAAGCTTGCAACCCAATCTTTTCTCAATCGACATATGACCGATGACTCAGTATCCTATTCACTTTTTCACCCCTCAATTGCAGATTACATTATTAATGAATATTGTAATGATAAAAGCAAGTTAATTGCCCTCTACCGCTCGCTTCTCTCGATAGAGTCACTGAGAACTTTAAAAGACTTAACATCCAACGGAGCCATATCAAAAACAAGCTACACCGATATATTAGAGACCCTGTTTAGTAAAAATTTTGATGATAAACACAGCTATAATTATTTAATATTTATTTGTCATGCTTTAAGTGGAGATCACACAAAAGAAGATCAAATAGCAAAAATATTAAATCTTATAATATCAAAGCCTAAAGCTATTGATGATCTAACTCCGCTTATCTGTCTATTGGAAGACTTCGGTCCCAAAATATCAAACTATTGTTTTTTGTTTAAAACATTCAAAGTAAGACTCTTAAGATACGATGAGCTTCGTCACGTTTTAGAGTTCACTACCCGCAATAAAATTAATTGCCCCAAATTATCTTCAGAATTAAAAAAGCAAGTGCACGATTACTTATTAAAAGAACTCCATCCATTTCATGTAGATACTGAAGATTCTCTCTATACCTCTACAGGATATGATGGAGAAGAGAAAACCGAATTAAATTCTGATCTATTAAATGCACGAGTTTCGTGCCTTTTTGAGGAGGAACTATCAGATCTTTTAAGCGATATACCTATTGATTTAGGTATTGATACTACAGAGATGGCTGAAGACTTGAACTTGAATTTTGATGCCATGTTTAATCACCAGATGGGATACTCATCTAAATCCGACGATGACCATTTTTCAAATTTAGTCCATTCACCGATGGTAGATGATATCAATGACCTCTTTGAACGAACTTAAAAGAGAACCTGGAAGGTAGCATACTCAACTTTCACTCCCCCTTGGATCTTTTTACCTCCACCCAACACGTACAAAATATTTACAATACACGTATAAATAAATAGTGTTCCTTTAGAGGTGCGCTATGGCAACGAAATTAACTCTCTCTTTAGATGAACAAACCATTGAACAAGCAAAGATTTGGGCAAAACAGCATCAAACAAGCCTCTCGGCTCTGGTTGAAGGGTATTTTGAATCGCTGATCTCAAAAAGTCAGGGGACAACACCTTCCTCACTTGCGCCAAAAACCAGCAGCCTTTCGGGTATGTTTAAAGCATACGATGAAGGTCTTTCTTACAAAGAATTGATCCATAAACACAAGGGTGAACAATGAAAGCTTATGTCGATTCGGATGTTATCTTAGACGTTTTACTGGGTAGAGAATATTTTTTGTTTGAATCCAGCCAAATCCTTCAGCTTTGTGAAACACAAAAAATAATGGGTTGTACCACGGTTCTCGCACTGGCAAACATGCATTATATTTTAAACCGTTATGACAAAAAGAATGCTAAAAAAGCCATTCAAACGCTCAGAACGATCCTCACAGTCATGCCCATTAGTGATCATGAAATGGGGAGATCTCTCGAATCTGACTTTAAAGATTTTGAAGATGGCGTTCAAAACTTCACCGCCGAAAAAAACGATTGCGAACTTATCATCACCCGAAACAAAAAAGACTATGCAACGAGCCAATTAAACGTCGTGACACCTCATGAATATCTTTTACAAAACACGGCATCACTGACATTTTAGCCTGTTTTTGACCTGAAGGTTTCTTTTCAGGTATTGGAATCCTTACTTTTTCTTTTTAGCCTTGAGACATGTATGCTGGATTGTCTTTTGAACTTGCTCACTTAGCCCGACAAAATGGGTTTTCCGTCTATCTTTGCTCCAACGTCAAAAGCTATCGCTTATTGGCTGAGGAGCTTGCCTGTTTTCTA
>JAUZRG010000134.1 GCA_030950585.1 Mariprofundaceae bacterium | reverse complement strand
TTTAACAATATCAGTGGTATGAGGTAATAACACTTTGGAGCCATCAATACCCAGTACGCGCATGCCTTTATAACGTTTGAAGTTATTATCAGCATACATGACTTCAACAACGGCGACACGATTAAGCTGAATGAAGGCTGTATGACGTAACTTTGCTCAAGCCTGTGTAAAAGCACTGGCTGTGATCGTATAATGAAGATCCAATTTGAGCACTAACTCATTGAGGACAAGTTGCAGTGATTTCAGGCTTTTTCTTAATATCAAAATAGTCACCAGTGAAAAATTTAACTTTCGATTACGGGAAAAGGAACTTTCATTTATCCGATGTTTATTTTTGAAATGTTCATCAGAAATTAAACGACGACTACTTGCCGCTGTATTTTTTTTTATGCATGATAATCAACCTATCAAAACCAAAATATACAATTTTTGAGCAAAACAGACCTTAACTTAATGGCAGTGAGCCTTCTCCCTGAGGGCGAAGGGACTAAAACCAGCTTCGATTCAGTCAGACGCGATCATGAAAAAACACTTCCCACTTTGGAAAAAGGGGAATTTATCAAAAAAATCATCCCTAAACCTTCAAACCTAATCCGAAACATAAATCATCTCTACCCGACGGTTTTTGGCATCACTTTGCGCTGTGCCCAATAACGACAATGGCTGACTTTCACCAAAGCCTTGGGGTTCGATGCGAATGCCTTTTTTTAATTTACCTTGTAAGAAAGCAGCTACGGCTTGTGCGCGTTTCTCAGATAGGGTCATGTTGTAAGCATTATCACCGCGTTGATCGCTATGGCCATGAATTTGCAAACGGCCTGTTTGCCCTTGAAAATCCTTTAGCCAATGCAGCAACACTTGTTTGGCCTTGGCTTTCAAATCACTTTGATCAAAATCAAACAGCACATCATCCGAAAAGTGATAACGCGCGGCTGAACCAATCGCGCCAATGGCATCAATGTCTGCGCCGGGTGTACTGCTATCACAGGATTGTTTTAAATCGCGCAAACGCACATAACGAAAACTTTGCCCCTCAGACACATAATCATGAATGTCTAAGCCAGCCGTTGAGCCAGCGACTTGGCCTATCGAAATCCAATCTTTTGCATTATTAGAAATAGAAACTTGTGTCGCTTCGATATTGGGACCGATTTCAAAGATGTATAAATCATCACCTTTCACATCAATCAACGCATTATCGACAAAACGCACCACTAAAACGCCACCACAACCCAAGGTTAAAGATGGATCTGAATGATACGGTGCTCCCAAAACCAGTGCTGGTGCATTATCATTAGCTTTGTTTCTGGCTGCGGGCATGCCCTCATGAAAAGAAATCACCTCATCGGCAAAAGAACGCGCATCTAAGGCGGGCTTAGCCAAAACGTTGGGGACAACAAACACGCAAGAAAATAGCATTAATATTGTTTTAAATAAAGGATTGTTCATGCATAAAAAGTAAAAGACTAACCCCCGCTTGTCAAGCCAAAGTAAAGCCACCTCAAACGAAGAACAAACACAGAACAATATTGATAAACAAATTAAAACAGTGTTAAGCTTCGTCGGCCATGATGACTCCTTCCTCTCACACCCACATTATCCGTTTTAGCTACCTTTTATTAAGTTTTATACTTGTTTTCCTTTCGGCTTGCTCGATGACCAAAAATCACAAGTCAGCCGATCAGGCACTGCATCAATTTGACATCCGTGAGATGGCTGCCTCCGCTCCTGAGTCCATGCCTGCTCCTAGTGTCATGATGGCTTCAAGAAGGAATAGTCGTGCAATGCATCGCTCCAAATCCAAAAAAGAAAACACCACAATCAAACGTAAAAAGCATTACAATGCTTATTTAAAAATGCGCACCCCCAAGCCAGAAAGCTTACTCAAAAAAATTAGCCAAATAGTCAAACAAGCCGATGGCTACATTGAACGTCAATCAGGCCATTCGATCACCTTTCGCATTCCCGAAAAAAAGCTGATACCAATCTACAAAAAAGCGCAAACTTGGGGTGATGTTCTCAAGAAATCACTGACTGTTGAAGACATCACAGCAGCCTTTGAAGACCTCAGCTTGCGCTTAAGCATTGCTCGCCAAGCCCGTGATCATTTGCTTTCCCTGCTCAATCAAAGCAAAGATGAAGACGTTAAACTTAAATTATTAACAGAAATCACCCGCTTAAACGAAAAGATTGAACAACTTCAAGCCACATTGAGTTTTGTTGATAAGCTGGCTAAATATGCCAAGTTCACGGTTCATGCCGTTCCGCGCCAAGCCTTTAGCCGATCACAAGAAAACTTCACGGTGGATGCTTTGCGATGGATACAAGCCTTGTCACCCTTTCGCCGTGACATCGCAAAATCAGGTCAAAGTGTTGCTCTGACTGCTCCCAAAGGCATGGTCGAAATCAAGAATGATCGTTACTGGTTGGCGGAAAGTGCCGATGGTGCAGTGGTTTGGAGCTACCAACTCAAAACACCCCTCATGGCGACCACTGAATTTTGGCTCAAAGCAGCTCGTCATCAGCTATGCCGTGAATTTGCCTCTTGTACCAGTCAAACGGTCGGCAATTATGAGGTGATTGAAATGCATAGCCGCGATAAACCGAATTATGTGTATTTACTTGGACTGCAAGCCAAAGATAACAAGCTCAAACTCATCGAAGCTTACTTGCCCACTCAAGAACATGCACAACGCTATCAACAAGCCATTTTTGATCACATTCAAGGTCAGGTGAAACCATGATCAAACCACACAACGTTTTTCTTCTCTTAACCCTCATGCTTTGCTTAAGCACACCCGCCTTTGCCAGTCTGCCCAGCATGGCCATGAATAGCAGCTTCACACTCAAAGTAGACGATAAAGAAGCCGTCATGGATCGCTTGGTGCTCAAAGCAGAAGCGGTTGGTGGTTACTTCTTGGTGCTTTCCGATCAAAAACTCATTTTAAATATTCCACAACCTCAAGCCGATCGCTTCATTCAGTTTGCCATCGCACAAGGTCGCGTCTTAACCCAAACTCAGAATAGCGATGATATTCACACCCAGCTGATGGTCAAAGAATCCATGCTAAAATCCAAACAAACCATGCTCAAAAAATACATGACCGTTTTAAAAGAATCCGATGCCGCCCATGCCGTCAGTGTTGAGCAAGCATTGGGCAAATTGGTGTATCAAATCGAAGGTTTAAAAGGTGATATTAAACTCATGCGCCATCGCCTTGATTTTGCCCGCATCAGCTTTCACTTTCGTTTTAGAGATCGCACCACCCCCAGCGCCAATCAAGCGTCCTCTTTTCCTTGGTTAAACCGCATGAAGTTACCCAACTTACTGGAGTCCTTTCAATGAACACCACATCACTTGGCTTGCTTCTTTTATGCACCCTACTTTTAAGTGGCTGCCCATCCAGCACCAAACACCTTGAAGGTAATACATGGGTTCCTCAAGGTTTTGCCGCTTACAAGGCAGCCAAGAAACAAGCTGCCATTAGCCCTGAAGGCATCGTCTACAATATTCGTCATGAAAAAAACGAACCTTTTGCAGGTCTCTTGTTTTGGAAAAAAGCCATGAAAAAACGGCTTTTAGATACAGGTTATATTTTTGTGGCTGAATCAGACATTCAAAGCAAAAAACAAAAGGGCTACCTTTTAGAATTGGCAGCCCCTGTTGGCAAACAAGATTTCACTTGGCTCATTGCTTTGTATGTGGTGAACAACAAGCTGCACATTGTCGAAGCCAGTGGTGAAGAAAAAATCTTTAAGCAACACCGACAAGCCATCGTGGATGCTGCTCAAAAAGTTGGTGATATACTCTAAAACAAGTGCATCGCATCGACCTTGGCTATTAACTCACGCACGGCATGCATCGAGCTATGTAGTGAATAACGCTCATCATCGCTTAAATCCAATTCCATGATGCTTTCAATGCCTTGCCCACCCAGTTTGCAAGGCACGCCAAGATAGCTGCCTTCAATACCATACTCACCATCAAGGTAAGCCGCACAAGGTAAAATGCGTTTTTTATCTTTTAAAATAGCTTCTGCCATTTCAACAATCGAAGAAGCTGGTGCATAAAAAGCAGAACCTGTTTTAAGGTAATTCACAATTTCCGCCCCACCCGTTGCGGTGCGCTGACAAATGGCCTCCACTGTTTCTGGTGACAATAACTGGGTAATGGGAATCCCTGCCACGGTGGAGTAACGCGGCAAAGGCAACATCGTATCGCCATGTCCGCCCAACACACAGGCGCTCACATCTTCAATCGACACATCCAAAGCCTCAGCAATAAAAGCGCGCATGCGTGCTGAATCTAAGACCCCAGCCATACCAATCACCCGCTGACTCGGGAAACCAGATACCTGTTTGGCCGTATACACCATCGCATCCAAAGGGTTTGTCACAATAATCAGGGTGCATTGTGGTGATTTATCAGCGATATTTTTCACCACTTCAGCAATAATCTTTGCATTAATCGTCAATAAGTCATCCCGACTCATGCCAGCTTTACGTGCAATGCCTGCGGTGACCACCACCAAATCGGAGTCAGCCGTATCATCATAATTTTGTGTGCCTTGAATATGGGCATCAAAACCCTGAATCGGCGAGGCTTCATACATATCCAGAGCCTTACCTTGTGGAATACCTTCCATCACATCCAAGATAACAATATCACCAAGCTCTTTTTGTGCCGCAATAAAGGCGGCGGTAGCACCCACTTGACCAGCACCCACAAAGCTAAGCTTTTTTCTTTTAAAACCACTATTTACTATAGAAGAATGCTTTTCTGTCATCACCAACCTCCAAGAAAGACCTCACATCATTATACCCATCCCACCTCAAGACGCAGGATTTCAGCAAGTCGATAAGCGTTCATGTTCGAGGCTTAAAAGTGCAGTGTTAGTCACTCTAACCCCAGCTTTTGTAACGAAGAAGATGGACGCTTATCGGCTTACCCTACGGGAGCTTAGGAGGAAAATCAGCACTGCGTTACAACGCTTGAAAAGGACTAGCCATTCTCTACACCTTGTGCCTTGTTCTGAATTCCCTCCTAAGCTCTGAAACATGCATCTTGAAGTGTGATGGGTATTATATAGATGCATCGTGCAGGCAAAAGGTTACAATACGCACGATGATCCGTCTAATTGATAATATTCCAGCAACCATTCACGAGCTATGCCTTTATTTAAAAAAACAAGGGGCAACTGCATGGCTTGTGGGTGGTTGTGTGCGTGATTTATGCTTAGATATAAACCCTAAAGATTATGATTTAGAAGTTTATGGTCTGGCCATACCTAAACTCGAACACTGCTTAAAAAAACTAGGACATTGCCAGCAAGTAGGCAAATCCTTTGCTGTCTTAAAATTATCTTGCCAAGGCATGAACATTGACCTTGCCTTGCCTAGAACTGAAAAAAAAACGGGAATGGGGCATCGTGCCTTTGAAGTGATTGCAGATGAAAACCTTGCCTTAGAAGAAGCCAGTCAACGCCGTGATTTCACCATGAATGCCATGATGATCAATCCGCTATCGGCTGAATTTATGGACTTTCATCAAGGTCGTGAGGATTTAGAGCAAGGTATTCTGCGCCATGTATCGCCAGCCTTTGCCGAAGATCCTTTGCGTGTCTTACGTGCCATGCAGTTTGCAGCCCGATTCAAGTTAACACTGCACCCAAGCACCGCTGCCTTATGCCAAGCATTATTGCCCGAGGCCGCAAGCCTAAGCGACGAACGTATTTGGTCTGAATGGGAAAAGTGGGCCGATGCCCCCTACCCGTCTTATGGCCTAAAATGCCTCAAAGATTCTTCTTGGTGGAACTTATACCCAGAATTACAAGCCTTAGAAGCATGCCCTCAAGACCCCGAGTGGCATCCTGAAGGCAATGTGTGGATTCACACTTGCTACGTCAGCGATGAAGCGGCTCACATTGCTTTGCGCTATGGCTGGCAAGGCAAAGAAAAGATCTGCTTGATTTTTGCCGCTTTATGCCATGATTTGGGAAAACCGAGCACCACCACACACGACACAGATCATATTCGCAGTCGTGGTCATTCCCAAGCGGGTGTTGAACCTATGTTGTCGTTTTGCGAAAAAATCGCTGCCCCACAATGGCTATCAGCACACTTAGCACCCTTGATCAAAGAACATTTGTGTTTTCACGGTGCGAGCCTTAGCCATAAAAGTGTTCGACGCTTAGCGGTACGTCTTGAACCGAGCAATATTGAAATCTGGGAAGCCCTCACCGAAGCTGATCTTTCGGGTCGGCCTCCTTTAAAGAAATCACGCCCAGCCGTGGCATGGCTACAAATGGCACAAGAGCTTCAGTTTGCTAAAAACAAACCTGCGATGATGATCACAGGCAAGGTGTTGATTGCACATGGTATCGCATCTGGCCCAAGTATGGGTGTGATATTACGTGATGCCTATGAAGCCCAGCTGGATGGTTGTTTTGAAAACGAAACAGAAGCAGCACAATGGTTAAAGCAAGACCTGAAAAATCGCAACCAAGATCAAACATGAAAATATTAGTCGTTTTTACAGGTGGCACGATTGGGAGTAGCAAATCAGATAGTGTCATTGACATCAATGAAGCGATGTCATTTCAGTTATTGGCATCTTATCAAACCCAAGCCAATAGCAAGGCGGTTGAATTTGATACGCAACAGCCTATTTATACCCTGAGTGAAAACCTTGTACCCAATGATTGGCATGCTTTACTTGATAGCTTAAATGCCGTTGATCAATCAATTTATCATGGGATCATCATTGCACACGGTACGGATACACTGCCATATACATCTGCGGCGGTCTCATTTGCCATGCAGCAATGTCATATTCCTGTCGTACTGGTGGCCAGTGGTCACCCTCTCGATGATGTGCGCGCCAATGGCCAACGTAACTTTTCCAGTGCTGTTGATTTTATTGCTGAGGGTGTGTCTAAAGGTGTGTTTGTGATTTATGAAAACAAGGCTGGCGAATCCATTGTTCATTTAGGCAGTCGATTGGTTGAGGCTGATGCCTACACCGATGATTTTGATAGTATGGGTGGTGTTATTTTTGGTAAAATGGAAGAGGGTTGTTTCATTCACAATACGGATGCCAGAAACCCAACAGCCCATGATTTGAATCAGCATAAGCCTGTTTTATCGACTCGTATCCGTTTTTCTTCAGAAATCTTATTGATTAAACCCTTTACTGGCTTGAATTATGATTATTTTCGCTTCGGTGAGCACAAGCCAAAAGCTATTTTGCATAGTCTGTATCACTCAGGCACGGCCAATAGCAGCGATGATCTTTCTTCTTCCATCAAAACCTTTGTGAGCTATTGCAAGCAGCAAGGCGTGGATGTATATGCAGCACCCATCGCCCAAACTGAAGATTTATATCAAAGTGCAAAAGATTTAATGGATGCGGGTGCGATCCCTGTTATCGGGGTGTCTTTGGAAACCACGCTGGTAAAATTACTCATGAAGTGCGCAAGTGAACACCTCGATATGAAGACTGAAATCTACTTTGAAAAACTTCGTATCATGTCGCCTCATTCCCCATCGTCCTGAATACGACGCACGCCAAAACTAATGGTGGGTGGTATTCCCACCTGTAAATCAATATCGGCCACACGGTAAATGGAGCCTTCACGCTTTAAAATCACGTTGACTTTTTCCTGTTTCTCAACCGCTTTCATAATGGTACTGGCAATCAACTCGTCGCTGCTAAAGTCGTTCACTGTTTCCGTGAGACTATCAGCCATACCTTTGGCTTTATCTTTGGCTTTATTGAATATACTCATGACTACCCCTTTTTTGGTGCTCAATGTAAGCTTAACTATACTTTGCATCTACAGAGCCAACATGCTGGCATACGGATTCTTTAAACTAAATATTTAAAATACAAGGATTGTATATGCAACAAGAAACAAAAAACATGGCTTTGTTATTATGGATCGGAACTTTTTTCTTTGGTTTTGTACCAAGCTTGATTCTCTTTTTCTTAAAAATAGGTGATCCCAGCTTTAAAAAACAAGTTCAAGAAGCCTTGAATTGGTCCATTACCGCGATGATCGCTTATATGATTGCCTTCATTTTAAGCTTTGTTGTCATCGGTGTCTTTTTATACCCTGTGATTAGTATTTGTCACCTTGTCTTTTGTGTGATGGGTGCGATAGCAGCATACAAAGGCCAGAACTTTAAAGTACCTTTTTCCTTGCGTTTAATTCGCTAAGGTTCACATCCACTTCACGGAGGAAAATCATGATAATACGCACCCTAGGCTTTGGCCTTGTATGCTTGGCGATGCTCAATGGCTGTACCCAAGAACAACAAAATAAATTGAGTCGTGCTGTGCAGAACTATACAGGAACCAATGGTGTGCTTGAAATTTATGCAGGTGATAAGCTGGTCAAACGCTTCATTCAGATTGATAAACTTTCCACGGCCATCAGCACCAATGGTGAACAGCCGCGCCCTTACCGCTTTGGTTATGGCATTTTGGATAGCAATCTAAATATGCAAAAAGATGCAGGCGAAAAGAAAGTTTATTTTGAATTTAGTGATTATGCGAGCAACTATATTTTCTACGCTCAACCTTAATTTTTATCATGGTGTGACATGTAAAAAATCATGTTATGCTAAACTGATGATGCGGTGTGATTGTGCCGCATCTCCGATGCAAAGCCTTTCACCCTCTGATAGGACAAATAAAACACCCTTGTATTTTATTTAACGGGTGTTACTCGCCTTCATAGCAAGAGCCTAGCCGAAAAGCATAACATACTTCTGTTAAATATCAGTATGTTATGCTTTTCGGCTAGGCTCTAGTTACAAATATTTTTCATAAGATAAAGTACCTCACCATGTTTCGTGTGCAGGTGCAGATAAGGATAGTTCAGATCGTAAACGTTCACGATCTGAACTATTCGTTAAGTATTAAGCAGCCTTTTCAGCCTTATTGATCTGTACATGAGGATAATTTGGCTCACGATTTTGAAACGAAAGAATAGATTCATTCTGAATCATGCCATCATCAATATTAATTGCCCGTCGAATCGTCTCATTCTTCTGCCAACTATCACGACCCGCCAATACGGTTGGTAAATAAACAATGAGAGCGGCCGAAATGGATCGTGTTGCACTTTCCCAGAGATAACTGGGCGTGTGATCTACAGCGTAATAATCGATGCTTTTATATTTAAACATCGGACTCTCAAAGGTGGTTGGCTTGGCAAAAAAGAAACCCATGCCTTCGTCGCAACTCACATCAATAATCAAACTATCGGACTTGAGGCATGCACTTTCTTCCTCGGTCACAAAGTCTGTAGGATTTTTTGTGTCTTGAAAGGTTCCATTGACGAGAATGTCTGATTCACTGATCAAATCAACCAGCGGTCGTAAGCTACCATCGCGTTCCACCACCAACATGCGTGCTTCGCCCTCGCCGCCTTTTCTAATTCTGACATAATTACAATCAAGCACCTCTTCACGCACCTCATGATTAGGACGCTGAATACAGATGGTGATATCTCTAAAGCCATGCGCCTTGAGAGCGTATATCGCACCGCGACTCACCGCACCAAAACCGAAAATGATGATCTTGCGTTGATTGCCGTAATGCCCATCGATGCCTTTAAGTTGCAAGGCATGGATGACAGCACAATAGCCAGCCATTTCGTTATTCTTATAAAAAGTGTGACGACCCATATGCCCATTAGTCGACCAGACATACATATCCTCAAAGGCAATCAATGTCTGCTTACGATCAATCGCCGCTTGAGCGATGTCCTGTTGCTGAACACAATGCACATAACCCCAAAGTGTGCCGCCTTCGCGAAGCTCCTCTAAATCAGCTAGGACAGGCTTGTTAATCAAAACAGACCCAATCTCTGCCAGTAATTTGTGACGTGTGGCAACACCACCTGTCATCGCAGCAATTTCTGAGTCTGGCATACCAAAAGGTTCACCATAACCTTCTTCAAAGATGAGCTGGCGACGAAGTGCCTCAGGAATGCGTGCAAGATGCTTTGGATGGATTGGAAACCGTCGTTCATCTACTTTTCTTGAAGTCCCAATGACTCCCATTATAGCTGTGTTCATGTCGTCGTTTCCTTGTTGTTAATAGTTTAATGAGTGTGACTTCATGAACGAGTGATCAGTTTCGCAAATGGGCCTGTTTATGCGATGCTCTATCAAAACCGTTACAGAATTTCAGAAAGGTAAAACCCTGTACAAATGACGGTGTATCAAGCCTAACAGTATCATAGGCAGACATATCTCTATTTTTTATTAGGCAGAGATCTACCTATGATATGAAAAAGACTTAGTGAAAATTCCTCTATTTATCATGCTACTCACCATACACAAAACATTTAAATATGCAAAATAAAAAGGGAAAACGCATGAAAGTGATGATTCGATGATGGTTGAAAGATGCGGGTATAGCGTCGTCGTTTAAGGCATGGTCTTGGCTTACTGCATGGGAATGCATATCAATGAATCACTGATGTTACGCAGTGGTCTCCGAATTCGTCATTGCCGCGAAGGCAGTCATCCATTTTGGCACATTCAGTTCATATTCAGGGTGCAAATCTGTTTAAAAGAATGGATCCCCGACAAAAAACTCAGGGGTGACGAGATTATTAAACAAGGTGCGTAACATCCGTTAATCATACACGATAAAACCCAATAAACCTGTTTGTAACGCAATAAAACCTTCAACCAGACTTACAATACCTTCGCCAAAAAGTAGCGGGTTCCAAGCGAACCCTTTAGTGTTCAGTTTAGACAAAAAAACCTAAAGAAAGGATCGGAACCCATGTTCGATATGCTGCAAGTTTTATCCCCATTACGCAATGAGTTAAAATCCAAGAACTATCGTTGATTGTCGTTGCCGTACTTTCCATGGTTGGTCGAGTGACGATGCTTGGTATTTCGCGCTGGACAGACAAAGGTGGCAGCTATCGTACAGTCGAACGTTTTCTCAATGATGATTCAATGCATTGGGATATCTTAATTGTTTAGCCCCATAATCTTCTGGGTCATAATATAATCAGGCTTTCTCCCTGCTTTATTTACTCTAAAATCCATGCCTATACTAAATAATTAGCAGTAAAAGCACTGAGCTTGTTAGGGTTCGTCCCTCACCCACAACCTACGATTTTTAGGTGATAAAGTGGTTTTCAGAGCATAAAAAAGGCCGAAAATTCGGCCTTTTTTTATTTCTATCAGAAGAACAAACTTAGCGTGCTAAGTTCGTTTCACCCATCAATGATTCATCAATGGAGCGCGCACATTGTCGCCCTTCACGAATTGCCCATACCACCAAGGATTGACCACGGCGCATATCACCAGCAGCGAATACCTTCGCGACATTGGTTTGATAATCATCGGTATTGGCCTGAACATTCTTGCGTGCATCTACATCAATTTTTAGTTGAGCGAGCATGCCATCATACATGGGATGAACAAAACCCATGGCCAACAAGACCAAATCAGCTTTTAGGACAAACTCACTGCCTTCGACTTCATTCATTTGCCAGCGGCCTGAATCATCTTGAACCCATTCAACACGCACACAATGCAATTCTTGCACATTGTCTTCACCCACAAATAATTTTGTAGTCACAGACCAGTCACGCTGACAACCTTCTTCATGTGAAGTCGATGTGCGCAGCTTCATCGGCCAGTTTGGCCATGTGAGTTGTTTGTCTTCTTGCTCAGGCGGTTTAGGCATAAGCTCTAATTGGGTGACGCTCAACGCACCTTGACGAATAGATGTTCCCACACAGTCAGAGCCTGTATCACCACCACCAATCACCACCACATGCTTGTTGTTTGCTGATAGTGCGACATTTGCAGGAATCTCATCACCGGCATTGCGTTTATTTTGCTGTGGTAATAAATCCATCGCAAAATGAACACCGTTAAGCTCACGGCCAGTAATCGGCAAGTCTCTTGGTTGTTCTGATCCACCCGTTAAGGCAACAGCATCAAATTCGTCCACCAAGTCTGTGGCTGAAATATCAACGCCCACATGGGTGTTACAACGAAATTCAACGCCTTCTGTGCGCATTTGCGCCAAACGACGGTCAATGATACCTTTATCCATTTTGAAATCAGGAATACCATAGCGTAATAAACCACCAATGCGGTTGGCTTTTTCAAACAATACCACTTGATGACCCGCACGCGCCAATTGTTGCGCGCAAGCCATGCCCGCAGGGCCAGAACCAATCACAGCGACTCTTTTACCTGTCTTCGTTGGCGATATTTGTGGTTGAATCCAACCTTCTTGCCATGCTTTCTCAACAATAGCGCGTTCAATATTTTTAATACTGACCGCATCGCCTGTTAAATTTAGCGTACACGATGCTTCACAAGGTGCTGGGCAAACATAACCTGTAAATTCAGGAAAGTTATTGGTGGAATGCAACGCCGTAATGGCTTCTTTCCACTTGCCTGAATACACCAAATCATTCCAATCAGGAATCATATTGCTCACAGGGCAACCATCATGACAAAATGGAATACCACAATCCATACAACGTGAACCTTGTTTTTTTAAGGTATCATCATCGGGAAGAATACTAAATTCTTTATAATGTGTGATCCGATCCGACACAGGCGCGTAACTTAAGTTCACGCGATCATTTTCCATAAATCCTGTTGCTTTACCCACGGCTAGACTCCTTAGCAGAAGCTGTTTGTGTGCTCTGCATTTCTCCTAATGCCCGGCGGTAATCCACTGGCATTACTTTCACAAACTTCGGTAAATAGTCAGACCAATGATTTAAGATATGATCTGCTTTCTTAGAACTGGTATAATGTTTATGACGTATGATTAAATCACGCAGAATACCAATATCATCTTGAGATAACGAATGACTAATATCCACGCGACCATGTGCTTCAAGGTCTGTGCCTTGATGATCTCGTTTTTCTAAAGCGTCTGACTCAGCGGCAATCGGCTCTAGTTCAACCATTGATAAGTTACAGCAAGCTGAGAATGTATCATTTTCGTCCAACACATAAGCAATACCGCCACTCATACCCGCAGCAAAGTTACGACCTGTTTCACCAAGAACAACCACGGTTCCACCAGTCATATATTCACAACCATGATCACCCACACCTTCAACCACAGTCACAGCACCTGAGTTACGCACAGCAAAACGCTCACCAGCCACACCACGGAAGTAACCTTCCCCAGCCACAGCACCATACAATAAGGTATTACCGACAATAATATTTTCTTCTGCTTTTAAGTTTGATGTTTTTGGTGGATAAACAATAATACGTCCACCCGATAGGCCTTTACCCACATAATCATTGCCTTCGCCGATCACTTCTAACGTAATCCCGCGTGCCAACCATGCACCCAAGCTTTGGCCTGCTGTACCCGTAGCGCGAATATGAATGCAGCTATCAGGCAAGCCTTGATGACCGTAACGCATGGCAACAGCGCCCGAAAGCATCGCACCCACAGAACGATCTAAATTTTTAATCTCGGTTTCAATCAATACGGGTGTTTTATTTTCTAAAGCAGGTTTGGCTTCTTTCAGTAATTTCTGATCAAGAATCGTTGCCAAACCATGATCTTGCTCTTCGCTGTAATAAGGTGTGCAATCACTTTCAACACGATGAAAAATGCTCGATAGGTCTAGGCCTTGTGCTTTCCAATGATCGATGGCTTCGTTTTGACTCAATAAATCAGAACGACCAATCATGTCTTCAAAGCGTCTAAAACCTAAGGCTGCCATTTGTTCACGCACATCTTCAGCCACAAACATGAAGTAGTTCACAACATCTTCTGGCTTACCTGTGAACAGCTTACGCAATTGAGGATCTTGTGTCGCCACACCCACTGGGCAAGTATTGAGATGACACTTGCGCATCATGATACAACCTTCAACCACCAATGCCGTGGTACCAAATACCACTTCATCCGCACCCAGCAAACCTGCAATCATAATATCACGGCCTGTGCGCATTTGCCCATCGGTTTGAACCCGTGTGCGACTGCGTAAACGGTTTAAAACCAAAGTTTGTTGGGTTTCAGCCAGACCAAGCTCCCATGCATTACCTGCATGTTTGATTGATGTTAATGGGCTCGCACCCGTACCACCATCATGACCCGATACCACCACATGATCTGCATGTGCTTTCACCACACCAGCGGCAACCGTTCCCACGCCAATTTCAGACACAAGTTTAACACTAATCGCAGCTTTCGGATTCACATTTTTCAAATCAAAAATAAGCTGAGCTAAATCTTCAATCGAGTAAATATCATGATGCGGTGGTGGAGAAATAAGACCCACACCAGGGGTAGAAAAACGAACACTGGCGATCACTTGGTTTACTTTATGACCTGGTAACTGGCCACCTTCACCTGGTTTTGCACCTTGAGAAACTTTAATTTGGATCTCATCCGCATTAACCAAATACTCAGTGGTCACACCAAAACGACCTGATGCCACTTGCTTGATGGCAGAACGCTTAGAATCACCATTTTCCATTGGCCTGAAACGCGCAACCCGTTCACCCCCCTCACCTGTATTGGATTTTGCACCCAAACGGTTCATGGCAATGGCAAGTGTGCTATGCGCTTCTTCTGAAATAGAACCAAAGGACATCGCACCCGTGGCAAAACGCTTCACAATTTCAGATGCAGGCTCCACTTCATCCAAAGGCACAGGCTCTAAATCAGCTGTAATTTTAAACATACCACGCAAAGTCATCAAACGATGGCTTTGATCATTGATTAAATCGGCAAACTTCTTGTATTTAGCATAATCATTTTGACGACAAGCATGCTGTAATAAACCAATGGTTTCAGCCGTCCACATATGCTGCTCGCCACGTTCACGCCATGCATACTGACCACCCACATCCAAAGCATCTTGGTAAATATTTTCATCACCATAAGCATAGTTGTGCCAAGTTAAAGCACCTTTTGCCACAGCATCTAAACCAATGCCTTCAATGCGACTGCTTGTACCCGTGAAATATTGATCCACAAAGGCACTCGTCAAGCCAACTGCTTCAAATATTTGCGCACCACAATAAGATTGATACGTTGAAATGCCCATTTTCGACATCACTTTCAACAAACCTTTGTTAATCGCCTTAATATAACGACCCACAACTTCGTCTGCCGACAAATCAACACCCAAGTAGCCTGAGCGATTTAAGCCTAAAAGCGTTTCAAATGCCAAATAAGGGTTGACAGCTTCAGCACCATAACCCGCTAAAAGAGCGAAATGATGCACTTCACGCGCTGAACCTGTTTCAACCACAAGGCCAGTTTCTGTACGTAAACCCGCTTTAATGAGATGTTGATGCACTGCGGACGTGGCCAATAGTGCAGGAATCGGAATATAACTGGCATCAGCATCACGATCCGATAAGATAATAATATTGTCATGGTTTTCCACAGCCAACTGTGCTTGTTCACACAAAGTACGTACTGCGGCTTCCATACCTTCAGCTGATTCAGCGGTAGGATAACACATGGAAAGCGTCTTGGTACGGAAGCTGCCTTGTGTGTGTTCTGAAATATGACGAATTTTTTCCAAGTCATCATTACTCAAAATAGGCTGACGAACTTCTAAACGCATTTGTGGATTACTTTCATTCAAACCCAGTAAATTCGGGCGCGGGCCAATAATCGAAATCAAACTCATAACCATTTCTTCACGAATAGGATCAATGGGTGGATTGGTTACCTGTGCAAATAACTGGCGAAAGTAATGATATAATGGGCGTGATTTATCCGATAATACAGCCAAAGGAATATCATTGCCCATTGAGCCTGTCGGTTCCTGACCACTGCTGGCCATCGGAGCCATGATAAACTTCACATCTTCTTGGCTATAGCCAAACATTTGTTGACGTTTCAATAGACTTTCATCATCAAGTGGCATGCGAGAAACTTCGTTTGGCAAGTTTTCAAGCTGAATTTGTGTATTGGCCAACCATTCTTGATAAGGTTTTTCACTGGCCAATTGATGTTTGCGCTCAGTATCATCAATGATACAGCCTTCATCCATTGCAATCAGCAACATTTTACCGGGTTGTAACCGCCACTTCTTCACAATTTTTTCTTCAGGAATGTTCAAGACACCCATTTCTGAAGCCATAACCACATGATCATCATCGGTAATTAAGTAACGAGCAGGACGCAAACCATTGCGATCCAAGGTTGCACCAATGCGAATGCCATCGGTAAAGGCAACCGCAGCAGGCCCATCCCAAGGTTCCATCAAAGCAGCATGGTATTCATAAAAAGCACGACGCTTCTCATCCATCAAATCATTGCCACCCCAAGCTTCGGGAATCAAAAGCATGGCTGCATGGGCAAGTGGATAACCACCTGCTACCAAAAGTTCTAAAGCATTATCAAAACAAGCTGAATCTGATTGATCTTCAGGAATCAAAGGCCAGATTTTAGCCAAATCATCACCAAATAACTCAGAAGCCATCGAATGTTTACGTGCTGCCATCCAGTTCACATTGCCCTGAACGGTGTTAATTTCACCATTATGCGCAATCATGCGGAAAGGATGGGCAAGCTCCCATGCTGGGAAAGTATTGGTAGAAAAGCGTTGATGCACCATCGCTAAAGCAGAAACCATGCGTGAATCGCTTAGGTCAGGGTAATAATCACCCAACTGATGCGATAAAAACATGCCTTTATAAACAATGGTACGACTTGAGAAAGAAGCCATATAAAAAGCAGCAGGGTCATTCAAAGCTTTTTTGATGATGCGGTTTTCAGCCACTTTGCGAATCACAAACAACTTACGCTCAAAACTAACTTGATCCGCACAAGACGCACCACGAGCCACAAAGACCTGACGCATCACAGGCTCACAGGCTAAAACGCTCTCGGGTAAATCTGATTTCACTGAGTCAGTGGGAACATCACGCCAACCTAAAAGGGTCTGGCCTTCTTCGACAATCGTTGTGGCCAACACGTCAATGCATGCTTGACGACAAGCTCCATCTTGAGGCAAGTAAACCATACCAACGCCATAAGAACCTTCTGCTGGTAATCCAAAGCCTTGCACTTCTGCACGCAAGAAAGCATCGGGAAGTTGCAACAAGATACCTGCGCCATCACCTTCGCGAGGATCGGCACCAACTGCACCACGATGGGTAATATTGAGAAGGATTTCTAAACCTTTCTCAACAATTTGATGACTTTTCTTGTTTTTAATATGAGCTATAAAGCCAACTCCACAAGCATCATGTTCATATTTTGGGTCATATAACCCTTGTTTAACAACTGGTTGACTCATGGACCTACCTCTAAATAGCAATGACTGGTGTTAGTATAAAAGATACCTACTCAAAAAAATGGTGGCGAAAACTAGCAATGACTCTATTATTACTCAATAAAAATCATTTTAAAGCATGAACCCAGTCTGGAAGTTGATTGTTCTTTTGACCTTATCCCATTAATATAAATAATATACCAAATAATATACCTCTTTTAACATTCCAGTAAAGGCTTAACAAAATAGATATGTCAGAATCTTTTTTACATTATATTCAAAAGACTTACCCCGCCAAGAAGGCTTATGCATTAGCTGCACTACAAGATGCACAAAGCATGCTAAAAAACAGTCCGCCAGAAGACATGCTTAAGCTGCGTGATTACTTTCAAACAACACCAAAAGAGTGGGCTAAACTACAAAACTTAGTCTACAAAAAAGAAGTGATTCAAGCTCAGGAAATCCATATTTGCACAGGCCCCATCTGCACCAACAACAGAAGCCATGAAATCTCTACAAAAACGGATACTTACATAAAAAAAAATGCGTTAAATATACTCACTGTGAAAACAAAATGTCAGGCAAAATGTCATCAATCCCCAGTTGTTCATATCGGTGAAAAAACATTTAGCCCATGCCAAGAAGAAAGTCTTTTTCACTATCTCGATAAAATATTCGACTAACATTCATTACCCCTTAATAACAAACATATTTTGACTCATTTAACGCAGCATGTAAGTCTTCCCCCGCTCCTCTTTTCGGAGAGAAAAAAACCAAGCAGGAGGACATTTTGACCAAAGCAGATATTGCCAAATGGATTCATAAGCACGTTGGAACGTCTCAAAAAGATGCGGTCACAACTGTTGATGCTGTTCTCGACATCATGCGCAGCACCATGATCAAAGGTGAGCACATCAAAATTTCAGGATTTGGAAACTTCATGTTGCGTGATAAACATGAACGTCGGGGAAGAAACCCTCAAACTGGCGATTCCATGCCGATCACTGCACGCCGTGTCGTCACTTTTAGAGCAAGTCACTTGCTCAAAGAAAAAATGAACGATCAATAATTCCCCTCTATACCTTAGTATTATTAGGCCAGTCACGTCATGAAATTAAAAGATAAAGTAGAGAAAACTCTCGCTGACACTTCAAGTAAAATGTTTTTCACCATTGGTGAAGTAAGCAAGCTATGCAATGTAGAATCTCACGTGCTTCGTTACTGGGAAACTGAATTTAAACATATCCGCCCTCTAAAAAAGAATGGACACCACCGCCTTTATCGAAAACACGATATTGAGCAACTGATTGATATTAAATACCTTCTCTATGATGCGGGTTACACCATCAAAGGTGCAAGACGACACTTACAACAAAAAGAAAAGGAAGATGTTGCACAAAATGAAACACACGCTAAACTGCGTCAACTTCGTGAATACCTATTGGAAACACGAAACCTTTTAGATGAATAACGGGGCGTAGCGCAGCCTGGTAGCGCACTTGACTGGGGGTCAAGTGGTCGGAGGTTCAAATCCTCTCGTCCCGACCATTTTTATGATTTCATGAACGAGCCAAACATCACGCTCAAGTCATTCCTTAATCATTGTTCATTATAATAAAACTAAAAAACAAATATCTTACTTTTCAATGCTTCAGCATCACTTCTACTCAAGTAGAAACAGTACCTTGACATTGACCAAAATCACAAAAAGAGAACCTTGTTTTTTACAAAAACAAGGTTCTCTTTTTAGTTTACTCCCACTCAATCGTACCCGGTGGTTTTGATGTAATATCATAAACCATACGGTTCACACCAGAGACTTCATTGATAACTCGATTAGAAATCTTACCCAATAATTCATGTGGAATATGGGCAAAGTCAGCGGTCATCCCATCACGAGATTCAACGGCACGCAGTGCGATACAGCTTTCGTAAGTGCGTTCATCACCCATCACGCCCACACTCTTCACAGGTAGCAAGACCGCAAAGCTTTGCCAGATTTGTAAATACAAACCAGCAGCTTTGATTTCTTCTAAAACAATGGCATCGGCAAGCTGTAAAATATTGAGACGTTCTTTGGTGACCTCACCCAAACAACGAATCGCCAGACCCGGGCCAGGAAAGGGTTGACGGTTAATAATTTCTTCGGGCATGCCAAGCTCACGACCCAATTCACGCACTTCGTCTTTAAATAATTCACGCAATGGCTCAACTAACTTGAGTTTCATCTTTTCGGGTAAACCACCCACATTGTGGTGGCTCTTAATCACTGCACTTGGTCCTTTGAGAGAAACAGATTCAATCACATCAGGGTAAAGTGTGCCTTGTGCCAAGAAATTAACTTGATCAAGCTTATTGCTTTCTTCATCAAAGATATTGATAAATTCATAGCCAATACGTTTACGTTTGGTTTCTGGATCAGTCACACCTGCCAATAAATCTAAGAAAGAGCTTTCCGCATCCACATAAACCAATGGTATTTTAAAGTGATCTCTAAACACATGCTGAACTTTCTCAGCTTCACCAAGTCGCAACAAGCCATTATTCACAAACACACAGGTTAATTGCTCACCAATTGCCTCATGAATCAAGACCGCAGCCACCGATGAATCCACACCACCCGATAAACCACAGATCACATGTTTATCACCGACTTGTGCACGAATTTGTTCTTTGCTTGTTTCAATATAAGAACGCATCGTCCATTTACCACTACAGCCACAGGTGTGACGTGCAAAATGGCTCAACATCTCTGCACCCTGAGCGGTGTGCACCACTTCGGGATGAAATTGAATAGCATAAAAAGACTTCTCATCATTGGCCATCGCTGCATGCGGTGCATTTTCGGTATGAGCAATGGTTTTAAAACCGGGAGGAATCGCTTCAATGCGATCGCCATGACTCATCCACACTTCAATATGAGCCAAGCCTTTCACAGGTGCAAAGAAGCTCTCGGTATCATCCAACTGCAAATGAGCACGTCCAAATTCACGGTGTTCAGCACGTCCAACTTGTCCGCCCAACATCTGTGTCATTAGCTGCATGCCATAACAAATACCCAACACGGGAATATCTAATTGAAAGACGATCTCACTGACACCAAAGGCATCTTCAGCCAAGACAGAAGCAGGCCCACCTGATAAAACAATGCCTTTTGCATCATAAGACTTAATAAATTCAGCATCCACCGTATAAGGGTGAACTTCACAATACACATGAGCTTCACGAATACGTCGTGCAATTAACTGCGTATACTGTGAACCAAAATCTAAGATTAAAATACGTTCCATACTCATGCTGTTTAGTGCTCCATTCTATAGTTTGATGCTTCTTCTGTGATGGTCACATCGTGCACATGACTCTCACGCAGACCTGCACCTGTAATTTGTACAAACTGTGCTCTTTGATAAAAATCTTCCAAGGTTGCCGCGCCCACATACCCCATTGATGCGCGCAGACCACCAATCAATTGATGTAGCACATTCGCCATAGGCCCTTTATGAGACACACGGCCTTCAATACCTTCTGGAACCAACTTCATGGCTTCGTCAACATCACCTTGGAAGTAACGGTCTTTACTACCTAACTTCATAGCACCAATCGAACCCATACCACGGTAACTCTTATAAGTACGGCCTTGAAATAAAATGGTTTCACCGGGAGCTTCGCTCGTACCTGCAAACATTGAACCCAACATGGCAGTCGATGCACCTGCGGCCAAAGCTTTGGCCATATCACCAGAAAACTTAATACCACCATCAGCAATCACTGGCACGCCTTCGCTGCGACCAATTTCTGCACATTGCATAATTGCTGTAAATTGAGGCACGCCCACACCTGCGATGATACGTGTTGTACAAATAGAGCCTGGACCAATACCGACTTTCACAGCATCCGCACCCGCTTTAATCAAATCAGCAACGGCTTCAGGCGTGGCAACATTGCCTGCAATGATTTGAACTTCATCACCATAGTTCCGTTTAATATCACGAACTTGGTTCAACACACCTAGGGAATGACCATGCGCAGTATCAACCACAATGGCATCCACACCAGCATGACGTAAAATTTCAAACCTTTCTAATTCTTTTTCGCCAACACCAATCGCAGCAGTCGCCAATAAACGACCATATTGATCACGAACAGCCTGAGGGTTTGCCTTGGCTTGCTCAATATCACGCACTGTGATTAAGCCATGCAAATGATTTTGTGCATCCACAACAGGTAGTTTTTCAATACGATGTTGATGAAATAATTTTTTACACGTTTCAACATCTGTACCAATATCAACAGTAATCAAACGTTCTCGTGGAGTCATGACTTGACCCACAGTCAAATTAGAAGACATCGCAAAACGAATATCACGGTTCGTGACAATACCACATAAACGCTGATCAGCATCTAAAACAGGGAAGCCAGAAAAACCAAATTCATTCGATAAATCTCTAATATCCTGCACCAACATCTCAGGTGAAACAGTGGATGGGTTTTGCACCAACCCCGCTTCATAACGTTTTACTTTGCGAACCTCTTCGGCTTGCATTTTAGCAGACAGGTTTTTATGAATAACACCTGCACCACCTTCTTGCGCCATAGCAATAGCAGTACACGACTCAGTCACGGTATCCATTGCAGCGGTTAACACGGGAATATTAAGTTTAATTTTTCGTGTTAACTGGCTGGATGTGTCCACATCTTTTGGCAAAACGTTACTCGCTTGAGGAGCGAGCAATACATCATCAAACGTCAAAGCTTGACCTAATATTTTCATAAAAGAATCCTTCCTGATCAAAAAAAACGGACTCTATAAATCTAAGCCTTTTTAAGCAATTCCTCACAAAGAAGAAAAAAGACATATTTTAAACATTATCAAGTAATCACACCCACTCACAATAGTCCTCGTAAAACAAAAACATTGACAGATTAAGTTCTGTCGCTATAATTCGCCTACATTTAACGCGGGGTGGAGCAGTGGTAGCTCGTCGGGCTCATAACCCGAAGGTCGTCAGTTCAAATCTGGCCCCCGCAACCAAATGTTTTTTTGATAGTCGTATTACCCATTTAACGCGGGGTGGAGCAGTGGTAGCTCGTCGGGCTCATAACCCGAAGGTCGTCAGTTCAAATCTGGCCCCCGCAACCAAATTTTAAACCTTGATGTCATTTTGATATCAAGGTTTTTTTATTTTATAGAGCTACACAAGATGAAAACAACTGACCCACTCCCCTCTATCAGTCCATATCTATTGCTTCAACCTGATAAACCAAAGCCTGCATTTCTTCAGAAACCGCAGCCACACTAACCCTCAACCGACCAAATTTTTCTTTAACCTCTAAAACCGCAGGATAATAACCGTTGGAACCTTCAAAACTCAATACCGCAGGCTCATAAGCCTTATTCGCCAAACGACACAAATCTTCTGACAATTGATAAATAACATCATACCAACGGTCATGGCATGCAAAACCATCGAGTTCAGCATATAACCTTAGAAAATCATGATAAAGTTTTGCTACATGTGCCTCATTCATCTTTATTTACCTTTTTATATCGTCATTGCATCATCGTTTAACCATGTGCTTAGATGCTATATCACTCGGTTAAAGTCAATGATTCTAAATTCAGCCATGAATGACTGTGTGGTTTACCATCAATCATCACCAAGGATTGGTCATGTGCTTTGACGGTCACACACAATAAGCACATGTTTTCTTGATTGCGCATGCTGTTGAGATGATCAAAAAAGCTGACGTTAAAGGCCGAGTCAATTTGTGGATTATCCAGCAAGATATCAAAATTATGCATGATTAAAAGCATGGTTTTTTTTGATGCTTCCATGTGTTCAAGCACACTTGCAAGCTCGGTCGGCATGTCACCTTGGCTTCCCAACTGTCGCCAAAGCTCTTTGATAAAAGCCGAATAACTTTCTTTGTAAGACTTTAGGTTCAGGCGCAAAACCAATATATCATCGCCAAGGCACTGCTCAAGGTCGTCCAAAGTGCGCCGTCTTCCCAAGCCATGCTCAGCAATGAAGTTAATAGCATCACCCTTCAGCACTTTTTTGAGTAGATATTCGCTAAAAACAGGGCGCAAACAATGATCAAACGTCGTTTTTTCCTGAACGAACTCATTGCCCATTGCGAGCCTCCTTGCCAACTTTGAATCTTGACTTGAATGTCAGCAATAGAAGAGGCTAAGTCAATACTTAGAAATTAATCTCTAAAGTTGATATACTGCAAAGGAAGCTCTACTTCGATGCCTTTCACTGAGGCAATGGCTTGTTGTAAGTCATCCCTCTTTTTACCTGTTATTCTGACTTGATCACCTTGAATACTGGCTTGAACCTTTAACTTTTCTTTTTTGAGATGCTGCACAATTTTTTTCGCCAGCTCAATATCCAAGCCTTGCTTCACTTTGATGACTTGCCTGCATGTGTTGCCACCAGCGGTTTCAACTTTGCCATAATCAAGGCACTGACAGTCGAGCTTACGACGAACCATTTTGGTGCGTAGAATCTCTGTCACAGTATTTATTTTATATTCATCATCACCCACAATGGTGATTTCATTTTCTTTGTGTTCAATGCTGGCTTTGCTATTTTTAAAGTCATAACGTGTCGTAATTTCACGTTGAACTTGATTGATAGCATTATCAACCTCTTGCAAATCTGTTTTACTCACAATATCAAAACTTGGCATAACCTAACTCCCTCTTTTTTCTATTTTGTACCCTTACCAGCCTGAGCTCCATAATTTCCATGTCAGACCAATACCAACACCAAAATAAAAAGGCTGCTTCACCAAAGGGCTATCTTTATTGCGCCCAAACTTGAGATGCCTTGCACGCATAAATAAGGCAACATCAATATCTTCATCATAACGATACATAAAACGTGAACTCAGCACCAAGGAGTGTAAACCTTGCTGTGCTTCATAAGCTGGACGGTTGACAGTAGCATAAATCGGAGCCACACCATAATAATGTTGCTGGTACTGTTGCGAGGCAAAAAGCAGACCTGCTTTGATATGAACCCCATATTGCCTTTTTTGGCCAAGACCATACCACGCCATTTGCAACGTTGGCTCAGCAACCCAGCCAAGGTATTTACCACGAATATTGAACGCAGCACGCCATGGTAAATGAATCCCCATGCGTGACACACCTCGTTGCCTAAAATTCCAAATTAACTGAGGGCCAGCTTCACCGCTCAAACGCAATGAAGGCATGTTTTGGCGGGCAAGGTTATTGTTGCTCACAGGCAAACCAAAAGAAATATTGGCTTTGACTTGCAGCTTTCCATCTTTAAACAAAGAAGTACGCAAACCTTGCCGATCAAATTGAAAGTGTTGACCCCGATACATAAAATAAGGTGTTGCAAGTCCTGCATAATAGCGTTGATCACTGCCCATATAATGCGGTAAAGTCACAGCGCCCGCAGCAACTCCCAATTCCCATGTCGGCTTGGCATGATGGGTATGTTTCGATTGTGGGGTCTTAACATCTGCAACGTTGGCTTTAGTATCTTTTGTAGGCTGAGCATGCGCAGGCATTGAAATTAAACATGCCAATAAAACACTTAAAGTATTAAATGTTTTCATATTTATTCCACAACCTTATACACACAACTTTCACTCAATAAATCATGCAAAGCTTGGCGTTGGCGCGTAAATGCCATACACAGCAAGCTGATAAAGGGAATGACCGCAGCCAATGCAAAATCCCAACCTGTAATATTCGCATCCCGAATACACAACATCACATAACCCAAACTTAACCACACAAGACCAAAGATAATAAAACGCACCGTTGCCATTTGGAAACTCAAAGCTTCGCCTGTGACTTGATGCACCACACGCAACTTCCAAGGGCGCATGCCTGTGGTGGCTTGGCCTTTGACCCAGAATCCTGCAAAATAGGCATAGGCAACACTGCAAAAAACAAACGTGCTCATCCAATCTGGAATTTCAACATTTAATTCTTTTAAAATGCTAATAGGAATAAAAGCAATCATCCCTACCCCTATGAAAATAATTAAATCATAAAGACCAGCCACCACCCGAGCTGTTACAGATGCTTTCGTGGCCGTAGTTTTCGATTTCTTAGCCATGAACTCCCCCAACTTATTATAAACAAGATACATAAACCCAACACCACACAGGCACCACTTGGCCAATCATAGTGATAAGAAATCATTAAGCCGCCCATCACACCTGTGAGCGCGAAGGTAAGGCTTAATGCCCATAGACTCAGCAAACGCCGACCCCAAAACCACGCACAAGATGCAGGCAAGACCAATAAACCTGTGGTTAAAATAATACCTGCAAGTTTGATGCATAACATCACCGTCATACCCACCGTTGCATGTAACAAAAGTCGCCACGGCGTGGCACTCACACCACCAGCCACCAAGGTGGTGGCATCAAAGGCAAGGCTCCACCATGTGCGTGCAGCCACAATAAAAATAACAAAGATACAAATACTATTAATGATAAACCAATCAGTGTCTTGCTCACTCACCGTTAAAATATCACCAAACATCAAACCAAACACATCCACACTTTGAGAATCTGCTAAAGAAATCAGCAAAATACCTAAGGCCATCGAACCCGCAAACAGCAAACCTGTTCCCGCATCCTCATGAATGCCTTGGCGAATGGGTGCCAATAAGAGAGCCACCAAAATAGCAAAGACGGTGGCCGTGGGTAGCAAAGGCCACGACAAAAGCAACGCTAAACCCAAGCCAGCCATACTGGCGTGAGACACCCCCACCGTTAGAAAAGCAAGTCGATGCGCCACAATCATCACCGAAACGGTAGAAGCAACGGCTGCGGTCAATAAGGCTGGGAACAACGCAGACTGCATGACCTCACTTTCAAAAAAAGATACCCACACAGCTTAAGACTCCTCTTCGCTTTCACAACCCATGCAATGCGCATCATGGCTCATGACTTGCATCTGTGATCCATACATATCTTGCCAAATATGCGCAGGGATTTCTTCTGTTGCAGGGGCATGATAGTGAATTTTTTTATTCAAACATGCGACTGAATCCACATGTTGACTAATGGCGGCCACATCATGCTCAACCATCACAATCGACAACTGTTCATCATCACAAAGCTGGCGCAATAACGTGTACATGCCTTGCTTGGCCTGACTATCCAAACCAGCAGCAGGCTCATCAAGCAACAGTAACTTGGGTTGGCGTACCAACATCCGAGCTAAGCGTGTGCGTTGCTTTTGGCCACCTGATAAATCACGGTAATCCTTGTGTCGATGTGCCAACATGCCAACTTTATCCAAAGCCCAGTCGATTTTCTTCTCTACTTTAACCCGATGCCACAAAGGACGATAAGAATCATCCAAACCCAAAGCCACCAAATCATGCACAAGCATAGGCATATGCGTTTGTTGATGATGCATTTGTGTCAGAAAAGACACCTTTTTCAAAACTTTACGACGATTAAAACGACGCAAACAGCTACCCAAAATATCCACATGACCATGAAAACGCGGCATCATACACACAATGGTAGCCAGTAAACTGCTTTTCCCCGCACCATTAGGACCAACAATTCCCATGAAATGACCTGCATCCACATGAAAACTAATGTCATCTAAAATAGGTGCTTGCGGTGATCCCACGCTCACATGCTGCACACTCAAGACAGGTGTTGTCACAAAGATCCTTTAATCAAACTGATGTTTTCTTGCATCAAAGCATCCCATGTTTGCTGACAATCACCCAGCGTATCTAAAATCAACAATGGGCTTTGGGGTCGTTTCGACTTCAACCATTGCAAAGCATCTGTATCATGCTGCTTATCACCAATTAAAAGCATATCTGGATGCAAGTCGATCAAATCCAAGGCTGTTTGCAAACGCTTTGGGCTTGCCCTTTTACCATGATGATTACCCTTCTCCAACACCAAACGAACAGGCACACCATAAGCCTCAAAAACTGATAACCAAGCCCCGTGTTGCATAATCACACCCTTTGTTTTCAACGGATCCAAGGCTTGTGCCAGTTGTTTCTGAATCTTCAAAACCCGTTCCTGTGCGGCAATGACATCACCCTGAAACAAAATTTTCTCCTGCTTAAAATAAGCGGCAACTTCGGGCAATACCTTATGAACTTTTTCAGGGTGCAGCCATGCGTGTGGATCATCACGCCAAAAATAAAAGGCTGATTTTGGTCTGAGAAACTTCCAATATTTATCTTCTGTTGTGCGTAAAACCAACGTTTTCTTAATCGCTTCAAACTGTTGAGGGCTAATGCTCATGTGATGTGGGTCACTGTTATTGCCTAAGATACACTGAACTTGCATATTCTTATCCAGCATATGCATCACGGATGCCAGTGGTGGTAAGGTTGCCATCACCTCAGCATGACATATAACTGGGCAAAAAAATAAAAATAAAAGCATCCAAATGTTTCTTTGGGTCTTTTGTTTGTGTTGAAAAGTTATAGGCTTGCGGACTTTAGTATTATGAGTGTGAATAAACATGCGGCGCATAGTATGCGGCACATGGTTGTACTGCAATCTCAGGGAGAAGAGCAATACTTTCATCTAATTATTTTCGCTATCGCTGGAGTTGGTTTAACCCTATTTATCAACGCGGGGATGAACCTGCAAATCGCAGTCGAATTGATATTCGTCGTATTCCCATGCGCATCACCGCCGCAGACACCAAGGAATATATCCCTTACGCACTGGAATCTAAAATAGAAGAGGGTTTGAGCACCTGTATTCGTTTGCTCTTTGAGCATATGATGCGCTATAGCGTTCAAGGTGAAAAAATATCATCTTATCAGCTACCTAAGTTAACACCCCAATCACGCCCACTTTATCAACACTTACGTACCAACTACCCACACTTACACCCCCATATGTTACACCACTGGTGCGCACAAAAAGAAAGTGGACTGGCCTTTCAAAACATCCTCATGCAAGCGTGGAATCTAGCATGGCGACAAGACAGGCATGATGTTGCTCCGTGGACCGCTGCTGTAAATATCTTAATGGTGAAAATCATTAGGGGTTTAATTTCCAACTTACAGCCTGAAGAAGCCAACATTGACCTGACAGAGAATGTGATGATCAGCGTTATCGGTGGTGCTTATTCATGGTTATTGCAAAACTTTCTTAAAAACTCCGTGCAAGGCGAAATAGAAGTTACGCGTATTGCAACCTATGAGTCCATGATTATCCCTGTCACCCCAATGGCTTTTATGTATCGTCAATTGGATGGTGTCATGCTCATGGAATCACGTCATGTGATTCTATCTTATGGTTTAGAGCCCGAGCTTATTCCACGCATGCAGGAATTACGAAAAAAATTAGGCAATAAAAACGAAGCAGGCATGTTGGGCTTACTTGGCCAAATACGCATGAGTGACCACCTACTTCAACGCAGTTGGGCACGCTTATGCCTATGGGAACTTGCCGAATTAAGCGAACAAGGCATGTTGATGCAATGGGTGCATGACGCAAGAGCATTGGATCAATTACTTGCCAAACCACAACGCGCACCAGTTGCCTTAAAAACCGTGCTACAAGCACAAGAACAGCATATTTTCTCACGTTGGATGCTGGCTAAAATAGAGGGAAAATCATCCAAAGGTGCAATGGAAGCACCGTGGCGCAAAGATGATCGCACCTTGGTTGCCTTTCGTATTTTAGCCGAAGATTTGCGTATTGAACAAATGCGTCGTTTATCCGAGAAGCTTTGGTTAAGTCGAAAAAATGAAATTGTTGGCAAAAAACGTGGTCGTCTTGTCGATGAGGTACTGCGTAAAAGCTTTTATGAAGGTAAGTTGGTCTTTCTACAACTGGATAGAGAAGACCCCCTACACAGTGGAAGAATGATTTCCCACAAACAAGCCTGCTTAAAAGTTGATTGGTGTAATTACTTATCCAGCGCACACGCCGTAAAAGCACCCAATATCAGTAACTTCCTTGAGCAAATTTTTGTTCCCGGTATTTTACGTATCCTTAAACCTTTTGTGAAAGACATCTTTTTAGATTCATTCACCGCTTCCGGTTGCCTCATTCGCGGTATTGCGCGTGACTTGCTCATGGTCAGCATTTCCTTACGTCAAGAAATGCAAGGTTGGTATGAAGCCATGAACCGTGCCGCAGCTGGATCACGCCGTTCACCCTCGGTTTCTATGTGTATTTGTATTATTGGCGAGTGGCGAACAACCCAATACAAAGACCCAGAGTTTGGCCAAGGTCGTTTAACCTTTAGCCTATCTTTGGCACAAGCTTCGGCTGGTATTCAACGCAATGAATCCATCGGTCAATTAATTCTAATGCGTGACAAAAAGTTAGAATTAAAGGCTCTCGGTTTAGTACGTGTTGAAAAAGTTGAGAATAAAGTACTCGTTTTATACAATGCAGGTATTGCCCTGACAGCAACCGTTTTATATGAATTAATCACAAGCTTAGAGGATCAACTTTATGTCCATGAATATCACTTAAGCAAAAAGCAAGTTCAAGAAGTATTGCCTGGTGTTCATCTACCTGAAACAGAGTTGAAAATCGTCACCATGAAAGAAAAAGTAGATATTGACCCGCGAACCTTTGTTTTTGTTAAAGTCGGTAAACCTTTATTAGCAGGGGTTTCCCATGAACTTTATGAGTTGCTTGATTTTAATTCTGATATTTCAGAGTTGATTTTATCACGCGGTATTCAACGCTGGGTTCCTTTTTCTAAATAAAATGCTCAATATCAAAAATACACACTGGTTTCAAGATCAACAAATCCCCAAGTATTTAGCCGTCGCTTGGTCTGGGGGTCTTGACTCCACCGCACTGCTTTTAGCCTTAAAACAGCAAGGTCACCAAGTCGTGGCTTGGCATATTGACCACGGCTGGTGCCCACAATCCACTCACAATGCCATGTTGTTAGCAGAATGGGCTAAAGATTGGCACATTCCTTTTTTCAAAACGCATTTAACAGGTATTTCTGAGAGCAATAAAGAAGCGCGCTCTCGCCAATTGCGTTACCAACAATTTTCAATCTGGAGCAAAGAACAGCAAGTTCATATTCTTGCCACCGCTCACCATGCTGATGATCAAGCTGAAACCGTGTGCATGCGCTTATTGCAAGGTTCTGGTAGTCGTGGCTGCCAAGGCATTCCTTATCGTCGAACGATGGAAGATCTCACCCTCATTCGCCCTTGCCTGCGTCTCTCAAAGCAAATGCTTGAGAGCGCACTAAAAGAAGCCAACATCCCGTGGTTAGAAGATGCCAGCAATACCGACACACGCTTCTTACGCAATCAGATTCGGCATCAGTTGTTTCCTCAAATGGAAAAACATAGCAGCCAAAGCAAAGAACTATTTGCGCGTTTGGGTCAACAAATGCAACGCCTAAACCATGATATTACAAAGCAATCTAACCAACATCATATCACAACCAGTAGCACACACGTTTGCACACCTTGGCAAGCTTGGGTTCAGCTTGATGCGGTGATACGTGTTGATGTGTTACGGCGCATGTTTGAAATATTGTTAGGCAAAGGGAAAACACCTGGCCGACGACATTTTGAATTTGTGGAGCGGTGGCTAAAGCAAGGCGGAAAAGGTGGGATTGATTTATGTGGTAGCCGCTTATCACATCAAGAGGATAACTTGCATCTTCAGCGCGTAATCGACAAGCTTCGCAGCGCGGCGATTCGTTGATCGCTGTACTACATTAAAGAAAGCAATATTTAAAGCTTACATTTAATGTGAGTTAAAAACACGAGGTAATAGAAAAGAAATGGGTAAAAATATGATCTTGTGGCTCGTCATCGGTGTAACCATGATTAGTCTATTTAATATGTTCCAACCACAAAATCGACAAGTAGAACCAATGTCTTATTCCTCGTTTATAGGCTTAGTTGAAGACGCACGCGTGGATACAGCTGTCATTAGTGGCGACGAAATTCACGGTATGTATCAAAAATTAAATGTTGGCCAAGTTGAATATAATGTTTTGGCACCCGATGACCCAGATTTAGTTCAAATTCTCATTAGCAACGGTGTGGATGTGAAAGCACAAGAAAAAGACCAATCTTTGTTTTGGCCTCTTTTCATTTCATGGTTCCCCATGTTATTACTCATCGGTGTATGGATCTTTTTCATGCGCCAAATGCAAGGTGGCGGCAAAGGCGGCCCAATGGCGTTTGGGAAAAGCAAAGCCAAGTTACTTAATGAAAATGCAAAAAAGATTACCTTTGAAGATGTTGCAGGTTGCGATGAAGCCAAGCAAGAAGTCACAGAAGTGATTGAATTTTTACGTGACCCTTCTAAATATACCCGTTTGGGTGGCAATATTCCCAAAGGGATTTTACTCGTAGGCCCTCCAGGTACAGGTAAAACACTGTTGGCACGCGCCATTGCTGGTGAAGCGGATGTGCCTTTTTTCTCTATTTCAGGCTCAGACTTTGTAGAAATGTTTGTCGGCGTGGGCGCTTCTCGTGTTCGTGATATGTTTGAACAAGCGAAAAAAAGCGCACCTTGTATTATTTTCATGGATGAAATTGATGCAATGGGTCGTCACCGTGGTGCTGGTATTGGCGGCGGTAACGATGAACGTGAGCAAACACTTAACCAATTATTGGTTGAAATGGATGGTTTTGAAACCAACGAAGGCGTGATTTTAGTTTCTGCCACCAACCGCCCTGATGTACTGGATCCAGCCTTAACTCGCCCTGGTCGTTTTGATCGCCAAGTCACCGTTCCTCATCCTGACTTGGGTGGCCGTGCTGCTATTCTACGTGTGCATATGCGCAAAGTCCCCCTTCATTCTGATGTGGTGGTTGATACCTTAGCCAAAGGAACACCCGGCTTTAGTGGTGCTGAATTAGCCAATTTAGTCAATGAAGCCGCACTAAGTGCCGCCCGTAGAAATGCCAATAACGTATCCAACTATGATTTTGAAATGGCCAAAGATAAAGTCATTATGGGTGCAGAACGTCGCTCAATGATTATTTCAGCAGACCAAAAGAAAAGCACAGCTTATCACGAAGCTGGTCATACCCTTGTGGCTAAAAACCTCAAACATGCTGACCCTGTGCATAAAGTAAGCATCATCCCGCGTGGCCGAGCATTGGGTGTCACCATGCAACTGCCCAATGAAGATCGCTTCAACCACGATAGTGATTATTTAGAAGATCAAATCGCTATTTTAATGGGTGGTCGTCTTGCTGAGGAATTGGTTTTAAACCAAAAAACCACAGGTGCCTCCAATGATTTTGAACGTGCCACCAGTATTGCACGTAGCATGGTCACCAACTGGGGCATGAGCGATACGCTTGGTTCTATGGTTTATGCAGAACCAGAGGGCGAAGTGTTCCTTGGTCGTTCTCTAGGCAGTTCAAAACACCTTTCAGAAGGCATGGCTGCAAAGGTAGACGCTGAAGTACGTCGTTATGTTGATGATAACTACGCAAGAGCACGTCAAATTTTAGTTGATCACATGGATCAACTGCATGCCTTAACCAATGCATTATTGGAACATGAAACCTTGGAAGGTAAAGATATTGATGCTGCTATTGCAGGCGAAGAGATCATCATTCATATCTCTAAGCCTCCTGCTAATGATGCACCGTCAACATCCAACAAAGATGAATCTTTACATGAAAAGAAAACGCCTGATAACAAGATAGATGACAAAGGGGCAGGCCAAGAAATTTAATGCTTGCAACACCTTGGCTGCATAGCGATAAACCACTGCTGATGGGGGTGCTCAATTGCACCCCTGATTCCTTTTCAGATGGTGGAAAATACCTCGACACAAACAAAGCCATTACACATGGCCAAGACATGGCACGCCAAGGTGCAAGCATCATTGATGTCGGTGGAGAATCCACCCGTCCTAGCTCTCATGGTGTTTCCGTCCAACAAGAATTAGACCGCGTTATCCCCGTTATACAACAACTCAGTGATGATGGTTTATATGTATCTATTGATAGCTCAAAACCTGAAGTGATGCGCCAAGCCTGCATTGCAGGTGCACGCATGATCAATGATGTCAATGCCTTATGTGCTGACGGTGCCATTCAAGTGGCCGTAGAGGCAAATGTTGATGTGTGTCTGATGCACAAACAAGGTGTACCCCAAAGCATGCAAGATCAACCGTGTTATGAACATGCGCTTGATGACATCAAAACTTATTTACAACAACGCATGCAATGTTGCCTTACCGCAGGTATGCAAGCAGAAAAAATAAGCATCGATCCTGGCATTGGCTTTGGTAAAAGACTCAACGACAATCTATTATTGCAAGCCCACTTGGCTGAGTTTAAAGAAATCGCACCCGTTTTATTGGGTATCTCACGCAAGTCTTTTCTGGCTGAAATCAGTGGTTCACAATTGATCGAGCGTGAAATTGAAACGGCTGCCGCTCTGAGTATTGCGGTTTGGCAAGGCGTGGATATGTTGCGTGTTCATGATATAGCTACTCAAAAAAGAGCCTTAGAAGTAGCTTATCAGCTACGAGTTGCACGTGCTTACTGAAGAACTTATTGCAGAATGGCATCTCAGCTGGCTTGACTTAATTGATGTTTTATTAGTCGCAGCTGTCATTTATGCGGTTCTTCGTCTGATTCGAGGCACACGTGCTGTGCAAGTGCTCACAGGCCTGACGCTTACCTTGCTACTCTATGAAGTGGCTCGTGTGTTTGGACTCTTCACCTTAGAGTGGGTTTTTAGTCACTTTTTCTCCGTGTTCATTGTCATTATTGTGGTATTATTTCAGCAAGAGCTACGGCGTGGCCTTATGAAAGTGGCCTTAAGCCCCCTAACCTTTTCTTCAATGGATCAAACTCAAATTGCCGATGAATTGGTCAAATCTGCGCTTGCCTTAGTCCACCGTGGCTGGGGAGGGCTGATTGTGATTGAAAGAGATACAGGCCTTCGCCATTTATATGAATCTGCACTGCGTATGAAATCTCCTTTGCAATCAGATTTGGTACAAACGCTTTTTTGCCCTCAAACCCCTTTGCATGATGGTGCTATTGTGGTGCATAAAAATTCAATCGTCGCCGCCCGTGTCTTGCTCCCGCTAACCCAAGGCAATCACATTGCGGGAAACCTTGGCACAAGACACCGTGCTGCTGTGGGTGTCAGTGAAGAAAGTGATGCGATCGTCTTGATTGTTTCGGAAGAATGCCAAGACATTCGCCTTGCCTATGCAGGCCATCTCACCGAAGCCATTGATCAAGCTCAGCTCCGAACATTGCTTATCGAGCATTTAGCTTAAACCATGTCTGACTTTGGCTTAAAAATACTCGCCCTCATTATTGCTGTGTTACTTTGGATTCAAGTACATGGTCAAGGTATGGGATCTATCACGGTAGATGCTCGGTTAGAGCTGCTCGGCTTACCGCAAAATATGGTGATTATTAATGATTTTCCTGAAAAAGTTCATTTAACCATTAATGGCTTACAAAGTCGCCTTCAAGCTCTCGATAACAATAAAATAAGCGTTCCCTTAAATGTCGCAGATATTCGAGAACCAGGTATTCTCATGCGTAGCATTGCGCTCAAAGATATTCAACTTCCGATGGGTTTACATGTGGAAAAAGCACAACCTGACCAATTAGAATTACAAGTTGATATGCTGATAGAACGTGAGTTCCCCATTCATGCAAATTTAATCATTCCTGATAACTTTACAGTACAAGATCTTAAAATCGAGCCTGCAAAGGTGACTTTGAATGGGCCTGAAATTTGGGTGGATAATATTTCCAATATTCAAACGGTCAGCATCCGCTTAGCTGCTGAAGCAGGGCCTTTTGAAAAAAATATCAACATGGAAAGTTTGGCAGGAAAATCCATTCGTTTACAGAACCCGAATACCACCTTTCGGGTGCATGGCTGGTTAGTCAAAACACAAGGAGAGTCAGAGCTTTGAGAAAATATTTTGGTACAGATGGTGTACGTGGCACTGTTAATATTGACCCCATGACCGCTGAATTTGCACTGCGCCTAGGCCGTGCTGCGGGTTATGTATTGACCAAACACCTTGGTCATCAACCGCATATCTTAATTGGTAAAGATACACGTTTATCAGGCTATATGATCGAATCCGCTCTCTGTGCAGGCTTAACCGCCCAAGGTATGAACGTGATGCTCGTTGGCCCTCTTCCCACCCCTGCTGTGGCCTACCTGACACGTAGTTTACGCGCGGATGCTGGCGTGGTGCTATCCGCATCCCATAATCCAGCGGGCGATAATGGCATTAAATTTTTTGCTGCTGATGGTTTTAAATTGGATGATGATGTTGAGCTGGCGATTGAAGAGGCTTTAGACAACTTACCAAAACTTCCAGTAGCTTTAGACGTTGGTAAAGCCTTTCGCATTGATGATGCGCGTGGCCGCTATATCGAATTTTGTAAAGCTTCCTTACCGCGTGGCTTGCGCCTCAATCGTTTTAAAGTGGTCATCGATTGCGCCAATGGTGCGGCTTATGATGTGGCTCCGCGCATTCTTGAAGAGCTAGGCTGTGAAGTTATCACCCTCGCCAATCAACCTGATGGTTATAATATCAATGCCAATTGTGGTTCAACAGCACCGCAAAACATGTGTGCAACAGTACTTCAAACAGGTGCTGATGTTGGCTTTGCCCTTGATGGCGATGCAGATCGTTTAATTGCTTGCGATGCCCAAGGTCAAATTGTCGATGGTGATCAACTCATTGCCTTGTTGGCTCTTTTCTTGCAATCCGAAGGTCAGCTACAAGGTGATGCCGTCGTCACAACCATTATGAGTAATATGGGTGTGGAGAAATACCTGGCACAACATAAAATTGCCATGCACCGTGCCAATGTGGGTGATCGTTATGTGTTAGAAGGCATGCGCCAACATCATTGCAATCTTGGTGGTGAACAATCAGGTCATGTCATCATGCTTGATTATAACACAACGGGTGATGGCCTTTTATGCGCTTTGCAAGTCTTATCTGCGATGAAGAAACAAGACAAAACCTTATCTTCGATGGTCAAACACATTCCACTTTTTCCACAGAAGCTATGGAATATCATCTTACCTACGCACATTGACATAACAAAAAATGAGCACATCAACGCTGCCATTGCCGATGCCACCACAGCACTGGGTGAAAATGGACGCTTAAATGTGCGCATGTCAGGCACAGAACCTAAATTGCGGGTGATGGTTGAAGCCAATCAAGAATTACTCATGCTCGAGGTCGGTCAAGTCCTCGTTGACCGCATTCAAGAAAGCTTATGATCAACGCTTCCGAACTAGCGCAACATCTATCCACCGTGGCTAGGGGGCAGCATGGTAAGCGTGACTTAAATCAAGCGCAGGCCTTTGAAGCTTATCAATACTTGCTACATCCCAGTGCAGACCCTTTACAACTGGGGGCATTTCTCATTGCGCAACGCATCAAAGGTGAAAGCCCTGCGGAAATCGCAGGTTTTGTGCAAGCGTCTCAACATGCTATCCATGATTTCAATGCTAACCAACTTCATCATGCCATTGATATGCCCTGTTATGCGGGCAAACGTCGCGACACACCTTTGCATTTGGTCGCAGCCTTAGAAGCCAGCCAGCAAGGCATACCCATTGTCATTCATGGTATCGCTGATATCGCAGGCCGTCTTTCAGCATGGCAGGCTTTATCGCGTGCAGGTGTGCAACGAGCTGGATCTCTACAAGAAGCTCAGCCCATTCTCGCTAAAAATAATATTGTTTACATGGATTTAACAGATATTTGCCCACCCCTGTATCAAATGCTACAACTGCGCGAACGCTTGGGTGTACGAAGTTGTGCCAATACCGTGGCCAGACTTTTAAACCCTTTGCGCTGCACAGCACAAATCAATGGTTTTTTTCATCACCCTTACGGCACATTAATGGCAAAGAGCAATCAACTTTTAGATCAACAAAATAGTTTGCTATTTATGGGTGCAGAAGGCGAACCTGAGCTTTATGCAAGCCGACAACGCTTATTGTTAAGCCAACAAGGTAGCAAGATCACACGCTGGCGTTACCCTTCAGCAGATGTTGAACCTTACCCACGTGAACACATCAAACCAAGCCAATTAACACAACAATTTCTAGCCACATGGCATGGCCAACGCACAGAAAAAGATAACATCGTCTTAAACCGCATGCAGCAAGCTTTTAAACTTGTTTTTCAACAAGAGTCTGCGCATGACTGGCAACAAGATGAAAAAGAGAGAACAAATGAAAAACATTGAACTACTTGCCCCAGCAGGAACCATTCGCAATATGCGTTATGCCTTTGCCTATGGTGCTGATGCCGTTTATGCAGGCCAACCCCGCTATAGCTTGCGTGTTCGCAACAATGATTTCTTAACAGAAAATCTTCGTCTTGGCATTGAAGAAGCTCACAATCAAGGTAAAAAGTTTTTTGTTGCCAGTAATTTACTGCCACATAATCGCAAAGTACACACCTATATGAAACACATGGAACCTGTGATTGAGATGAAGCCTGACGCACTGATTATGGCTGACCCTGGTTTAATCATGATGGTGCGTGAACGCTGGCCAGACATGCCCATTCATTTGTCTGTGCAAGCCAACACCATGAACTTTGCAGCTGTGAAATTTTGGCAGTCTGTGGGTGTTTCTCGCATTATTCTTTCCCGTGAACTGTCTTTAAACGACATTGCAGAAATTCGTCAGTTATGCCCAGACATTGAGCTTGAAGTTTTTGTTCATGGTGCATTGTGCATTGCTTACTCAGGCCGTTGTTTACTTTCAGGTTATTTTAACCGCCGTGATGCCAACCAAGGCACTTGCACCAATGCTTGCCGTTGGGAATACGGCATGAAAAAAGGTGCTGAAGATGTCAGTGGTGATGTTCTCAGCATGGATGCCCTCAAAGAAGCCCCCGATGCTGCACTATCAAGCTGTGGCGATATGAAACGTCACCCAATGGCTGATGGCATGTATTTACTGGAAGAGAAGCAACGCCCCGGTGAAGAAATGCCTGTATTTGAAGATGAGCATGGCACCTATATCATGAACTCCAAAGATTTAAGAGCCATTGAACATGTGGATCGCTTGGTCAAAATGGGCATTGACTCCCTTAAGATCGAAGGTCGCACCAAGTCTCATTATTATGTGGCTCGCACCGCCCAAATTTACCGTCAAGCCATTGAAGATGCGCAACAAGGCAAGCCTTTTGACTGGTCCTTATCAGGAAAATTAGAATCTTTGGCCAACCGTGGCTACACCGATGGTTTTTATCAACGTCATCACAGTGAAGATCATCAAAATTATCAATTTGGTAGCTCTCAACTCAATCAACAACGCTTTGTTGGAGAAATCACCAGCTACGATGCAGAAACAGGCATGGCTGAAGTTGAAGTGAAAAACAAGTTTGCCGTTGGAGATTCTGTTGAACTCATCTCCCCTAAAGGCAATCACACCTTTGTGATTCAAAGTATGTGCGATTCCCGCTATGGCCGTGACATGAAAGAAGCACCCGGAAGCGGGCATCATGTTAGAATTCCCATGCCTGTGGCCGCCTCTAGTTTAGACTTATTAGCTCGTAACTTAGGTGAAGGTGACGTTTGGCGAGGCTAATCAAGCGATTATGAATACCTAAGGATTCATTTTAATACAAAAACTGACGACTATACGGAAACAAAGCCCTTCGCTATATCGATCCAAGCAGTGAAGGGCTCTGGCATCGGCAAAAGAAAAACACCAACAATAATCAACGCATAAAGCATGCAATAAGAGCCCCAAGCTTTGCTTGTGATCAAGGTTAGCGCACTGCCAAAGGATTTCTTTAGCCTTCCTCCTGCCAGATCAACACTAAACACTTCATCCAATAACAAATGCAAGAGGTAGCCCCCCGCCACAAAAGACGCTGCTAAACTAGAAAAAGACAGTGACCATGCCAAAACATGCATACCCAAGGCATGAGTCACCAAGCCAAATAGCAAGGCGGCTGGTACAGAATGAAAAAGGCCACGGTGAGATGTTACTTTTTTAAACAATTTAAAAAGAATAAAGTGCATGACCAAGGCAGCAGCAAGCACATAAGCCAACACATACAAGGGTGGAACACGTTGGTAGGTGAACACGACCACCAAAAGACATCCGCCAAGCATCACAAACCGAAATAACCACTTGGCTGGCGTTGAGTGATCCGAATCAATATCAGGCAATAAACCTGCAATCGTACCCAATACCAACAAGATAAAAGCATCTAAAATATTCAGATTAAAATAAGAGGTGCAAACCACCGTTGCACAGCATGAACCCGCAGCTGCCACGCTTAAATGAGTATTAAAATTAGCCATAGGTGCAGCATCCTAACGCCTTCAAATAATCTCACCATCATCTTATTGCGTAGGTACCTCAATCACAAGGCGATTCTTATCTGCTAGCGAGACCAATACAGGCTTACCTGAACTATCAAATTTAAACACGCCATAGCTTGCTTTTTCATGAAACTTAGCATGACCTTCTTGAAAGAAAAAAGAATCTGGAACGATACCTTACTCTTTACTCAAAACCTCAAAAGATCGAGATCGACTATAACCTTGGGCATCCACAATGGTTAAACGGTGTTGGCCTGCACCAATCAAAAGAGCTTGCTGATGAAAACCTTGGGTCTGTGCAAGGTAATGACCATCTAAATGCCAATATAACAATGCATCCGAGTCACGATGCACAGCCTTAAAAACGGTTTTGCTGCGTTTACCATCAAGGTCAATGGGAATATAAATTTTTGTCGCCAAACTAGGGTAAACGATTTCCAATGGTGAACTTTCGTGGGTACTTGCCACACAGTCTTGGCGAAAAGGGGGTAAGTCTTGATAAGATGCATGCTGTTGGCGATAAAAGAAAGCCTGCGACGGCGGTAAATTAAACCAAGAAACATGCTGCATACGACTAACCGATTCACATTGTTCATTGACTTGCCAACGCCCACTTTGATCCAAATGTAGCCAATGGTGATAAGGGCTTAGTTCTGAAAAATGACTGGCCGTAGGAATCAATTGGCTGCGTGATTCACATTGATCATTAGCAAGATAACCATCGTCCACACAGACTTGCACCGCTTTCATGTGCTCTAAAGGTTGTGCAAACCAAGCTTCGGATTTTAGGGCACTAAAAACATCAAACATGATGGGGGCAGCCACCTTGACTCCCACCAAACCAGATCGACCTTCACCACTGGCATTGCCCGCCCACACTGCCACCGTGTAGCGAGAGCTATTACCAATCGCCCACGCATCACGCAAGCCATAACTTGTGCCTGTTTTCCAAGCTATTTTTTGCGCACTATCAAACTGTTTCCAGTCACCTTCGCCATCAGGGCGATTCACAGCCAGCAAGGCATCGAGGGTTAACCAAGCCGCTGCTGAACCCACATCCACATGCCGATCTGTCTGCGTATTTTGATGCTGTAACACTTTTAGTTTTTGATATGTCATGCTTTCTTTTGCCGCATTTGTGGCTGTGATCTTAGCAAGGTTAGCGTAAATACCTGCCATATCCCAAAGTGTGGTTTCAGCACCACCCAAAATAAGCGATAAGCCATACTGCTGTGGTGGACGATGCAACGTGGTCATACCCATGTTTTCCAAGACATTATAAAAACGACCTAAGCCATAACGGTGAAGCATTCTGACCGATGGAATATTCAATGAATAGCGAATGACATCGCGTGCAGGTACAGCACCACGGTATTGGCGATCATAGTTTTGAGGTTTATAGCCCGCATAATGCGTTGGCACATCCTTCACCAACATATCGGGTAATAATTCACCTTCTTGCAACATGATAGAAAACAACAATGGTTTTAAAATACTGCCTGTGCTGCGTGGTCGTCGAATTAAATCGAGTGCCGCACCTTCAATAAGACTATAGTGGGTATCATTATTGCCCGCATAAGCCATCACTTCAAACGTCTGATGATCAATCACTATGGCTGCAACATTGGCAATCGATTGCAATTCAAGTTGCTTGGCATGATGCCTCACCAATGAGGTCAGTTGGGCTTGCATCTTCACATCCAACGTACTTTTAAAAAAAGCCTTATTCGGATCTTGTTTCATCAGTGTTTCAAAGAAATGAGGTGCGGCTCGCGGCATTGCATGTGGTTTTTCAGGCAAAGCTTCCAGCATCGCCAACTGATAATCTAAATCAGAGAGTACACCAGCTTGCAAAAGTTGTTTTAACAAACGATCTCGTTTCTTTTTTAAGACATCACGATTTCTCCCAGGATGAATCAAGGCTGGGCTATTGGGCAACACTGCCAACAAACAACTTTCCGCCCATGATAATTTCTCAGACCCACGATGAAAATAACGCCATGCCGCTGTTTCTAACCCGACCACATTACCACCAAAAGGTGCATGGCTTGCATACAAGGCCAAAATATCCTGCTTAGAATATGACCATTCCAAACGCATTGCCATCAACATTTCATGCAACTTTTCGACATAAGTTCGAGCTGGATTATGGCGTGACAAACGAATGACTTGCATGCTTAAGGTACTACCCCCACTCACCACATGCCCCTGTGAAAGATTTAACCACAAAGCTCGCATAGTAGCCAAAGGATCAACACCGTTATGGCTAAAAAAACGTTTATCTTCAAAGCAAGTAATCGCTTTCTGAAACTTCAAAGGCACACTCTTTTGTGGTGGAAAACGCCATTGCTCATCGCTGGCTATCTTTGCACCCAATAGCTCACCCTCTCGACTCAATAAAAGGGATGACAGTGGCTTTGAAAAAAGAGGAGTCTCTAAACGTGTCCAAAATGCAAAAAACACCATAAGGAGTAAGAAGATAAGCGTTATTTTAATAAAAATCTTCATCTAATTGTGCTATACATTATTATTATAATTGAATCATCAGTCATGAAACCATCATGCTCATCATTTATTTTGTAAGCAAGTCATCTATGATAAGGATACACTTCCAAATACGGCGTACCATAAAAAAAGCATGGTTATCATTCTATTCTCTTTCTCTTGACACAGTTCAAATAAATTTAGATTATTTGAACATATATAATATTTACAATAGGGGTAAATGAATGTCTTTAAATGATATTTTAAGAGATTTGGTTAATGATATTGATGGTGCTTTAGGCTGTAGTGTTGTTGATTTGACATCAGGAATGGTGCTTGCTGTGCATCATAATGTTCCTTACTTCACCCAGTCTTTTATCGACGCTGCTGGGGCAGCAGGTGTTGATATTTTTCGTGGCAGAAATGTCACAGCAGTTGAACGAATGCTCGCTTCTCAACGTGGTGAAGCGCCAGATTACCATACTTATGAAATGCAAATGACATCTAAGAATTGTTATCATTTTATGACTATTATACCTGACCGTCCCAACTCTTTGCTTGTGTTAGTCACTTCTACCAGCACAAACTTAGGCATGGGCTGGGCTTCTTTACGCAGAAGCTTGCCAGAAATTTCACCAAAATGTCCGTCATAAAACCATAAATGAACGTATCAGCTCAAATCTTTGAGCTGATACGTTTTAGTCTAAACGAACGTTAACTAGATTTTTTCACAAACTTCGTTAAAATCACAATACGCTGACCACTCACCCGACCCTCAATATGTTCTGCATTATCAGCAACTAAACTAATACCTCTCACGGCTGTACCGCGTTTGGCCGTAAAGTTTGCACCCTTCACACCTAAATCTTTAATTAAGGTGACAGTATCGCCAGCTTCTAATGTTACGCCATTGCTATCGCGATGAATGACAGTATCCACAGGATCATTGCCTTCATCTCCAGCTTGCGCCCAAGCAAGCACATCTTCTTCAAGATAAAGCACATCCAATAAATCTTGAGTCCAACCTTCTGAAGAAAGACGCGTTAACATCCGCCATGCCATCACTTGTACTGCTGGTATTTGGCTCCACATACTATCATTGAGGCAACGCCAGTGATTCACATCAATGCTTTCAGGATCTTCAAGCTGCCCACGACAGCTTGGGCATAGGAATACGCTGGCATCCACACCGTTGCTAGGACTAGCAGGCACATCATATGCCTCTAAACCTTCAGTATTGGCACATAATTCGCATTTGCCTTCACTGCGTACTTGTAATTCTTGTATTGTCATGGTTACTCATTCCTATATTGATTAAAATTTTTCTCTTTAAAGGTATTTTGTTAAGAAACGATCCAGTTGATTGGCAAAAGCTTGTTTATCACGCGCAGCAAAAGCCGCAGGCCCACCACTAAACTCACCACTACCACGCAATAAATCTTTAAAGTCACGCATCATCAATAAGCCCTTAATGGTTTCTGTTGAAAACATATCACCCCTAGGGCTTAAAGCATGCGCCTCTTTAGCTAAGACATCCGCAGCCAAAGGAATATCAGCAGTAATGACCAAATCACCTTGATCAAGCTGTTGTACAATTTCATCATCGGCAACATCAAAACCTGCACTGACTTGAATGCTTTTAAGGTAAACCGAGCTTGGCATACGTATTTTTTGATTTGCAACAAAGGTGACATCAACTTGACGACGGGTTGCCACACGAAACAAGATTTCTTTCACAGCCACTGGGCATGCATCGGCATCCACCCATATTTTCATATCATATTCCTTTTGCAATCATTCACTGAGGGCGGACATACAATCACAAATCATAGTGATGTCCAAAAAAGGTTAAGGCAAGCAACTTTCTTTTATCGAAAAACCACGCTTCCTTAAACCCAAAACGTCTATGATTCGTATCATCAGGCGCTCACCTCCCCATAGCATCTGAATCTCCTCATAAAAACCATATAAAAGAAGTATAAAAAATACATCTTTTACCCCTTACTTATAAACAAGGTCAATGCATAAGTCCTTATAAAATAATAAGTATATGTTCACTTATCATTCCTTTAAACTCTGCCGCATAAATAGATATTCAAACATACTCCAAAAAACACAAGTGATGATCTACCAAATTGATTTATTTCATAAAATCAAGGTCGGTTACCTTGTGTTTTTTTAACTTTACTTTGAATACAAAAATGGGGATCAAACCAATGAAAAAAATATTATTTTTAAGCATCATCATGCTATTCGGAACCTTCAGCAATGCTTGGGCAGAACAAGGCACCCACATGCATGTGGCTATATTCTTTATTCATGACAATGCCTTAAGCACTGATTTTTCAAAAAGTATTGCAGGTGCAGATATTGAGGCAGCTTTAAAAGGAAAAGCAGAACTAATGACCTTTGTGCATTCCGCCAATATCAAAGATGGCGATGTGCAAAACATTCAAAATGATACTTTACGTTTTAACGATAAAGATGAAATGGAAGACTTTGGTGTGAACTGTAGCTTAAGTATGAAAGCCGATACTGGCTGGTCTGTCAGTGGTCTGTGTAAAATTTTCTTAAATGGCAAAGATCACACAGAAAGCCATATCATTAAGCACGTAGCACTTGCTAAAGAAATCACATGGTATCCTATCTTTGTTGATAAAGAACATCTGGTTGTTGCCTATGTCATGAAGGAAATTGGTCAAAACCTGTAATGCCAATCGTGCATGCTGGATTAGCATGCACGATTCTTTTCACCTTCACTTCAAAACACGATCAACTTTACCTGTACAGTAATCCATTGTTTTCGTAACTTTTTTAATTTCATAGTCAGACTTCGGTGACAACACATATTCACTTGCACCCACCTCTGATCCAGAGCTTCCCCAATCATACGCATAACCTAAGCCTGTCCAAGGCACACCAACACCAAAACGATAGCTTTTATAATATAAATTCTTAAAAAAAATTTCATAATTATTGATATTTTTTACATTAGGAATATTACTTGTAAATTTCAAATTACACTGCGTATCTGAAACCTCAGGGTCAACACAAGGACGAACTAGATCTTCTGGTGATACCCACATTTCAATAAACACATCATAATTCCATGTATGACTTAAACCCAAGTATTGCTTAAGCCTTAAATCAATATCTTCTTTTGTGGCTTCTGGATTCTTTTGTTGAAAGCTTTGGCATAATTGACGCACTTGTGGTGCTAACGTGACCCAAGTAACATAATTTTCTTGATCCGACGTTTGATCCGATGACTTTACATATTGCTCATAGTCTGACTGAGACTTCCATGTTAATACCAATATACGTGAATCTTCGTCTTCGGGATTTTCCCAGATAAGCTTTTTATTGTCATGGCTTACAGAAAAAAGATGCCTTGATATTTCAGTTGCGTGGACCTTTGATGCATCCTCAACCGCGTATTGATAGCTTTTTACCAATGTGTTTAAAGGCACGCTTTCACAAGTCGCACTTCCAACATACGTGAAACACATGAACAACGAAATCATCATTTTATTCATTTCACCTCCCCCTGTTTAAAAATAAAGGGCTTTTTAATCACCCTTTACTTCATGAAAAAATTACTCTTTTACCACTTCAACCCATTCACCCACGCCTCTTGCATGAATTTTGGCATCATACATATCTTCAACAGAGATCGCAGGCATATAAGATTTACCAAGATAAGATGCATTTAATTGCAACTTAAATATTTTTTCTTCACCTCTGGCCAAAGAAAAATAGCGATAGATACGATCATCCCGAATATCTTGATGTGTAACACCTTCTTTACCAGCATGCGTTATTTCCCAACCTGAAGGTAGAATATGGCTTAAGGCAAGGTGCTCAATCGCATGATGGGTTCTATTTCTCACTTTAATCACCACCGTGATATCTTGACCTTGTTTTAAACGACGAATATCCACAGCCTTGTGATTACTACCTTGGTATAACACTTGCATGGATAAACCTTCTGATGATGCCTTTTCATGCCCTGCTTTGGGTACACCATCCACAATGACAGTTGTATATAAGGTCTGATTAGAGTGATTTAAGACACCAACCACATCCCCTTTGTCAGAAAAACCACCTAACTCTGTCATATAAACCGCATTTGATAATTGCACGGGTTCACTATTAACCCCCACAATTTGTTCAAAACGAAAAGTCTTCGGTTTATCTTGATGATTAGCATAAGTCGTCAATGCCAATAATGAAAAAACCACTTCTTGTGTATTTAAAGAACGCTCGGATGATAAGACAGCCGCGACTTCTTTTGCCAACGCAACACCTCTGGGATCATTTTTAAGTGCCAAGGCATATAAAAGCAAAGCTTGGTTGCGTACATACGATGAAAAATGTTGATTTTTGACAATGTTTTTATCCACTTGCAATAAATCATCTTTAATCAACGATTGGGCTGCATCTTTTAAGCCAGATAAGTAGTAAGCGGACGACAATTGCCAACGAGCCAGTGAATTTAACTGTTTGGATTCACGCAAGCGATTCATCGCACCCAACTCAGGCTTGGCAGCCAAAGCCAAGGTATAAAGACGATAACTTTGGTTTAAGATGTTTTGAGAATTGGCAACCCAACTATTGGCCGCTTTTTGTTGATAACTCAACCATCTTTCAAGCATCCCACTTGGGATAGCATAACCCTGTTGCTTGGCATGCAATAAAAAGTGCCCGACATAGCTACTAGCCCAATCATGGCTATCACTTGTGCCTGGCCAATAAGAAAAACTACCATTATTTTGTTGAAAACGTTGTAAGCGATTCACACCAGCTTTAACATTTTTTTCCATTTCAGAAGCTTTTTCTTCATCGACATGAATCAAGTCTGGTAAAAACACCTGTGGAAAAACAGAAGATGTCGTTTGCTCCACACAGCCGTGGGGATAAGTGATTAAGTAGTTCAAGCGAGCATTTAAATTCATAGGTGGCAATGTCGAAACCTCTAAACTGACACGGTTACTACCTTCAACACCATGAGGTACGATTTGCGTAGACCACGACTTGCCCGCTTCAATAGCCTGCTGATAACGGTGTTGTGTGGGCGCATTTGGCAAACGAATATCAAGATGTAAGGTCGAACTCGCATGATGATCTTTACTGTCCGCACTAAAGTGAATCGTTGTTTTAGCTGCTTTGGATTTCACCTTCAATTGAATAAAGCCCATTTGCTCACCGACTTTATCAAAATGAACGGTTTGCGTGGCATCGCCAACCACTTCAAGATGCTCATCAACTTTTACTTTCAAACGAACATCATGAATATCATCATTCATTGCAAAAAGAGACACAGGTACAGTCAGTATTTCATCAGGACCAAGCACACGCGGCATGGTCACCAGCATACTCAAAGGATCGCGTACCAACACCGTTTTATCTGCTTTACCATAAGCTTGCTTGCCACCAGCCACCAACATCACCCGAACTGCACCAATATACTGGGGCAACAAGATGTCATGTTCGGCTGTTTCGCCTGCCTTTAACTGAAAGGGGCCTAAAAACTGCACCACAGGTGGAAAGCGTTTTTTCTTGTTTTTTAACTTTTTATTTTTAGCGGCATCACCACCACCCAAGGCAAGTAACCGTTCCAGTTTACCACCATAAGCACCCACCACTTCATCAAATAGATCCCATGTTGACACACCCAAGGCTTCTTTTTTGTAAAAAGCTTTGTGTAAATCAGGGGTTTTATAGCGCGTTAAACTCAATAAACCTTCATCAACAATGGCAAGCGTATAGGTCATGGCACGACCCGTTTTTTCACTCACATCCACTTGCATGGCACGCTCTGGTCGAACTTCATCCTCCACATCTAACATAGGCTGAAGTACCGTCTCAGGGTTGCTCACTTGAATGGGCACAATACCATACAAACGAATTGGCAAATCATTATTTTTACCTTGATGGGGCTGAATCAAGCTAATATGCACATAAGCATTTGGAGCCATCGCTTTTGTGATTTTCACTTTAATGTTTTTACGTTTTCCATCCAGTAAGATCCACTTTTGTTGCAAGACCTGACTACTACTTTCAATGCTAAGCAAAGCACGGCCTTGTGTGGCATCAGGCAAGCGAATAGCAGCCACATCCCCAACTTGATACTGGGTTTTATCACTATTCAAACTCAAGCGTGTCGCGCCTGTGCCTGAGCTTTCTTGCGCACGACCAGCCCAACCAGGCCAATCCACATAAATCACTTTTGAGCTACAATGACCACCTTGCTCATCACAAGCGCGCACAAGATAACGTCCCCAATCAGGGTACTTAATTTCAAAGTGAGCCACACCATCACCATTCGTGGTACTAATTTCTTCCTGCATAATGCTGCTTTGATACGATGACGAAGCATATTGCGCCAAGGAATCACCTGTTTTATCCCACCACCATTTCCAATGAATTTTATACACACTCACTTTGACCTTATTCAAAGAAACAGGCTCACCATAAGAATCGACTGTGGCAATATAGATGGGATGCTTTTCATCGGTTAACAGCATGCCTCGTATGGCATCACCCTTCGGTAATTTTAAACCCACATAATTTTTATAGGGGTGATACGGCACGCTTAGATAATCAACGCTAAACATGCCACCTTTTTCAAACACACGGCTATGAAAGGTCGCCATCAACATACCCGGTGAATTTTTTACTTCAGGTAATGCCTTTTTAAACAGCACTTTACCCTCAGCATTTAACTTTCCTTTAAACCATGCCTTTGATGTGGCGGAGAAAGGTCTTGTGGCATCATCAAAACGATAATCCTGAAACGATTTAAAGGATGTGCGACTGGCCGACAAAGCCACTTTCACATCCGCCTTCAAACCAGATGCAGATGCGCCATGCAACCATTGCGACGATAAAGACACATCAATATCCCCTTGCGTCCGACGCAAAACTTCTGTGCCAAAATCCAAAGTCACTTTCAAACGGTTTGGGCGCACCGTTTCAATGCGAATTTTTTTATGAAAAACCATGCCACCAAGATGCGCTTTCACCATCCAGTTTCCTGTTTTAGCATTATCTGCTGTTTTCATGGTAAAAGAATAAAAACGCCCTATAGGTGCGGTATTGCTCACGGTTTGCATGAGCTGACCACGCGGACTATACAAACGCATGGTCACAGGGTGTTTTTGTGGAATTTTATTCTCTTTATCCAACAACACAAAGGTTAAATGCATATCATCACCGGGTCGCCATACGCCCCGCTCAGCATAAATATGACCTTTGACACCTTGTTTAACCTTTTCTCCACTCACATCAAAATGACTGATGGGTAAGGCAGACCCTTTGCTCAACTTTAAATAACCTTTTTGTTTGCCCTTTTGAGCAACGGCATAAAAAGGTGTTTGTGATAGTTGCTTACGTGCAAAGCCATAAGCATCTGTTTGCGCTCTACCAATCAATTGGTTTTGAAAATTAAAGAACTGAATTTTGACTCGTGGCATTGCTTTTGCTGTTGCCAAGTTTGTGGTCACAATATGTTGTTTCTTTTGATCACTGGCCTTAATAATCAGACCAATATTAGAAGCTAGGAAGTTACGTTCACTCTTTGTTTTATTTGAATAATAATAATAAGCATCCTTACAAGGGTCTCGGCGATCTTCCCAACTGCTGTTATCATTTAAACCAAAATACTCTTCTGTATTATCCCATGCGCTCGCTTCTGAGTAATGCGCTTCCACAGCATTTTGCAATGGTTTCTCTTTGACCACTGGAACTGCATTTTCAGCATCCGAACACTGATAAGAGGCGTTACTGCGATTAATAGATAGTTTTAAACGAAACATCGCTCCAGCATGCTTTTTAAGTAAGCTGCTCGCATCCAATTCATAACGGTTCCAAGTTTCTGTCTTCATATCTTTTAAATCAATGGTTTTACGCCAGATAAACCGTCCTAAACGACGCAAGTTATTGTGTTGTGCCAAGCTATTTCCTTGAAAAAACTGACCCATATTATCATCATACACTTGAAAAGCGGTCACCTGTACAGACTTCACATTAATGGCTTCAAAAGGAATACTCAAATGTTTGTTTGCAGGTAGAATCACACCCTTGCCCACAAAATGAACCTGTGGATGCACACGCACAAAGTTCACAACCTTCACTTCCTTTTCAGTTAAAGCGATGCCTTGCTTGTTTTTAATACCTGCACTCAATTCAACCGACACATCGCCCAATAAACTATGAAAAACTTTAACCACATTGCCTTCCACGCGCATCGGATAATCGGTTTGATTCATTTGAATCAAACCTGTGAGATCTTGTTTTGTATCCAAATCACTTGAAAATTGAATCAAAGTATAGCGTTGTTTGTTTTGTACCGCTTTGACGTTAACCACTTTAAATTTTAATAAAGCAGGAATCTCAACAGGGTGTTCACCTTTGTTATCCACAGCAATAGCTTGTCCATGCCACGCTAAAAGCAAACGCTGAACCTGTGCCTGACGTTGAATACCTTCAATAAAAAAACGATGCCGCTTTTGATCTTTGGCATGTTGCCATGTCAGGCTTAACTTTTTAGAAGACATACTCGCTTGTAAAAGCTGCTCGACCTTTTCATTTTCAACCACATCAGCGGTTTCTAATGTGCCACTGAGATGAAATAAGCTTTTGCCTTGTGGTTCTAATTTTAATTGGTCAAGTAAAATGGAAAAATGTTGTTTCATCACATGAAATTTAAAGTGATACATACCTAGCTCAGCATCAAAACCTGATAATTTGCTCGTATCCAATTGAACGTCATAAGATTGACCCGACTTTAAAAGCTCTTGGGGCTTAAACACCAATTCACGACGATTCAAAAACTCAGCTTTACCCGCCAGCTTAGGTTTAATACTTAAAAACAAAGCAGCGTCTTGGCTCAAAGCTTCTTCATTCACCACATCATGCACAAAACGAATATGTAGCTCAGCATCTTTAGAGACTTCATTCGCCGTATGGCTTTGAATATGTTGGCTCCAATTTGGAACAAACATGGCCGCAAAAACAGGGTGATAAATATAAAAACATAAAAACAAAACGAATAAAAAACGGATCATGATGTTCCTCACTGGGTATAACGATTTAATAACTTTATAAAAATCATGCTTTACGCTGAAACAATCCCGTCGCAGTTGCCGACATAAAACCAAGTAATGCACCTAAAATGACATTAAAAGACTGCATGGCCAAACTTTGCCTTTTAATGTGTTCAACATCTTCTTGTTTTAAAGATTCAATGGCAAAAGCTTTTAGCTCTGGATCGACTATTTGCATCAAACTATCATAACTTGGGCCTGAATCAGGTGACAAAAAAGCCAAATAGCCTGTGCATACAAAAAGAAATAAATACACGATTAAAACAAAAGACCACATGCGTGTGCTTTGCTTGCTATTAGGTGACTCACTTGGCTTTTCTACCACTTTCATCTCATCTGTCATGTGATACTTCCCTCTCGATGCCTTCTAATGATGCCACACACCAATTTAGAGTTAGCCTTTTATACCCACCCCACTTCAAGATGCAGGTTTCAGAGCTTAGGAGGGAATTCAGAACAAGGCACAAGGTGTAGAGAATGGCTAATCCTTTTCAAGCCTTGTAACGCAGTGCTGATTTTCCTCCTAAACTCCCGTAGGGCAAGCCGAGAAGCATCCATCTTCTTCGTTACAAAAGCTTGGCTTAGAACCGACTAACACTGCGCTTTTAAGCCTCGAATATGAACGCTTCTCGACTTGCTGAAATCCTGCATCTTGAGGTGGGATGGGTATATACAAAACGAAAAACTTTATTGTGCTTGATGAATCATTTGAATCAACTGCGCCTCGACTTCATTAGCAATCTTTAACAAGGCAGGATCATCTGATAAAGCTGAAAGCATTTGTGCAGGTTTAATTAAACCTAGCTTCACCACACCTTGATCACTAAACACAGAGATACGACAAGGCAAAGCCATATTTAATTTCATATCAATCGCCAACACAATCGCAGCTTGCTGTGGATTACAGACTTCAAACACACGGCACTCTTCTTTAAAATCAATCCCTTTACTGCGCAATGTTTTACCTAAGTCATGAATATGCAAGACACCAAAATCCAAGTTTTTAACTTCAACTTCAAGGTCATGCGAAGCTTGCTCAAATGTTTTTTCTGTCTGAACCACATGATACATCGTCTTTCCCCTCTTTTTGTGAATATATACCTATCACACCTCAAGATGCCATGACTCACTATGGGAAGCGTAACCAAAAAACAACAGTCTAACCATCATCATTCAGTATTTTTCATGACGTTTGCAATAAGAAATATGAACAAGTGCTCATACCAATCGTTGCACCACTTCAATATCAGGCAAGTGATGTAAGACTTCTTCCACACTGTCAGATTGTGTGAGCACATCCACAATCAAAGGCAAAGGTTCTGGCCAAATTTCTAAAAAATCAGCTTCGCCTTGCGTCTTTATAGCAAAAGCCAATTGCTCCACAGGTGGATTAAATTGTGCATCGACTCCCTGCTTATTTCCCCTTGCATCTATGCGATACCAACCGATATCAGCCAAAAAAACAGCATTTAAACCATGTAGCGTAAAAGGCGGTTCATCATTTTGAAGGGTCAAACGTTGATAACAAAGCCCCGTGGCTATGCCGTTGGCGCGCAATAAAGCGGCCAATAAATGACTTTTGGCATAACAATAGCCTGTTTGATGCTTTAACACGTCTGAGGCTTTGCAGGTGACTGGGTTTAACGCATAATCAATACTGTGTTTAATCTCATCACGCACAAATTCAAAGCACTGTTTTGCAATCGCTTCTGGCGTGCTCAGGCCTTGAGATAAAACACGCGCCTTGGCCAAAACGTCGGGATGTTGCCAATCAATATAGTCACTCACAGCTAAATAGCGCTTCATAAGATCTCCTTTAACCAAATTCAGCCAATTTCACACCATCAAAATCACACACCAAAACACGAATATGAAAAACAGAAGGATAACGAGATTGCAGCGTATCTACGGCTCTTTTCGCAATTTCCATATGAAACACTTCGACAAGCCCTTCTTCTGCCATGCACTCAGCAGCAAAACGCGCTGTTTGGGCTGCACTGATTTGCTGCACACTTTTTGTTGAAGCACCAATCGTCTTTGCCATATCCGCCAACAAAGCCATATTCACAGGGTTGCGCCTTGCATGGGTGATGATTTCACCTTGGGCTATTTTAGTCAGCTTACCGACCATGCCACCAATGATAATCTGTTTAAGGCCTTGAGCTTGGGCTGTATCCAAGGCGGGTCCTAAAAAATCGCCCATTTGTACAAAGCAAGAGGACTCCAATTGAGGTAATTCACGCATGACAAATTTTTCTGTGCGGCCACCAGTGGTTAGAACAACGCTATGTTGACCTTGCCTTGCTGCAACCTCAATACCTTGCACCACCGATGCACGAAAGGCTGCGGTCGAATAAGGACGCACAATGCCTGTAGTACCCAGAATAGAAATACCACCAATAATACCCAAACGATCATTCAATGTTTTTTTTGCCATTTCCGCGCCATTGGGAACAGAAATCACAATCTCAAGACCATGCTCATGTAATAACTCTTCAGCGACAAGCCGTATGTTTTCTAAGATGTTTTTACGCGGTACAGGATTAATGGCTGCCTTATTGAGTTCAAGACCAAGCCCTGCCATCGTGACAATGCCAACACCTTCACCGCCTTCCAACACAAGGTGACCTGCTTGCCCCCGCAATAAGGTCACGTCAGCAGTCAGATGTGCACCATGCGTACAGTCAGGATCATCACCAGCATCTTTTATGATCACTGCATGGGCACAATCACCATCTAGCCAAGCTTCATGCACCACGAAATCAACAAGGTCACGGTTAGGCAACAAACAAGATGTACTTGCCACCACTTCACCTTGCAATAAACTTTCTACGGCTGCTCGTGTGGCGGCTGCACTGCATGCACCTGTGCTAAAACCCGTGCGTGTGCCACGCTCTTTTTTCTTCATGATTGCTGCTGTTGTTCAGCCAAAGCCAACATCGCATGAATCGCAGCCACAACCAATGTTGAACCACCTTTGCGACCACGACTAATGATCCAAGGTACATTCTCCAACAAAGCGACCTCATCTTTGGATTCTTTTGCAGACACAAAACCAACAGGCATACCCACAATCAACGCTGGCTTTAAACCTTCTTCATGGATCATACGTACCACTTCAAGTAATGCTGTAGGGGCATTGCCTACAGCAATAATCGCACCTTCTAACAAACCTTTTTTCTGCGCTTTGCGCATGGCTTGTACGGCACGCGTGGTATTTTCTGCCTTTGCGACTGCAATCACATCTTCATCACTAATAAACTGATGTGTTTGCACACCAAAATGAGTTAACCTAGGCTTAGACAAGCCCACACAAATCATCTCAACATCAGCAACAATCGCTGTGCCTGCTAAAATCGCTTGCACGCCAGCATTAATGGCATCGGTATGAAAAGCGGTTAAACCATTAAATTCAAAGTCTGCTGTGGCATGAATCATCCGCCGAACAACTTGCCATTCTGATTGCGTATAATCATGAGAACCAACCTCTTGATCGACAATCTGAAAAGAACTGTGTTCTATTTTTTTACCCGCTTGGGTCATTTGTTCTGTAATTATATTATTGCTCATCCGCGAAGCATGGCATGCCAACATGGAGCTTGACAATATGGGCAATCAAATCATTTGCAGCCTGCGCTAAAAGATGCAAACCTTTTGCTGATGATCAAAAAAATGATATTAGAATTCATACGCCTGTTTTTTTATGCCGTAGCTTTTAGCACCGTCATGCTCAGCTCTTTTTTTCTGTACATGCTTTATATGCCCCAACAATCATGGCAACAGACACTTCTTCCCTTGTCGGAAAGCGAACAGCAGCTGGTTCACAATACCCAACAACATGTGCAAGCCTTATGCATCAACCCCAAAGGCCGCAGCTACCTTGAAAAAGAAAGTCTTGATGCAGCACGTGATTATATTGCAGCGCAATTTCAGGCTTATGGTTATCAGGTACAGTATCAGCATTATCAATTGTATGGTGAAGAATACAGCCTTTCAAGAATCATGCATGTGATCAAAGACATGGCCTCACCGTCATGAGTCCGATCAACCACGCCCTCACAGGCTGGCTTTTGGCCAATACCGCCAGCCATATCAGCATGCGTGAACGTGCTTATATTACGCTTGCAGCAGTCATTGCTGATATTGATGGTTTGGGTGTTGTGGCAGAACTATTAACAGCACACACAGAAAACCCGCTGCTATGGTGGTCAACCTATCACCATGTCTTAGCGCACAACCTTTTATTTGGTAGCATTTTGGCACTATTAACGTTATGGATCACACGTCAAAAACTCATCGCTTTGCTGGTATTTTGTGCCTTTCACAGCCATTTATTAGAAGACTTAATCAGTGGGCGACACCAAGATCAACTATGGGGAATCAGTTATCTCTACCCTTTTTCAAAGCAACAGTGGTTATGGCATGGTCAATGGGAACTCAATGCGTGGCCAAACATGCTCTTTGCAGTCTTTTGCATCAGCTTAACCCTCTACCTTGCTTGGAAACGTGCTTACTCGCCCTTGGCTCTATTCTCGAAAAAAATGGATCGACATTTTATTGATGCACTGCATCAACGCTTTGGGGTTCCTAAGGCATAAAACAAGGTGGTGTGGGCTTATCGTTTCTGCGTTGAAATGCATACCTAAAATGAGAAATCGTAGGTTGCGGGTGAGGAACGAACCCCAACAAAACATACCGTTATCACTGAATCAACCGTGTCTTCGTCAACCGCAACTTACGTCTGACTTTTTTGATTCCACACAGCGTAGTATTTGCTGGTTGTCGTGGGCGTTTTCATGCAGGATCGAGGAACGATTTATTTAACACCACCTAGCTATTGAAACTTATCCATTTCATTTTGTATGTCTTTTAAAGACTTTATATGTACCTTTTTCTTAGCAACGCAATTCTCAAATAATAAGTTGTTTGTTGTTTTTATATCTTTAACTTTAAGTTGATTAAGTATACTATCCATTCTGGAAACTTCACTAGAATCATACTGTTGTTTTGCTTGTAGAATCAGTATTCTATTAGCAGTAGCTTGTTGTTCTAACTGCTTCACCATTGCTTCCGACCGATCCAGTTGAGAAGCTAATACCTTCTGTTGCGATTCTGATTGCTTTTCAAGAGCCGTTGCCTGTGCTCTCTGTGCGCTGGTTGACTCTTTTAATTCTTTACCCTGTAATAAAACAGCTATTAATCCCAATATTACAGAGAAAGATGATAATAGTCCCGTTAAAAATGTAGTCGAATTACTAAATGATTCCGTACTCTTTGGAAGAGCTAAGGAAATATGTGGTATATTTATTTCACCCATAAGAAAGTATGCAAGAAAAACCCATATCCCTATAACAAAGAGTGCTATTATTGCTATTAATAATCTCATATTATACCCCTAACAGTATAACAAGCAGAATATGTCTATTAACTAATCACAAACCTACTTATCATGGCTGCTTACCCTAAACAAAAAATCTCAAAGAATAAGATCACATGAAGAAATTTAGAAATCAAAAATAATGATACGGACACCCACAAAAAACTTAGGATAAACTCCGCCTAATATCCACTACAAACAAAAAAATCCCCGAAGAAAACTTCGGGGATTAGCAAAAACAAGATGACGCTTTAAAAAGCGAGATTAGATATCTAAGAGCATACGGTATTCACGGTGCAAGGTTGAATTCGCCACCAATACGTTGCCTTTATTCAAATCAACGGAAGCGCCGATTAAATCTGTGGCCATACCACCCGCTTCTTGAACCAAGATCACACCCGCAGCAATATCCCAAGGACGCAAACCAGCTTCCCAATAGGCATCTAAGCGACCACAAGCCACATAAGCCAGATCAAGTGCAGCAGAGCCACCACGGCGATAGCCATCAGCAGAGCGCATGCAGACATCCATGCGTTTTTGAAATGTGTCGATCTCACCCCGACGGTAAGGGGCTAGGCCTGAAGCAAAAAGACTGTGAGAGATCTTTTTAACATTAGAAACACGCAAGCGATGGCGATTTAAAAACGCACCGTTGCCATTTTGAGCTTCAAAGGTTTCGCCTGTGATTGGATTGTGAACCACGGCAACGATAGGTTGACCATTGCGCCATGCTGCAATCGAAACGGCAAAATGAGGAAAGCCATGAATGAAGTTTGTCGTGCCATCCAGTGGATCAATATACCACTTTGTTTCAGCATCAGGATTAATAATTTCCGATTCTTCAGCAACAATACCGTGAGATGGGTAATGCTTACGAATCTCAGCAATAATAATTTGCTCTGCTTTGCGATCAACTTCAGTGACAAAGTCACGATCATTTTTTTCCATAATAGATAGTGAGTCACGACGTTCAAATGAACGTGAAATGAGTTCGCCAGCACGGCGAGCTGCACGAATAGCAATGTAAAGCAAAATTATTCTCCTGATAATGAACAAAAAACCGAAGGCTACGCAATCCATCTTTAACAAAGCAAGCTTGAGTTACATTCATGCTCAATTTAGAGGCTCAACCACCAGCATTAAAGTTTAAAAAAATATTTTTTAAGCATCGTTATTTGTATTTTCTAAGATTGAAGACACAAGGTATTTTTCATACCTAGCATCTGAAAAATATAGCCCATGCGCTGGAGCTGTTGCAGCTGATAAGCTTCTATCTTTCTTTTTCATAATCTCACTTAACTGATCGACAGAGCATTGAGCTAAACCAACCTGCACCAAGCTTCCCACAATATTTCTAACCATATGATATAAAAAAGCATCTGCTCTCACATGAATTTCCAACACATAACCCTGTTTTTGCAAACTTAACTCGCGAATTTCACGCACCGCAGATGCTGCTTGGCAGCCACTGGCACGCACGGAACTGAAGTCTTGCCTACCCATAAACACTTGGGATGCTAATTCCATTTGAACCACATCAAGCTCGCGTGGCATCCACCAATGCCGCCAACTATCCAAAGAAGAAGATGTGTTTCGACACCAAATACGATAACAATAAGCCCGTTCCAAGCAGTCAAAACGCGCATGAAAATCATCTTCAACCTGCACACAAGCCAGCACTCGAATACTCAAAGGTAATAACTGATTCACGCCATGAACATACGCACGTTTGGATCGGAGGAGACGCTCTGTACTCACATCAACATGCACAGGCATCGCTTGTGCATGTACCCCTTTATCGGTTCGACCTGCACCAAAACATTGAACCTCGTGCTGTTCAATTTTTGAAATAGCCTCTTCAAGGGCTTGTTGAACGGCATAAGCATTCTTTTGTCGTTGCCACCCTGAATATGCATGACCATCAAATTCAACAATGAGTAAAACTCGACTTAATTTATCCATAAAAACACACACCATAAAAATGAAAATAAAATGCATTGTATCGCATAACCGTTCAATATCATGCTAGGCCACCTCACCTGTCCATCCCAACGCAACCACACATGCCCTGCATGTACTTGCCCTTGATGTAGCATCTGAATGAGAATCGCCAATAGCAAAGTAGGAAGCTGCCGCCAACGCTTTCTTAGCAACCACTGCTGATAATAAAGCTGCATTCGTTGTTTAAAATCATGATACATGGGCCACATTAAGCTCAAGAGAAGATGCAGCGTTTTTCCGATAAAAGGACTGCATGCACACACAGCTGACCACTCCTTAAAACTGAGGGATCGACTCAATAATAAACCTGATAAGAATAAAATAAATAAATGTAGACTATACCATATCGCAGCATGCAGACCTTCTTTTGTGGGCCCACCTGCAAACAAAAATTCACCTGGTGTAAAAAAAAGGTGCAACACTAAAACAGGTAAAATAAACCAGCGCAATAAAAGCCATGATCGAATGATTAACTGCCATGAACCCGAACGAATGCGTAATAACAAACACAATAAGACTAAATGTAATAGCATTAAACTTATATTTGAAGCCACAACCGCTGCTAAAAACAAACAAGTCGAACTTAAAAATCTACCTAAAAAACTCAAAGATGGGTAAGGATGGGTGAACGAAAAGGGCTTCATATATAAAAAAAGGCAAGTCGCGATGTACTTGCCTTTTTATCTAAGTTTAAGAAGTGAACTTCATCTCTTCATAAATATGAATAGCCTTCATTAGGTTTTCAGATAAAGTATTATACTCTTCAGCCTTCATATGATCACCAGCCTCTGTTGATGCAACAGCCAAACTTTCAAGGTTTTCACCTTGTGGTTGACCCGCAAGAATCATATCTATCTTCATTTGTAACTCGGTGACATGATCTTCTGCCGCTTGTAAAGGATTAATGCCCCCCAACAAAGCATCGGCCTGATCACTATCTCCTTCAAGACGTGCAATATCAGCTAGACCCAACAAAGCTTCTTGTCGTGTCTCTGGATCGTCTGAAGCAAGTACAAATTCTTTTTTCGCTTCATCAAAATCAGCTTGAGCCAAATAACTTCTAGCACTATCTAAGTGCAAAGAACTATCAGAAAGGATTTGATCATAAGCAGCCTCTGGGCTTGCCTGTCCAGAGCTATCGCCAAATGAATGTAATAAATCATCTAACTCTTGTGTTAATGAGAAACTATCTTGCTCGCTCTGTGTTTCCGTTAAGCTTTCGTTAACAGAAAGAGAATCCAAACCCATTTTAGATAAAGCTTTTTCCTCAGCCATTTTTTCACTTGCATCACGTGCCTTGCCAAAGTCTTCTTGCTCAACAATGCCGCCACTGAGCGTACCTAAAAGGTTATAAATATCCTCATTTTCCATTTCTTCTTCGTGCACTAAGGGTTCTTCATCCACAATTTCAGAAGATATGTCCAACTGATCATCTTCCAACATGCTTTCTAACTCATCTAAACCCAGTGAGCTTAAATCAAAATCTTTGTTCACTTCATCACGAATAGCATCACTATCAAAAGAGAAATCATCCTCTTTCTTATTCATCAGACTATCTAAAGCATCTATTGCTGTAGGTTTTAAATCCTGAGTAGCGCCTGTGTTAACGTCATCTTGAAAGCCAAGTAAACTATTAATACTGTCAAGATCATCATCAACCGAATCAAGTGTACTGCTTTCATTAGCCGTGGCTTTAGGTACATCATCCAAAGTATCAAAACCTAAATCATCAAAACCAGCATTAGAATCTACTGTTGTTTCTTCTTCCTCTGATACCAATAAGCTGGATAAATCAAAATCACTTGATTCACTGGTTTGCATCATCGCATTGTCTGAGCTTTCAACTAAAGTACTGGCCTCTAAACTTTCAACGACACTTTCTTCAACTTGAGCCACATTAAAATCGTCAGTCTCATCAAAATCACCAAAATCAAAGTCACTGGCCTCTTTAGCACCATCACCTTTAGACAAGTCCATTTCACTTAGTCCAAAACCATCGTCACTATGATCAGAAGACAAAACACCTAGATCAAAGTCACCCGTTGATTCAGTAGCATCGTCTTCAGACAAGTCAACTTCACTTAATGAAAAACCATCGTCAGCCTGATCAGAAGATAGGTCACTAAAGTCAAAATCACTGGCTTCTTCAACACCATCATCTTTAGACAAGTCCATTTCACTTAGTCCAAAATCATCATCGCTATCGTTAGGAGACAAACTACCTAGATCGAAGTCACCCGCTGATTCAGTAGTATCGTCTTCAGACAAGTCCACTTCACTTAATGAAAAACCATCGTCAGCCTGATCAGAAGATAGGTCACCAAAGTCAAAATCACTAGCTTCTTCAACACCATCATCTTCAGACAAGTCCATTTCACTTAGTCCAAAATCATCGTCACTATCATCAGAAGATAAGTCACCTAGATCAAAGTTACCTACTGATTCAGTACCATCATTTTCAGATAAATCGACTTCGCTTAGTCCAAAGCCATCGTCATCATCAGATGTATCAAAGTCACTATCAATAGAAAGGCCTAAATCATCACTGTCGTCGCTTGTGTCATCTAGTCCTTGAAAGTCGAAGCTATCTTCTTCTGAATCATCAGAAGCGTCAGTGGTTATTGAAAAACCAGCGGTATCCATCTGACTATCATCACCAATGGATAAAGAGAGCGAATCACTCATCCCATCAAAAGATTTATCGACATCATCATCATCGTTGTCGGCATCTGACAATGAGCCAAAGTCGAACTCAAGTGATGAAATACTATCGACAACATCGCCACTCTTTGGATCGCCTACATTCACATCATTTTCTGAACTTAGATCACCAGAAAAATCAATGGAACTTTCAGAAAGTGTCTCTATAGATAATGTTTTTTCATCAAAATCTAAACTGGCTGATCCACTTTCTGTCGACTCTTCTGTTGCATCTTCAAATGAATCCATATTCATATCAGATGAAAAGTCTAATTCATTACTACCTGTGATGCTGTCACCTAAATCTAAGCTATCAAAACTAAGGCCATCATCTTCTGCATCCAAAGCATCTGTTAAGTCTGAACCTGAGTCATCAAAATCAACATCCATCTCATCCATAGACATTGAGTCAAAGCCATAGTCAGATAAGTTTACATTTTCTTCTGCTGCTTTTTCTGTTAATAAATCTGTATTTTCTTGAATGTCACTTAGATTCATAGCCACAGTTGCAGTGAGATCATCAAAAGAATCATCTGAATCAAAAGAGCCTGTGGATGTGCCTATATCATTGGAAGCTGCCGATTCAACGACATCAACATCACCTAACGATGATTCAAACTTGATAAGATCTGCACCCATCAGAACTTTACGAGCAGCATCTGTTGCATTGCCTAATTCATCGGCATGATCTGCACCACTTAGGTATTGCACGAGTTTTATATGAGCTTCCACATTATTAGCACGTTGGCGTATAGCCATATTAATCTGATGAATCGCTTCATCATCCATACCATAGCGTTGATAAACATCGGCTTCTGCTAAATAGTCAACATCTGGATCTGGCTCATCTTCAACTTCATCCTGAAAGGCTTCAATTTCAGACGTATCCTCATCTGTAATGTCAGGCATTTGACCATCATTACTATGGTCAAAGTTTTCAAAATCTAAATTAGACATGTCACTAGTCGCTGTCTCACCCTCAAAACTAGCCGTATCTATATTATCAAAGTCACCTGTTTCTAAATTGTCTGACTCAACTTCCGTTGGAAAATCAAAATCACTAATTTCAGGGACATCATCTGAAGAATCTGAATCTTTAGGCAAACCTGCAAAAGCTTCTTGCGCATGCGGTGTGCTGGGAGCAGCTGGAGATGGTGCCACAGCTTCATGATCTGTGGTGGCTGGGTGTGCTGGTGAAGAAGAGGATCTCTTCATAAAAACAAAGACACCTATCGCTAAAAGCAATAAGAACAAGACAATACCGCCAGCTATGTACCACATGGTATCTGAAATAACTATTTCGCTTTGAGGCTCGGCTTTTGCCTTATCTATTTCAGCACGTAACTGCTTTATTTTAAATTGTAAGCTATCTACTTCAATCGTGAGTTGCTCAATTGTCGCTCTTAAAGCAATGTTTTCAGGCGTATCATGCAACGATTTAATCGTTTCATTTGCTTGCGCCAACTCAGTTTTTAAAAATTTATTTTCTTCCACAAGCACGTTATTCGCGCCATGCGGCATACCGACATTCGCTTGAGTATCGACATTTCTATTTGCACTACCACTTAAGGTCATGACTTTCTTACTAAAGCTTGCAGCGCCACTTGCAGGTGCAGAAAAATGACGACTGTGTTGCTCAAACATTTGTTTTGCTTCACTTAACGTGGTCGCAGCAACTTCCGATTTTGTTGGTATCTGAAGAACAATACCGACATTCATAAAGTTCATATTAGACTGCTCAAACGCAGCTAAGTTACGTTTATAAATGGCAGCCATGACTTGCCGTGTTGGTTGTGAAAAACGATGTTGAACAGCGCGTGCAACCGTAAAGAGTGTTTCACCTTTACGAATCGGACCATAAGTCTCACCACCGGCACGTGGTGTATAATTTGGTGCTGGGGCAGCAGCGATAGGTTGGCGAGGAACTGGAGTGGTAATCGGTTGGCGATTTTGTGCTTTGAAAGTCAGTTTTTCAACCTTTGGCGTAGGCATGACATTTTCAGCCACAATCACAGGTTCATTTACATCTGCTTTGAGAAGTGGGTCATCATCTATAGATAAAAGGCTATCATTATAAACTTCTTTTTTACGTACAAAATCTTCATCAAAGAGACGCGAAAAGGGATCACTCATCTCAAGCTCTTCTTCAGAACGTTGAAGACGTTCCTCATGAGGTAATATTGCTTTTGCCACTGGTTTTTCTGCGGGCGGGAATAAAGCTTGTTTTTCTATGGGTTGAATCTGAGGATCTACTTTAGGTACTGGTGTTGGTAAAACTTCCTCTGCGGCCGCTTCTACTTCTTGCGCATTGGTCATATTGTTTTTTTCGTCTGCCATCACAGCTGCTGTTTTGGTCGGTTTAACCAATATGTTTTTAGGTGCTGTCGCAACAGGAAGAGCTGGTAAACTAATAGGAGGCACAGCAAGAGAAGGAGCTGCTAAGCTTGGGCTTAGTGGTGCTGGCGTTGGGACTGAATCTTCAACTTTATTCTTGGAGGCTTCTACCCATGCAGAACCAGATTCCACTCTGGGTTTTACGGGAGCTGCTGACTTCGTGCTGGCTGGGTCTAAAAACACACCGTATGTTTTAAAGTGTGTTGCACGACCCAACTGAACTTTTAGAATAATATTAAAAAAAGGAGAGTTAAGGATAGAGGTTGAATTTAAAACAATCTTTCCATCTTGCTGATCGCCTTTCACATCCAAGCGAATAGCGTTCAAGCCCGCCTCTCGATAGACTTCTAAAATGCGATAGTCGGCAGGAGAAGCCATTTCTACTTGCACATCAGAGACACTTTCATTCGCGCTTAAACGTAGCGGAACTTCAGCATCGAAGTATTCCCCTAAGTGACTTTTAATTTTGATGTCACCCAAAGAAACAGCATAACTACTTCCTACAAACATGCAAAGTGCACACAACTGTATCAGAAAAACCTGCAATTTATGCTGCATAAACCTTCTCCATTATCTCAATAACTCAACCATTAATACTTAAGACGCGATCAAAATCTCTGCAATTTGCACAGCATTTAAGGCTGCACCTTTACGCACGTTATCGGCCACTACCCATAGGTGCAAACTGTTCTCACATGACGCATCGTCACGAATACGTCCTACCCAAACACTGTCATTACCCGCAGCATCGACAGCTGTAGGGTAATCTTCACCACTTGGATCATCCACCACAGCAATGCCTGAAGCATCTGCCAAAATACTTCTTGCTTTTTCTGCGTTCAAAGCATCTTTAAATGTGATGTTAATAGATTCCGAATGACCGTAGAAAACAGGCACACGAACAGTGGTCGCCGTCACAGCAATGTCTGATCCCATGATTTTTTTCGTTTCTAAAATCATTTTCTGTTCTTCTTTGGTGTAACCATCATCCATAAACACATCAATATGTGGAATCACATTAAAAGCGATACGACTTGAAAAAATATCCGTTTTTGCTTCCTGACATGCTAATAATGCTTGTGTTTGTTCTGATAGCTCTTTAATACCCTTGCCACCAGCACCGCTTACCGCTTGATAAGTTGAGACCACCACACGTTGAATTGGCACCTCATCATGCAATGGTTTCAATGCCACAACCATTTGAATGGTTGAGCAGTTAGGGTTGGCAATAATGCGGTTGTCTTTTGCCATTTCCAAGGCTTCTGGATTCACTTCAGGCACGACTAGCGCAACTTCATCATCCATACGCCACGCGCTTGAATTATCCACCACATAACACCCAGCATCAGCAAATAATTGGGCATACTTCAAAGAAGTACCACCACCTGCTGAAAACAAGGCAATATCTAAACCTAGAGGATCAAATTTTTCAATATCTTGAACAATATAATCTTTCTTTTTAAAAGAAATACTACTGCCAGCACTCCGCGAAGATGCAATAAGCACTAACTCAGCAATAGGAAAGTCTTTTTCTGCCAGAATATCCAGCATGGTTTGACCAACCGCTCCTGTTGCACCCAGAACAGCAACATTATAACCATCTTTTTTAGGAAGAAAATCGCTCATCACATCGCCTCTAATTGCGCACAAACAGCATGACCCATCGCTGCACAGCCAATAAAATATTCACCAGACACCGCAATATCCGCCGTACGCACACCATTTGCCAACACTTGTTCAACAGCTTGTTCTATCTTATCAGCCATATCTTCTCTTCCCAATGAATAACGCAACATCATCGCAACCGATAAAATCGTAGCCAAAGGATTAGCCTTATCTTGACCTGCAATATCAGGAGCTGAACCGTGAATAGGTTCATACATGGCATGTTCTTTCCCTAAGGATGCAGAAGGTAAAAGACCGATTGACCCAGTTAACATTGACGCTTCATCGGATAAAATATCACCGAACATATTCGTCGTTAACATCACGTCAAATTGCTTAGGGTTACGAATCAATTGCATCGCTGCATTATCAACATACATATGACTCAATTCCACGTCGCTATATTCTTCTGAATGCACACGGCAGACAACCTGCCGCCAAAGCTCTGTGCTTTCAAGCACATTCGCTTTATCAATAGAACAAACACGACCGCTGCGTTTGCGTGCAGCTTGAAAGGCAATATGAGCAATGCGTTCAATTTCAGAAGTCGTATAAACAAGAGTATTACTACCCTGCTGTTGCCCATCATCAAGGGTTTTGATACCTCTAGGTTGGCCAAAATAAATGCCACCGACAAGTTCACGTACCACTAAAATATCAACACCACGTACCACATCAGCTTTTAATGTGGAGGCATCAATGAGTTGCTCATGCACTTTTGCAGGACGATAATTGGCAAAAAGCCCTAATTCATAGCGTAAACTCAACAGACCAGCCTCAGGACGAAGCGGCTTATCTAAGCTTTCCCACTGAGGGCCACCAACCGCACCAAGTAAAACAGCATCCGCTTTTTTTGCTAAAGCAAGAGATTCAGCAGGTAAAGGTGTGCCTGCGCTTTCGTAACCAGCACCACCCACATCAGCATAATCATACTGAACATCTAAAGCATGAATTTTTGCTAAGGTATCCAAGACATTGACAGCTTCCTGCACAATTTCTGGTCCGATTCCATCACCTGCTAATACGGCTATTTTCATGTTAAACCCCGACTCAATCTTTAATCTGCATGGTTTGGCGAACCACTGTAATAAATTCTTCTACACTTTCAAACTTTTGATACACAGACACAAATCGCACATAGGCCACGCCATCCAGCGCCTGTAAAACACCCATCACACACAAGGCAAGCTGAGAAGACAACATTTCTTGCTCAGCCGTTTCTTCAATTTCATATAACACTTTTTCCACAGCTTGATCGAGCTGCTGAGCTGTGATTGCTCTTTTTTCCAACGCCTTTTGCATGCCTAGGCGAATCTTCTCCACATCAAAGGGCTGCCGCAGACCACCGCGCTTAATAACCAATGGTAAGCGTAATTGGATACGCTCAAGACTAGAGAAACGTTTTTTACAATTTTCACATTTACGACGACGACGCACCGCATGCCCATCTTCCACCACGCGAGAATCAATCACACGCGTATCTTCATGGTGACAAAATGGGCAATGCACCTTTAGTACTAAGCTTCGTAAATCGGGAAACGATCAGTCATGGTGCGAACTTCTGCTGCAACACGCGCACACACATCTGAATCCGTTGGGTTATTAAGCACGTTCATGATCATTGCACCAATCGCTTCTGCTTCGGCTGTACCCATGCCACGACTTGTGATCGCGGCAGTGCCAAGACGCACACCACTGGTCACAAAAGGTGAAGCTGGATCATAAGGAATGGTGTTTTTATTGGTTGTGATACCAGCGGCTTCTAATGCAGCTTCAGCATCTTTACCCGTTAGGCCTTGAGGACGAACATCCACACGGAACATATGACAATCCGTGCCACCACTAATAATTTTCGCGCCATTTTCGGTCATCACACGCGCCATTGCACGCGCATTTTTGATAATTTGTTTTTGATCTTCTTTAAAGAGGTCAGCTAAAGCTTCACCGAAAGCAACTGCTTTGGCAGCAATCACATGCACCAAAGGACCGCCCTGAATGCCTGGGAAAATGCGGCTATTGATTTTCTTCGCTAAGTCATCGCTATCTGTTAAAATCAAACCACCACGAGGTCCACGCAATGTTTTATGGGTTGTGGTCGTGATCACATGTGCATGTCCAACAGGAGAGGGGTACTCACCAGCAGCAATTAAACCTGCATAATGCGCCATATCAACCATCAAGATCGCACCAATGCTATCTGCAATTTGACGCATTCTGGCAAAATCAATCTCACGTTCGTAAGCAGAAGCACCGCCGATAATCATGGCTGGCTTGTGTTCTTGTGCCAAGGCTTCCATCTCATCATAATCAATCAATTGATTGTCTTCACGCACACCATAAGCCACAACATTATAAAGACGACCTGAAAAGTTCACCGGGCTACCATGCGTCAAGTGACCACCATGCGATAAATCCATGCCCATGACGGTATCGCCTGTTTTAAGGCAAGCCATGTAAACAGCCATATTGGCTTGAGAGCCTGAGTGAGGTTGAACGTTGGCATGCTTCACACCAAAGATTTCTTTGGCACGGTCTTGAGCTAAAGACTCAATCTTATCCGCATATTCACAGCCACCGTAATAGCGCTTTCCAGGATAACCTTCAGCATACTTGTTCGTAAATACCGAACCTTGTGCCTGCATGACAGCACGCGACACAATATTCTCACTGGCAATCAACTCTAAGGTATGACGCTGTCTACCCAATTCTTCTTCGATAGCCTGCAATACAGGCTCATCAGATAGCGGAGCCTGAAAAAAGTCAGTACGCTTGGTCATAAACTCTCCTAGAAAACACGAACAATCATTTTATTAATAGTGCTAAATAGTTACAAGGCGCAATTATTGGCAAAAGCCAACACACAAGCAACAAAAAAGGCTTCCAAATGGAAGCCTTTAGATTAAAAAGTAAAGATTATATATTAAAGATTAACTACGACGTTCACGGATACGAGCTGCTTTACCACGACGCTCACGCATATAATAAAGTTTAGCACGACGTACCACGCCCTTACGAACAACATTGATGCTTTCTAACATTGGTGAATGCAAAGGAAAAATACGTTCAACACCAATACCGTTAGAAATTTTACGAACAGTAAATGAACTTGAAATTCCATTATTATGTCTTGCGATCACAAGGCCTTCGTAAGCTTGAATACGCTCACGACGTTCTACCTTGCCACCCTTAGCATCTTTAAAGTCCACCACACGGACATTGATACGGACTGTATCGCCTTCACGAAAAGTCGGAATATCGTCACGTAACTGTTCCTGAGTTACTGAATCTAAAGCACGCATTGTACCCTCCATTACTACCAAACAGAGCCCATGCCCTGCAAAAGGTGGCGAACCTTAGCGATAGTATTTGCCTTTGACAATGGACTTCGTCATCTTTGGCTCAAAAGGAGTTAAAAATGTTTAAAAAACTATGGGCCATTCCCCTACTAACTTGCATGCTCACACCAGCGTATGCAGATGAAACCATCATGCTCAAAGCTGGCTATGCAAGCATCAGCTCTACAGGTAGCATTTCTTCTACAGGTGCAGGCGTTCTTGGTAGCACCCTAAACCTAGATAACACATTAGCCATGACCAAAAGTAGTAATGTAACCTTAGAAGCCGCAATTCAACTAGGTGATTCACGTTTTGGCCTTTCTTATATGCCACTAAAATTTAGTGGAACCAAAACAGTTACCGCACCTGTAAGTTTCAATGGTCAAAGCTTCAAAAACAATGTCACGTCTACACTAGATAGTAGTATCATTGATTTAAGTTATACCTATTATCTTCTAAACATGGATGATATGCCATCACGCCTTCAACTTGGTATTGAAAGCAGCTTAAAATTTGTGAGTTCCAAAGCCATGTTAAGCAGCACTGGCTTATCCAAAGCTGTTTCTGCCAATGTTCCTATCCCAACCATTGGTCTACGTGGCCGTGTTGCGTTGGCTGACTTTGTCGGTGTGACTGCCAATGTTGGTTATCTTGGTTATGGCGGCAATAGCTTCTTAGATGCACAAGCTCAAGTTGAATTCTCACCACTGCCCACACTCGGTGTTTATGCAGGCTACCGTCACATTGCATTAAAAGTTGATAAAGTTGGTCTTAAAGTTGACACCACATTTGCAGGCCCATTCGCAGGTGCTTTTTTCCGCTTTTAACATTTGAAAAATAGTCACTCTCATAGAAGCTGAATCTATCCTAAAAGATAACATATCGGTTTTGGGAGTGACTAAAAAGCCCATTTTGCATATAAAATCTAAACAACACGCCGAACTTCGCACGATAATCTTAAAGCCCGATCTTTCATACTCAAATTGTTTTAGATCATTCCTTGTAACTACTCAGCCATACTAAGTCATTGTTTTTAAAGGAAAGACTCCTTTTTAAAAACACATTGAAGATTGACGGTTAAAATTAATAGCTATATATTTCAATGACTTAGCTTTTCTCTTAGCTTGACCATCAAAATAATGGTTCTTACTTATCTTATTGATATTAAAGAAACTTTTTGTTTTTTTGTATGGCTGAGTAGTTGGTACTGGGCTTCAGTGATTCCCCGTATTCACCAAAGGCTCATGATTGTTAGAGTGTGGGCATGACATCTTCCCAACAAGTAAGGGTCACGGCAACAATAAATCATCCGATTTTGGGTACTATCTTGATAAACCACTTCTCCAATCCAGGCTTACGATCAAGGCGACTCTCGATATTTTTCATGATACTTTTAGCCACTGTAATACCTGATAGGTAAGTTTTTGAAATTTTTCAAACAGTTGGCTTTAAATTGCAGTACGTCATGCTTCGAGCCAAACCTAGAGCCTTGTCAATTGAGTCAATTGAGTCAATTATTTCGCCTTTCCAATGGTTTTCCAACAGACCTCAAAGTCGTTCTACTGGATTATATTTACTATGATATGGAGGATAGTAGGCCAGTTGAATGCTCACCTGATTAGCATCAGAAAGCTCCACCATTCGTTTTAACCACTGAGTGCGGCGTCCGCTATATTCAGGGCCATTATCTACGTTGATTACTAAGGTGTGAATATCATAATCTGATTTCCAGCGCGGTATCATCGCTGCAATCTGATCAATCATAAAATCTGCCGTTACTTTGCTTTCGCTAAACCACAGGTGGCTTTTGCCATTGTGGGGCAGAAGAATGCCGAAAGGGACGAGCTTTGCATCAGCTTGAAAGTCGTGATCACAGGCGTTAGTACCTTGCCGATTGTGACCACCTCGCGATAACATCCCAATAAGCACTGTTGCCTTGGTATCTAAGGATATTCTCAACACGCCATCGTTCTCATCTGCTTCTTTGTTGAGCCTGTGGATTTCATTAAAAATATCATCCGTTTCCGATATTTTCTTCAGAGGTAAACACTTCCTAACTTTTTTCAAATAGATCGTTAAGTTTTGTGCGAATTATTCGTAAGCATAGCAATTCACTTTTCTTGTATTTGTATTCCTTGATTAGTCTCAAACGTACTTCACCAGAACTAAGTGGGGAGTAAATACGTGTGCTTCTAAAGGTTGGGTCAGTTTGACTAACTGGCTCAACAATTAAACGAATATCATCAAGAAAATTAGGTAACTTCTCTTCAATTCGCCGTCGACCACGTAGGGTAAATAGATCTTCAAAAGATTTACCTCTGCTATGCTCTTGCTGACCTTTGCGAATTGTGCAGCCGTTCCACCCAAGCGTTTTCTCTGCAAAGACTTGCCCACCCCAGGAGCTTAACTATGCGTCCCATGAAACAGCGACGCTCACTACCCTTTAAAAGTAAGGCTGTGCTTTTCCATAGCTCTTGTTCTTCTATACTCGCTTTTCTATAAGCAATGCTCATTCTTGGGAATTTAAAATAGTTTAGT
>JAUZRG010000133.1 GCA_030950585.1 Mariprofundaceae bacterium | reverse complement strand
CATGATCTAAAGATGTGGTTTCTCGCACAAAAACAAGTACTTCAGGTACTAAAAACGTGTGGGGAAAATGCCAATGGTGTTTTTATTCAGGAGCTCATTAGCAAAATATCAATGAAAACAATGGTCAATGCAAAGGATATGCTCTTAAGTGGCATAGGTATTGACTTTGTACATTAACTTTGTTTAAAAGCTGGAATGTTAACGTTTTTTTTTGATAAAAAAGGAATGTGAAGGAAAGTAGAGGTAAAATAGAGCTAAAAAAACACCTTTTATTGTTTCAAACATGTTGAAATAACAAGCTATCACTTGACCGATATTAAGTGATGACCATAATGCGCGCCACATTTGAGTGTACTGGAGGTATGATCTGCACGAGAAAATGCAGGTTGTGTTGATCGAACTTGCTTCAACAGGTTGGCAATTCAACGGAACCATTCCTAAAGAATTATTGCAAGATTGTGATGTGGATAATATTGAAAGTCCTCAATGGGTTTGCTCAGATGTCATCTGTTCATTAGACTTACAGCGTGAATATGGTGATTTTAAGCTTGATATCGAATGGTCGTTTGATGGTGAAGACCGTTGTATGCGTTGCCAAGATAAAACAGTACGAGCTTATCAGAAAAAACTATCATTGTTTTTTAGTTTTGAAACGGATGATGAAACAAGAGACTTGGTGGAAAAGCCAGGTGACTTGAATATATTAGATATATTACGAGAAGAGATCTGGCTGAATCAAAATCAGTCATCTTTGTGTAAAAAGAAGTGTAAAGGCTTATGCACAAAGTGTGGTGTTAATCGTAATCGTGGACAATGTCAGTGCGATCAGGTGGATGTATTGCACCCTTTTGCTGGACTACGTTCGTTGGCTTTTGAAAAGAAAGATTGAATTAGAGAGGTTTTGACATGGCAGTTCCTAAACGGAAAACCAGTGCGTCTAAAAGAAATATGAGACGTTCGCACGATAAAATGACTGTTTCAGCAGTAAGTGAATGCCCTAACTGTGGTGAGACAATTCGTCCGCATCATGCTTGCGGAGGCTGTGGTGAATATCGTGGCCGCGAGGTTTTGACTGTCGCTGAAGACTGATCGGATCAGTATGACTATAGCTGAAAGCCAACCACAAGTGTCCAGAATCCTATTGGATGGACACGGTGGTGACCAAGCACCCAATATGGTGCTTGATGCTGCGAAAATGATTGTAGATAGTGAAAAAAACATTCATTTAGGTGTGGTTGGCCAACCTGATATTTTAGCACCTGCTTTAGAACAGCGGGGTTTGAGTGATCGTGTTACGTTGATTCCTGCGAGTCAAATCATTGATATGAGTGAAGCGCCTGCAATGGCTTTGCGTCGTAAAAAAGATTCAAGTATGCATGTGGCAAGCCGTCTTTTACAAGATGGTAGTTGGGATGCTTTTGTGAGTGCTGGTAATACTGGCGCCTTAATGGCAATCCCGCGTTTGATTTTGCGCACAGTACAAGGTGTCGATCGTCCTGCGATTGCATCTAAAATTCCCGATATGCATGGTGGCTATAGCTTAATGCTTGATGCTGGTGCGAATGTGGATTGTAGTGCAAGTCATTTATTGCAGTTTGCCAGCATGGGTTCAAGTTATATGCATACGGCAGCAGCGATTAAGAAACCACGTGTGGGTTTGCTTAATATTGGTAGTGAGTCCATTAAAGGTACTGATGTGATTAAGTTAGCGGCAAAGCAGCTTGAAGCCTCCAATTTAAATTTTATTGGTAATGTCGAAGGTACTGATATTTTTTCTGGTAATGTGGACGTGATCGTGTGTGATGGCTTTGTTGGTAATGTTGCTTTAAAAACACTTGAAGGCACGGCTAAATTCATGGTTCATCAGCTTAAGAAAAATATTATGTCGAGTTTATCCGCAAAAGTGGGCATGGTCTTTGCAAAAAAGGCTATGAACCGCTTTAAAGATTCAATGGATCCAGGCCGTTATAATGGCGCGCCTTTATTGGGTTTAAATGGTATTGTGGTGAAAAGTCACGGGTCTGCGGATGCAAAATCTTATGTGAGTGCTATTATGGCAGCGCACTGTGAAGCTTCTGTACACTTAGTGGATGAAATTGCACAGTCAATGGTTGAATGGGTTGATGAATAAAATGTATACGCATATTAAAGGTTGTGGTGCTTATTTACCCAAGCGAGTCATGACAAATGAATCCTTATGTCAATTTCTTGATACATCTAATGAATGGATTCTTGAGCGTACGGGTATTGAACAGCGGCACATTATAGCTAACGATCAACAGACCTCAGATCTTGCGGTTGCGGCCGCTCAAGAAGCTTTACTTGATGCTGGTTTAAGCATCGATGATATTGATGTCTTAATTGTAGCGACCACGACACCAGATATGGTGTTTCCTTCTACCGCTAGCATTGTGCAACACAAGCTAGGCGGCAAGGGTTTTCCTGCATGGGATATACAAGCTGTATGTTCTGGCTTTGTATTTGGTCTAGCTCAGTTAGATGGCATGATGCGAGCAGGTATGTATCGCCGTGCTTTGTTGATTGGCGCTGAAAGCATGACACGTCTTTTAGATTGGAATGATCGCAATACCTGTGTTTTATTTGGTGATGGTGCAGGTGCGGTGGTTTTAGAATGCAATGAAGAAGAAGGCGGTATTTTAGGTTCTGTACTTCACAGCGATGGTGCATATTGCTCGCTATTGCAAGCCAAGAAAAACCATTCAGGTGCATCACCCGACCAATTAGATTCTTTGCTTAATCCTGTTCATGCTGTCGCTGTTGAAATGCGCGGTAATGAAGTTTTTCGTATCGCTGTACGTAAGTTGGGTGAAGTTGTTGAAGAAATTTTAGAACTTCATAATATGAAGCATGCTGATATTGATTGGTTAATACCACACCAAGCCAACCAACGTATTATCAATGCGACCGCAAAAAAACTTAGTATGCCCTTAGAGCGTGTCGCGATGACTGTCAATAAACATGCAAACACGTCTTCTGCAAGTGTGCCTTTGGCATTACACGATTTGTATAAAAAGGGTTCTTTGCAAGAAGGACAAATGTTGTTGTTAGAGGCTTTTGGTGCAGGTTTTGCTTGGGGTGCCAATTTGATACGTTGGAGTAAGAAATGAGCAAAATAGCTTTTTTATTCCCAGGTCAAGGGTCTCAATATGCGGGTATGCTTGCCAATGCATCGCAATACCCCGTGATGCTTGAAACTGTGGAACAAGCCTCCGATACCTTAGGTTATGATGTGGCCGCATTATTGAAAGATGAAACGAAACTGGCGCAAACAGTGTATACACAACCTGCTTTGTTAACCGCCTCTATTGCTTTATTGCGTTTATGGCGTGAACACGCAGGTATTGAAGCAAGCACCGTTGCAGGTCACTCCTTGGGTGAATACTCTGCTTTGGTTGCTGCAAAGGTATTAAACTTTGAAGACGCACTTCGTTTGGTCGCGTTTCGTGGTCAGGTGATGACCGATGCTGTGGCTGAGCAAGAAGGAAAAATGGCTGCTATATTGGGTCTTGAGCGTATTAAAATTGATGAATTATGTGCGCAAATAAGCCGTGATAGCGATAAAGTTTGGGCTGCTAATGATAACTGCCCCGGTCAAATTGTGGTTGCAGGTCATGCCGCTGCGGTGGATCGTTTTATGGATGTTGCTCAGGCTGAAGGCGCGCGCCGTGTCCTTGCTTTAAATGTGAGTGTACCTTCGCATACACCGTTGATGCAATCCGCAGCAAATGCAATGGAAAAAAAATGTTTAGAAGTTGTGTTTAACGAAGCAGATTGTCCTGTTTGGAGCAATGCTTTGGCAGTCTCGTTACAAGATCCTGAGCAAATACGTGTGGCTTTAGTGCAGCAGTTGATTAAGCCTGTGCGCTGGAATGAAAGCATGCATGGTATGTTGAGCAGTGGTGTTGATGCGGTTGTGGAAATGGGGTCTGGCAAAGTTTTAACGGGTTTGATGCGTCGTATTGATCGAAAAGCCTTGGCTTTAGCGACTGATCATGCAGAACAACTATTAAAATCTTTAGAGCGCGTTGGAGAACACATTGGATAATCTCAAAGTTGTTATGGTCACGGGTGCGAGTCGCGGTATTGGTAAAAGTATTGCAACTTTATTAGCCAAGCAAGGTTACGCACTTGCGATATGTGGTACACGTATTGAGACCATTGAAAAAATCGCACAAGAATTAACGCAAGCCTATGATGTCAAAGTGATGGCACGCGCCGTTGATGTTTCTGATGCGAAAGCTGCCAAAGCTTTTGTGACTGAAACGGTCAAGCACTTTGGTCGTCTTGATGTGTTGGTCAATAATGCAGGAATCACCTGTGATGGTTTGGCCATGCGCATGAAAGAAGATGATTGGAGTCGAGTTTTAAATACAAATTTAAACTCTGTTTTTTACTTAAGTCAGGCGGTCTTGCGACCCATGATGAAAGCAAAAGCAGGTTCTATTATTAATGTATCATCTGTTGTTGCCAGTATGGGTAACCCTGGGCAACTTAACTACTGTGCAAGTAAAGGTGGTGTGGAAGCAATGACACGTTCATTAGCACGTGAAGTTGGTTCTCGTGCGATTCGTGTGAATGCGGTTGCGCCAGGTTTTATTGCCACAGATATGACCGACCAGTTGGGTGATGATGCAAAGCAAAATCTTGCAAGTCAAATTCCGCTGGGTAAACTCGGTTCGCCAGAAGATATTGCTAGCGCAGTTGCTTTTTTAGCAAGTGATCAATCTGCATATATCACTGGACAGGTATTGCATGTCAATGGTGGCATGTATATGTAAGAAAACAGTTTTTTGATAAACATTCGTACATCGAAATTGTATGATTATTATTGGGAGGACATGGAATGTCTGCTGAAATTGAAGCGAAAATAACAAAGATTGTATCTGAACAGTTAAACGTAGATGAATCTGAAATTGCCTTAGATTCTTCGTTTGTTGACGATTTAGGTGCGGATTCTTTAGATACGGTTGAATTGGTCATGGCTTTTGAAGAAGAGTTTGGAATTGAGATTCCAGATGAGCATGCTGAAAGAATTCAAAGCGTTCAAAATGCTGTTGACTACATTGCAGAAAAAGCTGAGTAAACAGTGAATAAACGTGTCGTCATCACAGGCGTTGGTCTTATTACGCCACTAGGTACAGGTACGGATAAGACGTGGCAAGGCATTGTTAATGGTCAATCTGGTATTCGTCAAATTTCTCGGTTTGATGCACCTAGTACAGGAATGAGTACAACAATTGCTGGTGAAGTACCTGATTTTGAAGTTAATGACTTCATTAATCGTAAAGATGCGAAAAAAATGGATACATTCATTCAGTATGGTGTGGCTGCTGCACAATTAGCCCTAAAAGATTCAGGGCTAGAAATTACTGAAGAAAATGCTGAGCGTGTTGGCGTAATGGTCGGCTCTGGTATTGGTGGCATTGCTGCTATCGAACGCACTTTACGTGCGTATGAAAAAGGTGGCGCAAGAAAAATATCACCTTTTTTCATTCCAATGACCATTATCAATATGACATCAGGTTGGATTTCGATGTTAACGGGTGCAAAGGGGCCAAACTCTGCAACGGTAACCGCTTGTGCAACGGGTACGCATGCGATTGGTGATGCGTATGAAATGATTAGTCGTGGTGTCGTTGATGCGATGATGGCTGGTGGCTCTGAAGCATGTGTTTGTGAAATGGGTATCGGTGGTTTTTGTGCTGCACGCGCCTTATCAAAACGCAATGATTCACCAGAACAAGCTTCTCGCCCATGGGATAAAGACCGTGATGGTTTTGTGATGGGTGAAGGTGCGGGTGTCTTAATGCTTGAGTCACTGGACAGTGCAAAAGCAAGAGGTGCTAATATTTTAGCTGAAGTCATTGGTTATGGTATGTCTGGTGATGCGCATCATATGACTGCACCTTCACCTAGTGGTGAAGGTGGTGTGCGTTGTATGCGGCAAGCACTGGATGGTGCAAAAATTAATCCTGAAGAAGTGGATTATATTAATGCCCATGGTACATCAACACCTGCAGGTGATCTTGCTGAGACGCAAGGCATTAAAACCGTTTTTGGTGATCATGCAAATAAACTCATGATTTCATCTACGAAATCAATGATTGGTCATTTGTTGGGTGCCGCTGGTGGTGTTGAAGCTGCATTGACAGTTTTAGGTTTACAAAAATCAATCGTTCCACCAACGATTAATTTAGATACACCTGATCCAGAGTGTGATCTTGATTATGTTCCTAATGAAGCAAGAGATGCTAAGTTAAATATCGCTATGTCCAATTCTTTTGGCTTTGGTGGTACAAATGCAACCCTTATCCTAAAAGCTTTCGCTTAATTTAAAAAGTGGATATTTTTACACGTCGTCTGCCCAATCCTTCTGGATTAAGGGCATACGACTTGTTATCAGCCTATCCCAGTCAATACTTAGCATTATTAGAAGACCCTAAAGGTTCTGGTAGAGATATGCTAATCTCTTCTTTAGGTCAAACAGAGCATTGCTCTCATCGTGAAGATGCGCAAGATTTTCTAGCCACATGGCGCAATAGCCTGACTCAGAAAACATATCAATCAACCGCAATACAGTGTTTTATTTATGCTAACTATGAAGCTGTTGCATTGTTTGAAGATAAAATCAATCAACCTAAAACGCAGACAGCTGCACCTCACTTAGTCTTGCATTATCCTGACTGGAGTATGGTGTTTGAACACGAAACACAAATGATTGAGTTGTGCTCAAATCAGAATGAAAAAGAACTAGATTTTCTACAAAACCTACTTTATCAAGCCCAAGTTCCCTTTAATAGAAAAGCCATAAAAAAACCTTCATCCATTGTGGAAAGCGATGATTTACAATACCAACAAGCTGTTAAAAAAGTACGCTCTTATATTTATGCGGGTGATGTTTTTCAAAGTAATATTGCGCGTTTTTGGCAGACACCTTTTCCTGAAAAAGATTTATTAGACCTTTATGCTGCCTTAAGATCAGAAAACCCAGCTCCTTTTTCTTGCTATGTTGACCTGCCTGACATTAAGATTTTGTCTGCATCACCTGAACGTTTATTTTCTTTGTCTCATGATGGTGTTGTGCAAACAAGACCCATTGCTGGCACAAGAAAGCGTGGTAAAGGCGATGATGATGTATTGCTATGTTCAGAACTTTTATTATCTGAAAAAGAACGTGCCGAACACATTATGATGGTTGATCTCGAACGCAATGATTTGGGTCGAGTCTGTGAGCCAGGAAGTGTGCATGTGGATGAGTGCATGGTGATTGAACGTTATGCAACTGTGCAACATATTGTCTCTAATATTCAAGCAACATTAAAAAAAGACCACGATGTGGTCGATTTATTCTGTGCGATGTTTCCTGGTGGCACCATTACAGGTTGTCCGAAGCTTCGTTGTATGCAAATTATTCATGAGCTTGAAGCGCAAGCACGTGGTCCTTATACAGGTGGGGTGGGTTATATTGCTTGGGATGGTAGTGCAGATATGAATATTCTTATCCGTACCTTTTGGCATGATCATGGCCAATTACATTGGGCAGCAGGTGCTGGTATTGTTGCTGATTCAGATCCTTTGCTGGAAAAGCTCGAAACAGAGCATAAGGCCGAAGGCCTTATGCGTGCCTTTCAAGCTTAATCACGTCCCATGCGCATGGAAAACTCTTCAGGATAAATGGCATGGTTGATGGCTTCATCATAATCTACTTGTTCTGTTTCAACGAGTTGCTGTAAGCATTGGTCAAAAGATTGGCTACCAAATAAATCATGCCCATCTTCCATCGCTTTTGGAATCTCACTCCAACGCCCAGGATCAAAAATAAAATGTTTAACCACAGATGTTCGGATCATGATTTCAAATACTGCGACACGCCCTTTACCATTTTTCTTGGGTAATAACTTTTGCACAATAATGGCTCTTAGATTTTCACCAAGACGATCACGAATAATTTTTTGTTGATCGAGAGGAAAGGAGGCGGTCAATCGCTGTAGTGTGCCGATCGCAGATGTTGCATGAACCGTGGCCATGACTAAATGACCCGTTTCGGCTGCGGTCAGTGATAATTGAATGACCTCTGGGCTACGTGCTTCTCCAGCCATGATCAGGTCAGGCGCTTCACGCAAAGCATCATGTAAACCTTGGTTATAACTTTCAACATCACGGCCAATTTCGCGTTGTGTGACAGTGCCTTGATACTTAGAGTCATAACAAAATTCAATCGGATCTTCCATTGTGATGACATGTGCAGGTCGATTCTTAATCACATATTGTAAAATAGCCGCAAGTGTTGTGCTTTTACCCGATCCTGTTGCACCTGCAACAAGCACAAGCCCATTGCGAAGGGCGCTAATGGCTTGCGTGATAGGAGGTAACTTTAGGTCTTCAAAAGTGGGAATGGCTTTAGGAATAATCCGAGCAACAATGCCAAAGTTATTGCGTGTGTGAAAAATATGCATGCGAAAGTGTGCAACATTTTCTAAAGAGTAATGGTAATCAAGGCTGTGTTCACGTTCGATGTCTATTTTATTAGACATCAGGCGCATGGTATGCTCAATCATTGCTTTGATCATTTTACGGCTTTGAGGTGGAATCTTTTTGGGTGCTATGGTCACAATTTGGCCATGAATACGCATGCGTACACGGTCATCTGTGCGTAAGATCAGATCAGATGCCCCATTTTTATGGGCAATGAGTAATAAGTCATCAATTAAGTGCCAGTCAGCCATCAGATTTGCAACTCTAATGGACTATCGTTATCCATATCATCAAAGTCATCAATGACTTCTTCTTCTTCTTCTTCTTCATTATCAACAGATAATTTTGACATTTTGATACGTAAGCGGATATCGTTTTCTGAATCTGAGTAATTCAGTGCATCATCTTCTGTGATGCGACCCGATTTCCAGAGTGTAAACAAATGTTGATCAAAGGTTTGCATGCCATAGTTAGAACCCTCTTGCATGGCTTCTTTTATTTCTGTAATGGCACCTTTGATGATTAAATCAGAAATACGTGGTGAGTTGACGAGAATTTCAATCACCGCAGCACGTCCACCATCAGGGGTTTTGATTAAACGTTGTGAAAGAATAGCTCTTAGATTTAAAGCCAAGTTAAGCTGAACCTGTGCATGCATTTCTTCAGAAAACATGTTGACCACACGTTCTAATGCTTGGTTGGAGTTATTAGCATGCAAAGTCGCCATGCATAAATGGCCTGTTTCAGCGAGCTCTAAGGCATGCTCCATGGTTTCACGGTCGCGAATCTCACCCACGAGAATCACATCGGGTGCTTGGCGCAAGGTGTTTTTAAGCGCGGATTTAAAATCAAGGGTGTCGGTACCGACTTCACGTTGGGTGATAATGCATTTTTTATGACGATGAACAAATTCCACAGGATCTTCAATGGTAATAATATGACCATTTTGATGGCGGTTTCGCCAGTCAATCATCGCAGCCAAAGAGGTGGATTTACCAGAGCTTGTTGCTCCTACCATAATAACAAGACCAAGTTTGCTCATTGAAATATCTTTGAAAATATCAGGTAATGATAAGTCTTCGATACTTGGTATTTCTGTTTTAATGAGGCGAATAACCATACCAACACAACTGCGTTGGCGAAAAATATTGACACGAAAACGACCTAATTCAGGGTAACTAAGGGCGAGATTCATTTCCATGTACTCAGCAAAATAAGCCCGTTGCTTTTCGTTCATGGTCGAACTAGCCAATTGCTCAGATTCTACTGGTGTGAGTGGGTCTTGATTGAGCGGTAAGACGGAACCACTCACACGGTATGCTGGTGCTGAGCCAGCGGTCAGGTAAAGATCTGATGAGTCTTTTTTGACCATGATAGTTAATAGTTTTTTAATGGTGAAACGTTTCTGTTCTGCGATCATCATAATATAGAAGTTACCTCATCCACCAAATAGTTTTTTATTTTGTGCTTTCTCTAGGGCTGCTTCTGTGGTTATCTTCCTATTCTTAAGCAAGTTTTGCAAGCACATATCTAATGTTTGCATACCATCTCTTGACCCTGTTTGCATGGCTGAAATCATTTGTGGTATTTTGTTTTCGCGAATCAAGTTTCTGATCGCAGGTGTGCCGATCATGATCTCATGTGCGGCGATACGTCCTTTGCCATCGGCGGTTTTGAGTAGTGCTTGTGAGATCACCGCTTTGAGTGATTCCGAAAGCATCGAACGAATCATACCTTGCTCAGCTGAAGGAAATACATCGACAATTCTATCAATGGTTTTGGGTGCGGAGGAAGTATGTAAAGTACCAAAGACCATATGACCTGTTTCTGCCGCAGATAGTGCAAGAGCAATGGTTTCAAGGTCACGCATTTCCCCAACCAAGATGACATCAGGATCTTCACGCAGCGCCCCTTTAAGGGCATGCGCAAATGATTTGGTATGGGGACCAACTTCACGTTGGCTAATGAGCGAGGCTTTTGATTGATGCACAAATTCAATGGGATCTTCGATGGTTAATATATGACCTTGCTCAGTTTCATTGCGGTAGTTAACCATGGCGGCAAGGGTGGTTGATTTACCTGAGCCTGTGGGACCTGTGACCAAACAAATACCACGCGGTAACATGGCAAGTTCTTTGAAATATTCTGGACATTTTAATTGTTCAAGGGTTAAAATATCAGTGGGAATTGTTCTAAAGACAGCACTCATGCCTCTGTTTTGCCAAAAGCAGTTCACACGAAAACGAGCAATATCGCCAAGCGCAAATGAGAAATCGAGTTCTAAGTTTGCTTCAAAATCTTTGCGTTGCGCATTATTCATAATATCATAAACCATGCGTTGTACTTCTTGATCTGAAAAGGCTGGCATTTTAATTTTTGTCATTTCACCATGAATACGAACCATGGGTGCTTCTCCAGCAGAAACATGTAAATCCGAAGCACTGTTTTTCACACTAAATGTGAGTAACTCTGATATATCCAATGTGTCTCCCCCTGATGAGCCCATTTGACTGAAAAGCAATAATATCATTAAGGTGAGGTGAAGCAAGAAAAGGGATGCTTTTACATCGTCATTCAATAAGGATGTTGTTTTTTATGCTCATGATTATGATGTTTAAACTTGAGTGAAGTGCTTCTGGTATAGATAGTTCGGCCTTAAGAAAAGAAGGGGAATGAATGTGGGTTTAGTAGCTGGTTTAACGCATGGCTTATTTGCATTGTGTTTGGTGTTCTTAGCGGTAGGGGTGACGTGGTGGATGTTGCGTCGTGTGCAAATTATGGATGTTCCCAATGAACGCTCTTCGCATCATCAACCCACGCCTCGTGGTGGTGGCATTGCGATTGTTCTGACATTTATGATTGGGATGTTGAGTATTTTACTGTTAGGAGAAGAAACGCATATTAAAGAAGAGTATTTTTATGCCTTTGCCTTTTCGTCTTTTTTGATTGCGGCCATTTCTTTTTATGACGATATTAGTGCAAAATCATTTAAGGTGAAATTATTCACCCATATGATCGCTGTGGTGGTGTTATTGTCGTGCGGTGTGGTCTTGGATGTGATGAGTTTGCCTGTTTTAGGTGAAGTTCACTTGTCTTGGGTGGGTTGGTTGATTTCATTTTTTTGGTTATTGGGTCTGACCAATGCTTATAATTTCATGGATGGCATTGATGGTCTAGCTGCTGGAACAGCGGTGATTGTGAGTGCTTTTTTTGCGTATATTACCTTTGTGCAAGGTAGCCATTTTATTTATATTTGTTGTTATACCATTTTTGCAGGTGCATTGGGTTTTTTGTTTTTTAATGTGTCTCCAGCACGCATTTTCATGGGTGATGTTGGCAGTGCCTTTTTAGGTTTCACCTTTGCCACGATGGCCATTATTGCAGCAAGGTATGATCATTCACATACTTCTTTCTTAGTGATGCCGTTGCTATTGTTTCATTTTATTTTTGATACTGTTTTTTCGATGTCACGAAGAATCTTGGCTGGTGAAAATGCATGGCAAGCCCACCGTACTCATTTGTATCAGCTTTGTGTACAAATAGGATGTTCGCATCATCAAGTGACGATGTTTTTATGTGGCTTATGTTGTGTTCAAGGTTTTGCTGCCGTGGCGATGGTCAATATTTCAGGTGAAGCACGTTTATTTATCTTTGCACCTTTTGTGTTGTGTTATGCTTTGGCTGCATGGCGAATTATTCACCATGCAAAACGTCACCACCTTTTAGATTAAGGTTTATAAAACATTTTTGAAGCTTGGGTTTAACAGCTGACGTGGTATTTGAATATTGGTGGGTAGTGTGGGCACAATCACTTCGGTGTTTTCACCCGTCAAACTGTATAAAAAGTGTAGTAAATCATTTTTCTCTGTGTCGCTCAATAATAGTGGAATGAGTTTGTTGTGCGCATTTTGTTGGTCACCGCCACGGTTATAAAATTCAATGACTGATTTTAAATCAGGCTTTGAACCATCATGCATGTAGGGGGCTGTGACTGCAATGTGCCGTAAATTTGGTGTTTTGAAGGCATTCATATCAGTATCTTTTTTGGTGATTTCAAAGCGTCCAGGGTCGATACTGTTTAAGCCGATGTAGTGAAATTTATTGTCTGAAAAATTTGGGCTGTTATGGCAGTGATGACAACGTGCTTTGTGGGTGAAAAGATGAAAGCCACGCTTGGCATTGTTGGAAATAGCACTTGAGTCTCCTGCAATCCAACGGTCAAAAGGTGTACTTCCTGAGCTTATGCTGCGGATAAATGTGGCGATAGCAGCACTGATTTGTTGCAAATCAATATCTTGCTTCGCAAAGATCTCTTTGAACTGTTCGCGGTATTGTTGAAGGTGACGAATATTTTGAATCACATCATGTTTCTCGCCATGAATCACATTCAATGATGTGATGTGTTCAGCGATGCTTTTCTCAAGGGTTGTGCCACGACCATCCCAAAAAAAACGTTTGGCAAAGGCAATATTAACCAATGTCGGGGTATGGCGTTGTAGGGCATTCTTGCTACCCATTGGGTGAGCTGAAGCATCTGCCCATCCTAAGCCTGGGTGATGGCATGTAGCACAAGAACGCACTTGGTTAGAAAGGCGAGGGTCAAAAAATAGCAATCGCCCTAGCTCATGTTGATCCAAACTGTTGCTGCTAATGGTGGTAGAAGATAAATCGGTTTGTATCCATTTATCAGCATCAGCAATGGTGGCTGCTGCGTATACCTCATGACTAAAAATCCAAAGACAGGCGATTAAAAAAAGGAGCTGCAAGCGTAGCCTCCGAAAAATAAAGATGAACAACGATGAACCTTAGGATGCATATGTCAATGGATCTTGTTTGCCAAGGTTGAAAAAACCTTGTTGGCGAAAAAGACAAGAGTCGCAGTGACCACATGATCTACCATCTTTGGATGGATCATAACAAGAGTGCGTCATGCTATAGTCCACACCCAAGCGAAGACCAAGCGCAATAATCTCTTCTTTGGTCATGTCTAAAAGAGGGGCTTCTATTTTCATCGGACTTTTTTCAACACCTTGTTTTGTACCTAAATTGACAGTGGTTTCAAAAGCATTCAAAAAGGCTGGGCGGCAGTCAGGGTAACCAGAATAGTCCACGATGTTGGCACCAATAATTATTCTAGTGGCTTCAACTTGTTCGGCAAGAGCAGCTGCTAAGGATAGAAAGATAAGGTTTCGTGCTGGCACATAGGTGATTGGAATGGCATCCGAATCGCTGTGATCTTTTGGCACATCAATGCTATCTGTGAGGGCTGAGCCGCCAATGCTACGCATATCTAATTTAATTTCATGATGCTTAACAGCACCTAAAATATGAGAAACCTTGGCCGCAGCTTGTAATTCAATGCGATGTCGTTGCCCATAATCAAAGGCGATGGTGTGGCATGACCATTGTTTTTCTTTTCTGGCCCAAGCAAGAGCCGTGGTGGAGTCTAGCCCACCCGATAATAACACGATGGCGTTTGTCATATGCCTTTGATATCTCCCCAAATATACTTGTGTTGTTGAATGTGTAATCTTGCTTTGACTTGATCAACAAGCATCCATTCGCCCAGTGTGGCAGGGTCTAAGCATTGCCATGCTGGCGATAATAGGATGGTGGCTTCTTTTTCTTCTAAGCCATGTTGTTTGATCATTGAACAGGACCAATCATAGTCATTGCGATCAGATAGAACAAACTTCACTTCATCATTGGCTTGTAAGTGTTGCAAGTTATGCCAAAGCATACGATTCGTTTCACCACTTGAAGGTGTTTTAAGATCTAAAACACAATGAACACGAGGGTCCAGTTGGCTAATATCATAGGCTCCAGAGGTTTCAAGTTGAACTTGTTTGGCTTGCTGGCATAAATATTTCAAAAACTGTGGTGTTTGTGGTTGTGCCAAAGGTTCTCCACCCGTCACTAGAATGAGGTCTTGAGGTGCCGCTTGCATGATGTGTTCAAAAGACATGCTTTTCCCACTCTTAAAAGACCATGATTCTTTGGTATCACAATAATGACAACGTAAATCACAACCTGAAAGGCGGATAAGAGAGCAAGCCAAGCCTGCCAAAGTGCTTTCACCTTGAAAACAATCGTATATTTCTAAAATACGTAGGTGGTTTAGTGCTGTGTCTGAAGCAGGTTCTGTGCTTGCTGACTCTCTACTGCTTTTGGGTGGGTGTGGATGAGTTGTTGTAATGTGTCCTTTCCTTTTTGTTGTTGATTGATTTTAAGATAGAGCTGGGCTGACTTAAACATTGATGCCGCATGTTTGGTGCTGTTTGGGTAATGTGTGACCACATGTTGAAAGGATTGCAGAGCTTGCATGCTACTTTCATGTTCGAGATAGCTTTCTCCCAACCAGTAGTAGGCTTGGTGTGCATATTCACCTTTGGGGTAGAGCTTTAACAGGTGATTAAATTTTTGAATGGCTTCACTATAGCTATTGCTTTTTAAGACGAGATAAGCCGACATATACAATGCTTTTTCATCTTCGATTTTTTCTGGTGGCGTATTGGCGATAGTGGGTATGGCAACGGCAACGATTGGCGCAATAGTATGCTTGATACTTGGAGGTACTGCTGCCTTTTTGAGGTTGTCTTTTTGAGGTTGTGCTTGTTGTTTTAAACTTTCAATACGGGCTTCCAGCATATCATGGTGAAAGGTATGTGCTTTCAAGAGTTGCTGTAAGCTATAAGTGTCTTTTTGAAAATCACGAATGGATGCATCCATTGCGTTGTTCTTTTTCTGGTTGAAATTTTGGATACGTTTGAGTTCTTTCTCGTTGGTTTCAAGCCGTCTTAGGATTTCTACTTTATCTTCTTGCCACATGTTTTTTTGGTTTACACATGCGTTTAAAGTGGATAAGGTCATAAAAGAAACGACGAGCAAAGCTGCTCGTCGTTTCCATGTGACCTGCTTAGCGAATAGTGATGTCCGCACGGCGGTTTTGTGCCCAACAAGCTGCACCAGTACCTTCACAAACGGCTTTTTCTTCACCAAAAGATACAGTTTCAATGTTTGTAATGCCTCTAGCTGCTAGGTGTGCTTTTACAGAATCAGCACGTTCTTGGCCAAGGGCTAAGTTATATTCACGGCTACCACGTTCATCACAGTTACCTGCAATCATGATACTTGTGCTTGGGTTAGCAACAAGCCATTCAGCATTAGCATCTAAGATAGCAGCAGCAGATGGATCTAGTGTTGAACTGTCATATTCAAAATAAATTTGATGTGCTGGTTCAGCAATCACGATTGGTGCTGGCACTGGTGCTGGTGCTGGTGGAGTTACAGCTTCAACTTTTTTTACAACAGGCGCAACGCTTTTATCAACGATTGCATGATTTTTTGTTGTAGAACAACCACTGAATACAAGGCCAATAGATAGCACCAATGCCATGCCTAGAGTTGAATAATTATTTAATTTCATAGATTTCCTCACTTTTGATTAGTGTGACCACGATGGATCAGATGCATCTTCATTGGCCGGCGTAATGGCTTGTGCTTTTCCGCCCCAACTCGGTGTGCGATACACGCTACGCAAGCCATTTTTTTCACGAGAAAACAATAACATTTGCGCATTGGGTGACCATGAAGGTGATTCTATTCTTCCACCTGTCACGAGATAGCGTACATCTGTCCCATCATCAGCACGCATGGTGGCTAAAGCATACTGCCATTTTTTACGTGTGATGAATGCAATACGATCACCCCGAGGTGACCAAGAAGGGGTCGTATTATAAGATCCAACGACGCTAATTTGTTGTACCAAGCCATCTTTAATAGAGACACGGTGAATTTGAGGTTTGCCACTGCGGTTGCTGGTGAAGGCAATCATTTTGCTATCGGGTGACCATGTGGGGGTGGTATCAATAGCCCAGTGGTGGGTGAGTTGTCGCCACTTTTTGGTAGCTACGTTGTAAAGGTGCAACTCACTATTGCCTGTATAGGAAAGGGCGGCAGCGATATATTTACCATCAGGTGACCATTCAGGGGTGCTGTTGAGTCCACTAAACTTACCAAAAACATGGCGTTTTCCTGTGCCAAGATGAAAGGTTTCAAGGCGAGGACGGTTATCAACATAGGTATTGAGTGCGACAAGCTGGTTATTGGGTGACCAATCAGGCGAAAGCAGCAGGCTAAAGTTTCGGCCAACATTTTGACGCTTGGAGCCATCTTGTTCGATATAAACCAAATCGGAGAGCTTGCCATGCTTGTGAACATATAAGATATGGGTATCGAAATGACCTTTCACGCCTAAAGCGGTTTCATAGATAAAGTCAGCAATGAGGTGACCAAGGCGGCGGGCTTGTGTTGTTTTAACATGTAATTTGGTTTGTGCTAATAATTGACTAAGTACAGCATCGTGAACGGCAATATTGACTTCCCAACCCCGATTTGTCTTGCGCAAACGGGCAACCGTTAAAATTTCAGTACCAATCACACGCCAGTCACTATATACTACTTGGCGAAAAATTTCAGAAGTGTTGTTGAGAAAACTTAAGGAATCCATGCTGACAAAAGATTGGCTAGAATTCAGATCTTGCTCGGTAACATCATGAATGATGCGACGTTGCGTTTCATTTTCAATGTCAGAGCCAATGATCCAAGCCAACTTTAGCGGCTTGTGTTCGGGCGTATAGATGTCGAATTGTGCTGCTTGCACTGAAGGTGCAAGCAAACATAACCATAGCAGAACAAGTTTCTTCATGGTCGAACTTCTAACCGCCTGTGTTTAAAATGACAAGAAGGAGTCATTGTCATTTGTTTTGCGAATACAGAAACATGGCTTGTATTTAGGGTTGTTTTAACGTGTTCGCTTCAGTCCTGCTAGTTTATCATCAGCCACATGATAATTAGGGTCTTCTTTAATATTAACTTCAATCAAGTCACCAGCTTTTTTCAATAGGTCTCGGCAATCAGAACTTAGGTGACGTAGATGTAGTGTTTTACCTTCTTTTTGATATCTTTCAGCAAGGGTATCAATGCTTTCAATGGCAGAATGATCGCTGACACGCGAGTGTGCAAAGTCGATAATCACATCTTTCGGGTCGTTTTGGACATCAAAGAGTGAGCTGAAATTATGCGCCGATGCAAAAAACAAAGGGCCAAAGATTTGATAAATCTTGTTACCTTCTTCATCAATATACATATCAGCGCGGATATGACGAGCATGATTCCAAGCAAAGACCAGTGCGGCTGTAATCACACCAGTGATCACGGCAATGGCAAGATCAGTGAAAACGGTGACCACCGCCACTAGAATACTCACAAAGGCATCATGGCGTGGAATTTTGTTGAGTAATTGAAAAGTTCCCCATTCAAAGGTTCCCAACACCACCATAAACATCACCCCAATCAATGCCGCAATAGGAATCATTTCAATGAGCGGTGAGGCAAACAGAATAAAGCTTAATAAAAACAAAGCTGCGGCAATACCAGATAAATTTCGTAAACCACCTGAGCTAATATTGATCATGCTTTGACCAATCATCGCACAACCACCCATACCACTAAAAAAACCAGTGAAGATATTAGAAATACCTTGACCCACACAGACACGATTGCCTTGCCCGCGTGTTTCAGTCATTTCATCCAATACACTCATGGTTAACAAGGATTCAATCAAACCAATAGCGGCAAGAATGAAAGCATAAGGTAAAATAATCCAAAGGGTTTCTAAGTTCCAAGGTACACTAGGAATATGGAAGGGCGGAAAACCACCTTCAATGCTCGCAATATCGCCCACAGTTTTGGTATCAAGGCTACTAAAAACAATAATTAAGGTGATGGTGACAATCGCCACAAGACCTGCGGGCACAGCCCGTGTGAATTTAGGTAAGAAGTGCATGATAGCCATGGTTAAGGCGACAAGACCCAACATCAGCCATAAAGCACCGCCTGTCATCCATGCCATTGAGCCATCGGCAAGCTTGGTTTGAAACTGAGGAAGTTGTGCCAGAAAGATGACAATCGCCAAACCATTCACAAAGCCGATCATCACAGGGTAAGGCACCATGCGAATAAACTTACCAAATTTAAATATACCAAAGGAGACTTGCAATATGCCCATTAAGACAACGGTGACAAATAGGTATTCAACCCCATGCTGAGCCACCAATGCGACCATGACCACAGCAAGCGCGCCAGTTGCACCTGAGATCATACCAGGGCGACCACCAATCACGGACGTGATGAGGCCGACCATAAAGGCGGCATATAAGCCAGTGAGGGGAGACACGCCTGCGACAAAGGCAAAAGCCACAGCTTCGGGTACAAGTGCCAAAGCCACTGTGAGGCCAGAAAGCACTTCATCCTTGAAGTGCGCGCCGTGTTTTTGATATAGATTAAACATTGAAAGCTCCTAAAAACGGGTGGCGCAGGCTGACTGTCCTTAGTTTATAGTCAAGGCTATCGCCTTTTATAGGCTACTTAAGCCTTTGCAGTCTAAAAAACTATTTCACTGCTTGCCTAAATTTTTGTAGGTGTTTTTGATATTTAGGGTTTTCAAGGACTACTTTATCCAGATAGAATAAGCCTGAATGCATTCGTTTGATAAATCTCTCCTCGATCCCCCTTCTTCAAAGTGGGAGGCGTTTCTTTTGTGATCGCGTATACTGAATCGAAGCTGGTTTTATGCCCCTCTTTGCCAAAGAGGGGCTAGGAGGCTGTCCGATAATGACAATCGTAGCGATGCTTTAACGCTGTTCGGGGTGAAAGGTAATCTCATTGCTAGCAAAGGCATTGAATTGTTTGCGTGGCACAGCGAAAGGTGCGGCGGCATAAATAGCACGTAAGAGGGAGTCATCAAGACGAGGGTTGCCTGAAGAGCGTAAAATCTTTGCTTTTAGGATATGGCCGTTGGGCTTGAGTTCCATTAAGACGACTGGCAAAGCACGGTGTTGCACATTGGCCGCAACTTTCCATTCACGTTGCACAGCTCCCACCATGCGTGATAAATAATTTTCATATTCCATGCTCGACATCTGAGCGATGGCTTGTCTGACCTGTGCCTTGGTTGGCCGTGGGTCTTTTTTTGGTTTTTTGCTTGTGGATATTACGGGTTTAAATGGATCGTAATCATCCTTTACTTTGGGCTTAGGCTCGAGTTTTGGCTCGAGTTTTGGCTCGGGTTCTGGCTCAGGTTCTGGCTCAGGTTCTGGCTTTACTTCAGGTGCTTTTTTAAGCATTTGTTGCAGTTGTGCTTCGGTGATGGTGGCCACCTGCATGCTGGGAATGACTTCGATGTGTTTTGTCGGTGACCAGAATTGCAGCAATAAAAGACCAATGGGAATGCTAATGTGTAGAACAATAGAGACAGCAAGGTCTTGCTTGCTGATTTTCCCGCGTGTGTCTTTATTGGCCCGGTTTTGTGACAAGACTAACCTTCCTGATGTCTGCTTTGGCGAGTGTTGCCATGACTTGGGCTATGTTTTTATAGGGGGTCTGCGCATCACCTCGAATAAAAATACTTAAATCTTCTTTATTCTCAGCAATGGCCTTGATGCGTGGTGCCAGTTCTTCTAAGCTGACAAGGCGATCTTTGATATAAATTTTACCATCTTGTTTAATCGAAACCACAAGGGGCTCGATTTGCTGTTGCATGGCTGGTGCGCTGGCCTTGGGAAGGTCGACATCGACCCCTTGGGTCATCATGGGTGCGGTAATCATAAAAATAATGAGCAAAACCAGCATCACATCCACAAGCGGGGTGACGTTGATATCGCTCATAGGTTCTTGGTCGTGGTGTCCCATGCTCATGATCTAAGCCTTGATGTGACGTGATAAGATATTGATGAACTCTGAAGAGAATTGATCCATTGAAGCTGCTGTTCTTTTGGTGTCTGCATTAAATTTATTGTAGGCAATCACGGCAGGAATAGCAGCAATGAGACCAAAAGCGGTGGCAATCAAAGCTTCAGCAATACCGGGTGCAACGGCGGCCAATGAGGTGTTTTGGGTAATACCAATGTTTTGAAAGGCATTGGTAATACCCCAAACGGTGCCAAATAGACCAATAAATGGTGCGGTTGAACCGACTGTGGCCAAGAAAGATAAGCTATTGCTTAGCATTTCCATTTCACGCGACAAAGCGGCATCCATCGCACGGCGAATACCATCAAGACCACCCGTGGCGACAATTTTATTTTGTTGGACTTGGGCACGATCACGGGCGTGACGAATAAACTCACGGTAACCTGCTTGAAAAATATTGGGCAATGGGCTGTTGGGGTAGCGTTGAGGAATGCTGGATAAGACATTGTCCATGTCTTTACCACTCCAGAAAACACTAAGGAACTCTTCGTTTTCATGGCGAATGCGGCGGTATAGTCGCCATTTAGAAAGCATAATGCCCCAGCAAATCACGGATAAAAGCAATAAGAGGATTAACACGCCTTTGACCACAAGGCCTGCATTCATAATTAAATGCCAAATTTCCATTTCATTTGCCATGTTTACTCCTTGAGTGCTTTTATCGCCGTTTGCACAAAGGCGGGGATACGTTGGGGTTTGCCTTGGTGATTGATGCATGCAATCACGATGCTGCCAGACACAAGGCAATGCTGATCTCGCCACACAGACTGCGAAAAAAACAAGCGTGCGCCGCGCATTCTTATCAATTGTGTTTGGACTTCAAGCAGATCATTTAATTTGGCAGGTAGATGATAGCGTATATTGGCTTCGCTGACGGCAAAAATAATATCTTGTTTTTCATGCAATTGAGCAATATCTAAGTCGCATTCGCGCAACATTTCTGTACGTGCACGTTCCATGAATTTGAGGTAATTCGCATAGTAAACCACACCACCACTATCGGTGTCTTCATAGTAAACGCGCACAGAAAATTGGCTCATAGGTTTAAGGTGGGTTGCGTATTGGGTACTTGACGCTTGAGGTGCTGGTAGGCCATTGCCGTGGCAACACGTCCACGCGGTGTGCGTGCTAAAAAACCTTCTTGCAGTAAATAAGGTTCGATGACATCTTCAATGGTATCTTTTTCTTCGCCAATCGAGGCGGCCAAGGTTTCAAGACCCGCAGGGCCACCTTGGTAAATATCAATGAGAACTTCCAACAGCTTGCGATCCATTTGGTCCAAGCCACGACTATCCACTTCAAGGCGGTTGAGCGCAGTGTCAGCCACTTCAAAAGAAATTCTACCTTGATGTTCGACTTGCGCAAAATCTCGCACTCGGCGCAGTAAACGGTTGGCAATACGAGGCGTACCGCGTGAACGACGTGCGATTTCCATATGACCTGCTTCATCGCAAGGAATCTTGAGCAATTTGGCTGAGCGCGCCACAATTTTTTGTAGTTCTGCATGGGTGTAGAATTGCAAACGCAACAAAACCCCAAAGCGGTCGCGCAGTGGGTTGGTCAACAAGCCAGCGCGTGTGGTGGCTCCGATGAGTGTGAAGGGGGGTAACTCCATCTTGATGGAACGGGCGGCTGGGCCTTGGCCAATCATAATATCGAGTTGATAATCTTCCATAGCGGGATAAAGAATTTCTTCCACTTGGGGGTTAAGGCGGTGAATTTCATCAATAAAGAGCACATCACCTTCTTCAAGGCTGGTTAAAATAGCAGCAAGATCGCCCGCTTTTTCAATCACAGGCCCTGAAGTACTGTGAATATTACTACCCATCTCAAGGGCGATAATATTGGAAAGGGTGGTCTTGCCTAAACCCGGTGGGCCATACAACAACACATGATCCAAGGATTCTTGGCGTGATTTGGCTGCTTGAATAAAAACGGAAAGGTTGGCGCGGTTTTTTTCTTGGCCAATGTATTCATCTAAACTTTTAGGGCGCAGTGCTGAATCCCAGTGTTCACCGCCTGTGGCTTGGCCAGAAATTAAACGCTCTTCACTCATCGCTTAAAGTACCTTTAGAACCATTTTGAAGCTTTCTTCAAAGTCTTGGCTCAATGTTAATTTCTTCATGGTTTTGTCAATCGTGGCTGGTTTATAGCCCAAGTTGACCAAAGCAGAACGGACATCATGCGCCATATGACTGTGATTACTTTGGCTTGGCGAATCGCCTGATTCAGGCATCGTTAGTTTACCTTCCAACTCAAGAATCATGCGTAAGGCTGTTTTTTTACCAATGCCGGGGGTGCGGGCAATGCTGGCATCATCTGAGCTTTGAATCGCTTCTAATAATTGCTGCACGCTCATGGTTGAAAAGACATTCATGGCTGTGCGCACACCAATACCAGAGACTTGAATAAGCTTGCGAAACATATCGCGCTCATTGGTCGAGACAAAACCAAAAAGTGAAAACTGTTCTTCACGAATATGGCTATGAATATAAAGCTGGGTGCTTGCGCCAACTTGCAGCACGCAAATATTTTGCATGCTCAAGACAATGTCGTAGCCCACACCGTTGACGTTTAACAACAATGAACCTGTTGTGGGGTCTGTTTCTTGAACTGTACCTTCTAACCATCCGATCATGAAACTTGCCTGCGTAGTAAAGGAATATTGTGCGCATGACAGACCGCCACAGCCAAAGCGTCAGCGGCATCTTCTGTCATTTTTTCTTTGGGTGCGAGAATGCGTTGAATCATATGTTGCACCTGTTGTTTTTCAGCCCGCCCAAAACCAACGACCGATAGTTTTACCGCTGTTGGGCTATACGTATGTGCTTCTAAACCCGCGTGATAACAGGCTGCAATCAATGCCCCACGCGCCTGCCCAAGCTTGAGAGCTGAGCTGGCATTCTTGGCCATAAAGACATCTTCGATGGCCACCACGTCTGGATTGTAAGTGGCTATCACCTCACTAAGACCTTTGAATAAGCCATGTAGGCGTTTCATAAAATCGGTCTCTTTGGGTTTGATCAAGCCATGTGCAATGTGGCGCAAGCGGTTTCCCTCTGAATCCAGCAAGCCATAACCTGTTTTGATCGATCCTGGATCAATACCAAGCACACGAATCAAGAGAAGCGTTCCATATCCTCATCTGATATATCGTAATTGGCATAGACGTTTTGCACATCATCACAATCTTCAAGGCGTTCGATCAAACGCAGCAGTTTTTCAGCTTCTTCACCTGCAATGGCGATGATGTTTTCTGGAATCCATGTCAATGCAGCAGATTCGGTGACTAATTTTTTAGCTTCAAAGGCGAGATGAACTTCATGAAAAGCAGTGGAGTCACAAAGGACTTCGATAAAGCCATCGCTGGGGTGGTCAATCACATCATCAGCCCCTGATTCTAAGGCAAGGTCGAGTAAGTGTTCTTCGTTGTAAAGTTCACGATCAAACACAAATTGGCCTTTGTGGGCAAACATCCAAGACACACAACCTGATTCACCCATGTTGCCGCCACCCTTGCTAAAGGATGAGCGTACATCGGATACGGTGCGGTTGCGGTTATCGGTCATGCAATCAACAATCAGTGCCACACCACCTTGACCATAACCTTCATAACGAATTTCATCGAGTTGAACGCCATCATCACCACCCGCACCGCGTTGAATGGCACGGTCAATATTGACGTTGGGCATGTTCACGCCTTTGGCAGAACTAACCGCAGAACGTAGACGTGGGTTGGCATCAAGATCTGCACCGCCAAGTCTTGCGGCAATGGTTATTTCACGAATGAAACGGGTAAAAACCTTGCCACGCTTGGCATCTGTAGCAGCTTTTTTATGCTTAATAGTTGACCATTTACTATGTCCTGACATGGATACAAACTCCCAGAGCAAAATTGTGTGGCGAAGACTAGCGGCTTCAAGCCTGATCGTCAGTTTTGGTTTAGGCCTCAGCGTTGTTTTAATCTTCTCTGATCTGTGCTCGATAAAAGGTTCTGATTTGATTATCAGTGTCTTTGGCCTTACTTTCGGCATCCTAATGCATGATATACCCACCACACTAAAGAAGAGAGTTCATATGAAAAAAACATCAATCCTTTTGGGGCTACTATGCAGCTTCTTGTTATCGCCTTGCCTTGTGGGCGCAGAAGAGCCAGCAACGCAAAAGACAGCCATTGAGATGATCACAATCCCGAGTGGAAGTTTTAAAATGGGCAACAATAAAGGCTATGGTGATGAAAAGCCCGTGCATCAGGTGAGCGTTCCTTCTTTTAAAATAAGTATTTATGAAGTCACACAGGCACAGTGGCAATCAGTCATGAAAACCAATCCCAGTAAGTTCAAGGGTGAAAACTTACCTGTTGAGGGTGTGAACTGGCATAGTGTGCAGGACTTTATTCAAAAGCTAAACACGCAAACAGGTCAAAAATTTCGTTTACTCAGTGAAGCGGAATGGGAATACGCGGCTCGTTCAGGCACAACAACACGCTATTCATGGGGTCGCAATGCCATTGATGAAAGCCGTTCCAACTGTAAAGACTGCGGTAGTCAGTGGGACAGAAAAACAACAGCACCAGTCGGTTCTTTTGAGGCCAACCCTTTTGGGGTCTATGATATGCATGGCAACGTCTGGGAGTGGGTGCAAGATTGCTGGAACAGTGATTATGATGATGCGCCCAATGATGGCCGTGTTTGGGCGACAGGCGATTGCGAACGTCGTGTGTTGCGTGGTGGTTCGTGGGCCAGTAAATCTAGCACAATGAGCTCATCCTTTCGCAATAAGTTTAGCCCCCTAACACGCGGTAGTTATATTGGTATTCGTCTTGCTCAAGATCTTTGAGGTAGGGTTCTTTTTATATAGTAGTTAAAGCGCAAAAGTATCTTTCATGATACATTTCCGCGTGTGATTTTTATGTTAAGGATGTTTAAATGGCCTATAGTCAAGATTTAGGCACTGGGCTCGAGTCATTCCACTGAGGTTATTTGAATCATACTTTTCCAACTGATACTTGAATTTTTAAGTGATTCTAAGAGTCAGGATGTTTTCAAGAGACAATGCCTCCTTAATAACTCCCATCGCGACTGCTGGAA
>JAUZRG010000132.1 GCA_030950585.1 Mariprofundaceae bacterium | reverse complement strand
CTAGGAGGCTGTCCGAGAATGAAGATCGTAGCGAGGGAAAGTGAGATTGAGTTGGATTTTCGCCCCATTTGAGGCGAATAGCAGGGACTATTTAACGATAATGGGGTGGAAATACGGCCAATATCCGCTTTTACGCAGTAGGTTTGTCATTCTCGGACAGCCTCCTAGTCTCTGATGATCAGCTGCACATGGCTGATGCCGAGGAAGGTCATAAGGTATGGTACCGCTCCATGCATGGCGAGCACTCGGGCAACTTCAGGCAATAGGTGCTATTTCGACATTAATCGATCAGCTCTTTCGTATTGATAAATATGATGATGACTGGGTTAGCGAAGACTTACCAACTGTTTTTTCCCTCATAGGCTCAACAGCCATTCCCGAACTAAGCAAATACCTTAGCTCTACGAATCACTCAGAATTTGCTCAACTTTGCGCGGCAGACAGCCTTGCGAAGATTGGGGTATCCCATCCAGAAAGTCGCCTGCAATGTATTGCAGCTATAGAAAATAAATTACAACGTTTCAAGGAAAATGTTGGCTACTTTAACGGGTCCCTCATCTTTAATTGATCTGATGGCCGTTGAAGCCCTTCCCACAATTCGAGATGCTTTTGAACAAAAATGTGTGGATTATAGTATATCTGGTGATATTGAAAATGTTGAAATTAATTTCGGTATCCGAGAAGAACGCTCTACCCCTTACAGGGAGTTCCCACAGGTTCCCTCTATCAATCAGCCAATCATTCGAGAGGCAGAAAAAATTGGTAGAAATGATCCCTGCCCATGTGAAAGTGGTAAGAAATACAAAAAATGCTGTCTCAGAAATGGTTAAATCATATCCACGCCTTCTCTATTTTATTCAAAAACTTCAAACCTTTATTCATAAGTACACGCAATTTTATTACTGTCGTTGAAGTGCAGACAATGAATCGTCATTAAAACCATCGATATGATACTTGATCTCTTTGTTTGTTGCATTGCTTGGGGAAACACCCATTTGTCAAGCCTTGTATCTCGTAAACGTATCCAAATGAGGCATCATGTGGGTGCGGCGAGGATAAGCCCTTAGTTCAAAGCCTGTGCGCTAAGCTCTGGGGTCAGAATGGGCTCCTCGACTTTATTGATCAAGTCTTGAAAGTATCCTGGGTATTAAACCCTGATGGGAAACAAGGTTAGACGTTCGATGAAGGTTGAGTACTTCGCAAGCATCATGCACGGAGGTTCGATATGGGCTATTTTGTTGGTATAGATATAGGCAAAGGAAAACATGATTATGCCATTGTAGATGAAGCTGGTGGCGTGCTTAGAACAGGCTTCTTCGCTTCTACTTCTGTTGGTTTTGAGAAGCTAAAAGAGGTGCTCATTCAATTTGACATCATACTCATTGGCATGGAGGCCACAGGCCACTATTGGCGTAATTTATGGCAAGTTTTAACGGGTCATGAGTATGCGTGCAGCTTACTTAATCCTGCTTCTACAGTGTACTTTAGGCGTATGACCTTGATCAAACATAAAACAGATGCATTGGATGCAATCTGTATCGCACGTTACTTGGCAACCATTCGTCCTGATGCTCAGAGGCTTGATATTGCAGACCAAGAAGCACTTCGATCTTTGGCGCGTGCCCAAGCCACGCTAGCTGAACAAATCACGGAATCAGTCAACCGTTTACACAAGCAGTTGGACTTAAGCTTCCCTGAGTTCCCAAAGTTGGTAGGGCGGCTGGACTCTCCTAAAACATTGATGTTATTGGAATCTTATCCTACAGCGAACATGATGGCTCGTTCAAGAACACTTGCTCAAAAGCGTTATGGTCAACAAAACCACCGTATAGGCAACGCTCTTGCGAAACGATTAAAAGAGGCTGCGGGAAATACTTTTGGGTGCGCGCAGGGGGAAGTTGATGCCCTGCTTATTCGACAAAGTGTGCAGCTGATTAAGGTGTTACATGGGCAAGCAAAAGCATTGATCACTGAGATGGAGCAACTGGTTAATGAACAACACCAAGATGCCGAAAACCTTTTAAGCATTCCTGGCATTGCTATTAAATCAGCCGCAGTAGTCATGGGTGAAATTGGTGATATTCAACGCTTTGAAACCGCCAAGAAGTTAACTGGCTACATCGGTGCACATCCCCGTTTCCACGAATCTGGAAACAAGTCTGCGCACCCTAGAATGAGCAAGGCAGGTAACAAGCGGTTGCGTCGTATTCTTTGGCAATGCACCATTGTAGCCATGCGCTATAATCCTATTATTAAGGCATATTATGAAAAGAAATTGGCAGAAGGGAAAAAGAAAATGGTGGCCATTGGACACTGCATGAACAAGCTAATTCACATCATTTGGGCAGTGCTAACTTACCATGAAAACTTTGATTTCAACGGTGGAATACGCCTGCAAAAGGTAAGAAAAAATGGGGTGTGATTATTTTTAGTTGATAAGAGTTATAAAGATAGTATCTTCCCAACAAGTAAGTTTCCCATACTGCTTAGGCTCCAAGCTTAAAACACACAAAGTTTATCGTACTACACACAATGGGTATTCGCCATCTTTATAAGTGCGTAAGCTGCAAAAGCATCTTCTCCGAAGTGGAATGACTCGAGTCCAGTGCCGCTTTTCTAGGCTCTGAACCATGTGCAGGATTTCGTCAGAAAACGCATGCTCAATGACCTTATGAAACTCAGTGGAACGTAGGCGACTGTCACTGAGTAAACAGACCATAATCGTCGTCTCATCAACACTTAACTGACTGA
>JAUZRG010000131.1 GCA_030950585.1 Mariprofundaceae bacterium | reverse complement strand
AGGCGCTTTACTTGCAGCAATTTGAGCAGGTGATAACACAGGTTTGCGAATTGTTGTACGTGGTGATGAGTGCGCACCTCGTGCAGTGGTCGGTCTTTGATTGCGTTGATTCGGTCCTGTTGGACGTTGATTTGGCCCTGGACGTTGATTTGGCCCTGGGCGTTGATTTGGCCCTGGGCGTTGGTTCGGCCCTGGACGTTGATTTGGCCCTGGGCGTTGGTTCGGCCCTGGGCGTTGATTCGGTCCTGTTGGACGTTGATTCGGTCCTGTTGGACGTTGATTCGGTCCTGTTGGGCGTTGATTCGGTCCTGTTGGGCGTTGATTCGGTCCTGTTGGGCGTTGATTCGGTCCTGTTGGGCGTTGATTCGGTCCTGTTGGACGTTGATTCGGTCCTGTTGGACGTTGATTCGGTCCTGTTGCTGGAGCTTGAGTTGTGCGTTGTACTTCACGCGTACGCTCAGCATCAACCCTCTCTTTCTTCTTATCCCTTCTTTCCTTGCGCTCATCAGAACGACGTTGCCGCTCTTCTTCACGCTGAGCTTCCACACGCTGTGCAGCGCGCTGTGCAGGTGTCAACGCTTTAAGCGTCACCTTTTTCTTCACGGCAGCTGTTTTATCAGTCGAAGGTTTATTTGTTCCTGAGGTAGGACGTGACTCTTTACTTTTCACTGTGGCTTGAACCTTGGGTTGAGCTGTAGGCTTCTCAACTTTCATTGGTTTGTTTTCAATTTCATTTGTACTTTGTTGATCAGAACCAGGCTTAGTAGCTTCTTCAAGACTCGGTTCAGTTTTAATGTGTTTTCGTCTGCGACGAACTTCCACAGTAGTATTCCCAGTACGTGGTTTTGTACCACGACTATTCTCAGGGCCTTGGCGACCTAAAGTTAATGTGCGACCTGTTGATGTCGCTTTTTTCTGCTTCATTGCAGAAAGCACAGCAGACTTTTCGTCACTGCTTAGCGATGTAGCAGGCCCTTTCACTGCAATATGGCATTGCTTGGCAACACCCAGCAAATCGCTGACTTCCATCTTCAATTCTTTTGCTAAATCTAAAATAAGTATACGAGCCATAACTTCACTACCCAACTTCACCGAGTCGTTTATTCCATTCAGAAAAACATACGATTCTCTGAAAAACAACTTTATTTTGCAATGCTACTAATGAGACCTTGTCTCTACCAAAAACATCACCCAACTCCGCCACTGAAAACCAGTGGTGAAGCAAGGTTCTTTTTCCCTGCTGAACCCATGTTTCAACATCGCGTTCAATCACTTTCCCAGCATCAGAAGCCAATAAAAACTGAACGTTCTTCATCGTCTTCACTAACGTCAAACATGCTTCTCGCCCAACCGCAGCACGATGCATTTGAAGATAGCTTGTACTTAGCTGTGCCATAAGCTCTTGAATCTGAGCAAACAATAAATCTCGCTTTGCACATATCAACTGACCTTTCTTAGCAGCAGAAGCACGTAAACGTTTATCATTCAAACGACTTAAGCAAGTTACCTGCATACAAAGATAACTTCCACGCCCTGGAGCTTTTTGCAAAAGATCTGGCCATAAATGACCTTTGTCATCAAGAACCAAACGCAACATCGTTTGTTTTTCAAACGGTTCACGACAACAAAAACATTGGCGATTCAACTCAGTCGAACCAACCACAAGCCTCACGAGCTTGTATAATTAATGTCTCAATTAACTCACGAGATAAACCTTCAACATCAATTAAATCATCAACAGCTGCATCAGCAAGATCTTCAGCTGTGGCTACGCCTGCTTCAATCAAAGTACTTACAATAGCATCATCAACATCATTCAACGCGATTAAAGTAGTGTCCAACTCCGCAACCTGATCTTCTTCCTGAGTAGCAACAAGTGCTTGGCCCAATAGAGCATCACGACCACGACGCTGCAATTCTGACGCTAATTCAGCATCAAAACCTTCAACAGTTGCCATTTCTTCAATCGCACAATAAGCAACATCATCAAGCGTTACAAAACCTTCTTCATATAACAAAGAAGCCATACTTTGATCAATATCAAGTTTTTCACAAAAGATTTCAACCGCTTCTTTGCTTTCGCCTTCACGCTTCTCTTTTTCTTCACTGCTAGACATAATTTCAATGTTCCAGCCTGTTAACTCAGAAGCTAAACGTACATTTTGACCATAACGACCGATGGCAATTGCCAACTGATCTTCATTCACAGCCACTTCAATAGATTCTTTTTCTTCATCAACAGTAACACGTTCAATCGCAGCGGGTGCCAATGCATTCACAACAAAAGCAGCTGGATCAGCACTCCATTCGATAATATCAATTTTCTCGCCATGTAATTCGTTCACAACAGCTTGAACTCTTGCGCCTCGCATACCAACACAAGCACCAATAGGATCGATACCACTGTCGTAACCGACAATTGCAATCTTTGCCCGTGACCCAGGGTCACGGGCGATAGCTTGAATTTCAACTGTACCGTCTTGAATCTCTGGAACTTCTTGCTCAAACAAACGCTGAATCATGCCAACATCGGAGCGAGATAAATAAACCATCGCACCTCTGCCTTGGTTAGAAACTTCACGTAGGTAACCACGAACACGGTCGCCTTGACGGTATGATTCCCTTGGCAGTAAGTCGTCTCGACACATGATTGCTTCAGCACGGCCTAAATCAACAAAGACATTGCCGCCTTCCACGCGCTTCACGATACCACTGATTATTTCACCCACACGAGGTTCAAACTCAGCAACGACACGTTCTCTTTCTGCTTCTCTAATCTTTTGATTAATCACTTGTTTTGCTGTTTGTGCTGCGATACGACCTAAACTGATCGCCTCAACAGGTTCTAAAAGCTCTGTTCCAACAATATGATCTTCATTTCTTTCTTGAGCATCTTGCAAACTGATTTCATTTTCTTCGTCTTCAACTTCTTCAACAACAGTCACAACATGAAACATATTGATATCACCACTGTGACGATCAATACGTGTTTTAATGTGCTTGGTACCATAAGTTCGACGCGCAGCCGTACTTAGGGCCTGCTCCATAGCACTGACCACTAATTCTTTATCGACTGATTTTTCGCGAGCTACTGCATCAGCAACTTGTAGCATTTCATTATTCATAGCCACACCCTGTTCATGAAAACACTTTTTTTTCTTTGTTTTTCTTCTTCCAGTCGACGATGCGCACCGCTTTCACTATTGATTCAATAGCTAATTGATGAGACTTTCCTTTTACATTCTGCAAAGAAATAAAACCATCGTTGACCTCATGGCATTCGCCAGTGAAGCTTTGACCATCTTCCATATTCACTTGCAACAACTCATTCATATGACGGCGAAAATCATCTTCTGTTTCTAATGGCCAGTTCAAACCAGGCGAACTAACTTCCAACATATAAGCATCATCTACATTATCATAAGCATCAAGCTGTAGTGATAAGGCGCGACTCACACTTTCTAAAACAACTGAACTAATACCGCCCACACCATCAATGGTGACGCGCAATGTTTTTCTCGAAGAACCAGAGCCATGCAATTTCACAGCTAAGATATCAACGCCCATTTCCTGACAAATAGGTTTAAGTAATTCCTCAAAAGAAGGTTTCACAGACACTCCAAAAAACAAAAAGTGAGCCGCAGCCCACCTTGAAAGGCGAAGCATAACGTTATTTTTTTAATTATCAACCCACATTTCCTGCGCTAATCTTGCAACAGCCTCCGCAGGATTCGATTCTCCTAGCATAGATTTCAACGCCTGCAAGGATTGCAACATCAAACGACGCTCATCAGAATCTTCTAATAAGGGTAGAAAGTCATATAAAATGTTTTCCACTGTTGCCGCTTCTTGCCATAACTCAGGCATAACAGGTCGATCACCTAAAATAATATTGGCTAAGCCCACACACTTTAGCTGCACCAATCGTCGCCCAATAGCCATACTCAATGCTGAGCTTTTATAGACAAGCACGGTAGGTACAGACCACAGAGCCAACTCCAACGTTGCTGTACCTGATACAGCAATCGCAGCATCCACTGGCAATGCAAAGTTTTCTTGTTGGCGTGGAATTAAGGTCACACCCAAATCAAGCAAAGGCGCAAACAACAACACATCGCTACTTGGAGCCTGTGGCACCACACATTGAATACGAGGGTGCTTCTTTTGCAAAGACATTAGTGTTTCTGCCAATAAGGGAATATGACGTTTTAACTCACCAGCTCGACTACCTGGCAACAACGCAACCAGTCGTTCATCCTTATTTAGTTGGTACTTTTCACATAAGTCTTGGCGCGTCCAACCTTGGCGACAAGATTGCACACTTGGATTCCCCACATAAGTGGCTTCTATGTGATGGTTGGCAAACCATGCTGACTCAAAAGGTAAAATAGAAGCCAACGTGTCTTGCGCACCCATGAGCTTTTTCACACGCCATGAACCCCAAGCCCATAACTTAGGTGCAATATAATAAAGCACCTTCACACCTTTTTTTCGCAAGGCCGTACCCAAGCGGACATTAAAACCAGGGTAATCAACCAAAATCACCAAATCGGGTTTTTCCTGATCAACCCATATCAACAGAAATTTCATAATGCGACGCAAACGCGGCAGAGCATAAATAACATCCGTGATACCCATGACACTAAGCTCTTTAATATCATGCAACACATGACAACCTTGTTTTTGCATGCTTTGCCCAGCAACACCATAAAAAGAAACATTTGGATCAACTTGTTTCATGGCTTGAATCACAGCTGATGCATGCATATCACCTGAAACTTCACCTGCACATATCATGATTTTTTTCATGACAACACATCAAACATTAAAACATAATTGACTTGCTTGGCAGCTTCATGCCTCGCCACACAAACCAAACAACCATAGTGATACGCCTTACCTTCTTTATCTTTGAATACAACTTGACCCAACCACTGCCTCTTTTTTACCAAGTATGGCTGAATTTTTTCAAAAAAACCGACATCATGATCCAACGTGTAAAAAGTCGAAACATGCTTTCCCAACACATCTTGCTGCTGTACTCGGTTATGCTGGCACAAGCTCTTGTTAACACGCGTCACAACACCGCTACTATCCAAAATCATGGTTGCCGATGGCGATTCATGCATGGCCAAGACATACATTTTATATTGTGCTTGCAATAACTTGTACTCGGTAATATCCACCACATTCAAATGAATCACTTCACCCGACTCAAACACAGTACCTTCAAGCAACACATCAATGACACCTCTATCTTCTGTCACAAAGCGCGTTTCATAATGCCCCTTGCCTGACTGACAAAGCCGTTCAATCCTGTTATTAAAAAACTTAGACTCCGGCTCAGGCATTAAAGAAGGTAAACTTTCACGCAACAAATCATCTAATTCATAACCCAGAATCACTGCCAAAGTATGGTTAGCCTTCATCACCGTACCACTATAATCAATCGTGACATAACCCACAGGTGCATACTGATAAAGAAGACGATAATGCTCTAATAACACTGAGTACTTAACCTCTTCTTCTTGCAAGCATTTATTACGATCTTGCAGCTCCAAACGCTGCCGCTCTAAATGATAAACATAATTGACAAGCTCATCAGGATTAAATCGATCCAACATATGTTGGACATCCGCTCGACTTAATTGCTGATAAGCAGTCTTCTTTATGGGGCGACCTTCGCCTAACCATAAGCCGTCTTGCTCACTCATATACTTTCCAACCTATATTTTAACAAACGAATGATCTCGTCCGCATCACTTGGTTTAATCACAAACTCATCCATTCCCGCGTGCATACAACGCTCTTTCATATCAGATAATGCATCAGCCGTTAAAGCAATCATCATTGACGCACCTCGTTTTTTATTCTTTTCAAGACTACGAATACGCTTAGCAACTTCAAAACCATCCATACCCGGCATCTGAATATCCAGAAAAATAACATCATAGTGCTGACTACGTGCCATCACCCATGCAGTATGACCACAAACCGCTTTATCAATATAACGAAAACCTTCGTTTCGTAAACGCTGATACATAACTGCCTGACCAATAGGGTCATCTTCAGCCAACAACACCCGTAAGCCTTGAAATTGCCGAGCACCACCACCTTTCTTGTTTGGTGAAACCACTGGGAATGAGGCATAACGATCCAACATGTTCTGATCCAAGCTACTAAAGTTAGGCTCTAAAAATCGCACAGGAACCAATACCGATACTGATGTACCCTTCCCAACCTCACTCCGAACTTGCACCTGACCACCCATCAAATGAACAAAACGACTCACCACACACAAACCCAAGTGAGCACGATGGCTTAAACGCTCAGGCTCAAAACCAACACGAAACTCATCCATACATAAATCAGACAAACCACAACCCGTATCTTCCACACAGACCAACAAAGACTTCTCTTTCACCAAAACACGCACAAACACATGACCACTATCGGTAAAACGAACCGCATTGCTCACTAAGTTCATTACAACTTGCCTAAAGCGCTGCATATCACCCTCAACTAGCGCGGGTACTTGCTCTAAAATCAAACGAAACTTTAATTCTTTTTCACGCGCCAACGCGCTATTGGGAACCATCGCATCACGCAACACATCATAAACCTTAAAAGGCACACTACGCAGAATTTCATGACCACATTCGAGCACAGATATATCAAACAAATCATCGACAAGCCCTTTTAATGACTTGGCAGAAATTTGCGCACCTGACAAACAAGACCTTTGCTCTTGAGACAAATCACCCATGTCTGCGATCAAATACTGCATACCTTGCAAACCATGTAAGGTCGTGCGCAACTCATGACTCATCACAGCTAGAAAATCACTTTTCTCATCACTGCGTTGATGCGTCGCCAATTCTTTTCCTTGCCAATACAGCACATCTTCTTTTAAAGACATCGCCTGAGTATAACGCTCGTGCACATCTGACAACCACACATGACACTCATCGTTGGCCTGCTTTTCTAAACTCATTTCAACATAGAAAAGTTCAGAGTTAGGTCGTTTTAATGCAATCACAATCAGCTGATTGTTCTCAGATTCAGAGAAAACACATGCTAAATCTCTTTCCTCAACACAAACCGCATGCTGCAAAAAAGACTGACCCACAATAGAAGTGTCACGATCTAAATAAGATAATAGACGAGAATGATGTTCCACAATATCATAAGCATGGTTTAATTTAAGAAAAGTAAGATGTGGTGGCAGTGTGTTAAGCCAAGACAAAAGAGAACCCCTTATGCAATTGAAATACCGTGAGCATAGGGACGTGCTAAAAAAGCAGCAAGGATTGATCTTGAAACAATCACTAAGAAGTGACCAAAAGAAACAATTCTTTTTAAAAAGAACAACACTGACTAGGTTCGCGCCACAAGCTTGGAGGCTTAATGAAAAAAACACTGATCATCACCTTATGCTTATGTGCTGTTTTAGCAATGGCACCACTAGGCACTGGCTTTTTAGCACAGAAAAATTACACAGAGCTGATTGAAAGCCAGTCAATGGCACAACTCACCCTGTCGAATGTGGATTATAATCGTGGTTGGCTACAAAGCACCATCAACACACAAGTAGACATTCAGGACCCCGAAGTCCTTCGTTATTATCAAGACCTTTTCAACACCACCAAACCACTGCAAGTCAACATTGAACACCAAGTTCAACATGGCCCCCTACTCTTTACAGAAGAAGGCATTTGCTTTGGCTTTGTTGCAAGTCACGACACTGTCACATTCACCAAGACATCAGCCCCAGAATTAAACGCGCTCACAGCAAACAATGCTCCCGCAATCGCATTCTCCACCTTCAAATTCAATGGCGAATACAAAACATCCATTCAAATAGCTGCCATTCAGCACCAAAAAGATGGCGAAAAACTTTCCATTGAACCAATCAGCATCGAACTCACTGCCCAAGATACAATTGAAACCATGCAAGGTTCTGTGGAAATACCAAAAGTCACATTCCAAATAAACGAGCAAGGCAGCTTAAACGTCGCAGACCTCAAACTTCAATTAAAATTATGGCAAGAAAACAACACCCCACTTGGTCAATGGGAACTGAGCTATGCATCCATCAAGGCTTTTAAAGGTGATGAAATCTTGTTTGATAGCCAAGAAACGTCTAGCCAAGTCTCTATTCAAGCACAAAGCACCAAGCCTGAGCTTCTCGACTTCTCTTATGAAGTCCACATGAAGAAACTTCAAATAGAAGAAAATAGTTATGAGTCGGGTCATCTTCAGTTGGATATTACTAATATACCAGCACAAGCATTTAACACTCTATCAACCAACACATCACAGCAAGATGCAGTCCAAAACATACCTAAATTATTAAGCGAAGGTCTCTTGCTTAAGATTAACGCATTCAACTTCACAACACCGCACGGTGAGGTTGTCGGAAAGCTCAACGCCCAACTACCTAAGCTATCAGCACAGCAAGTAGAAGACCTTTCTTACCTTCGTGCCAACACAACAGTCAGCTTTGATTTATCTGCACCAAGAGACTTCGTTGACGGAACATCATTCGTTGCACAAGTTCCTTTGCTGTTAATGATGGGCATCGTGAAAGAACAAGATAATATTTATAGCATTAAAGCAAACCTTCAAGACAACAAACTACAGGTTAATGGCAAAGAAATGCCCTTCTAAATAAAAAAAGCCCGTGACTTTAAGTCACGGGCTTTTTTTAAAACTGAGGTGTTATTTTAATTTCGCACGATTCTTTTCACGCCATCGCGCAATTTCAGCATGATTACCTGACATCAAGACCTTAGGAACCACCTTCCCCTCAAACGAAACAGGGCGAGTGTAGTGAGGATAGTCCAAGGTATTTTCTTCTGTGAATGAGTCTTCAACCGCAGACTGAGCATCACCAAGCGCACCTGGAAGTAAGCGAACAATGCTATCCAATAGACAGAGTGCAGCAGGTTCACCACCCGATAAAACAAACTCACCGATGGAAAGCTCTTCATCAATATAGTCAACAATACGGGCATCAATGCCCTCGTAGCGACCACAAATAAAGGTAACGCTCTCTAAAGAAGCATATTCTCTGGCTTTTTTTTGATTAAAGGTTTGACCACAAGGCGTTAACAACACAATGCGCGTTGTCGGTTGCTTTTGGCGTGCATGAGCAATGGCTTTGACCACAGGTTCAACCTGCATCACCATACCCGGACCACCACCATAAGGGCGTTCATCAACACGATTGTGCTTATTTTGGCTAAAATCTCGCAATTGAATATAATTAAAATCAACTAAACCAGCTTTTTGAGCGCGGGCTGGAATAGAACAATCAAGAGCTGAGCTAAAAAACTCAGGAAAAAGGGTGATTACTTGAGCGTGAAACATGCTTCCATACCTTCGGGTAAGCTAATATCAATACGACGACCGTCCAAATCAACATCTTGAACAATGTCTTCAATAAATGGAATTAACCACTCACCTTTTTGATCCGCACCATCTAAAGTATGAATGCACAACACATCTTGTGCGCCAAAACACTGAAGAGACGCCACTTTACCAAGCGCATCCTCACCATCATAAACAACACAATCAACTAAATCTTGCCATAAATACTCATCTTCATTGATGATAATTTCATCTTTTGGGATAAATACTTTTTGACCTTTCAATTTTTCTGCCATGTTAATATCTTGAACATTCTCAAGCTCAACAAGCAAGCGTTTTCCGTGTTTCCAGCAACGCATCACGGTATAAGGCTGAGCGGTATTACTCTCCATTCCCAGCCACCATGTTGAATAACCTGCAATAGCTTCCAATTCTCTGGTATGAGAATAGACAACCATTAAGCCTTTTAGACCATGGACATCATGAATATCACCCAAATAGAGGAAGCTTTGCATTATAGGTTAAGCCTTAGAGCTTTTTTTTACCAGACTCGCAACGCGATCTGATAGTTGAGCACCTAAGTCAGTCCAAGCTTTCACACGCTCTAGATCCAACTCAATGATTTCAGGACTAGAACAAGGATCGAAATAGCCTAGTTTTTCAATGAACGCGCCATCACGACGTTTACGTTCATCCATTACGACTACTGCATAAAAAGGGCGTTTTTTACGACCACCACGTTGCAGACGAATTACTGTCGCCATATTGTATTACCTCCGAAATTTAAAAAAGAAAACATCATTACCGTGGCATGCCAGGCATGCCAAGTTTCCCAGCCAATGAAGCCATCATGCGCTTACCTTTCGATCCGCGCATTTTTTTCATCATCTTCTGCATTTGGCTGAACTGTTTAAGCAAACGATTCACTTCTTGGATCGTCGTCCCCGAACCTGTTGCAATTCTACGCTTACGGCTACCACTAATAATCTTGGGCTTCGTGCGTTCATCTGCTGTCATGGACGAAATCATCGCTTGCATTTGGCGTATGGGCTTATCATCAACGCTCGCTAAAGCCTCTTCAGGTACCCGTACACCAGGTAGCATTTTGACCATTTCGGACATGCCACCCATATTTTGCATTTGATCAAGTTGATCAGAGAAATCTTGCAAATCGAAATGACCTTTACTGGCCTTTTTCGCTAGTTTCTCTGCTTCTTCCAGATCAACTGTATTTTGAATCTTTTCAACCAGACCAACAATATCACCTTGGCCTAGGACACGCCCAGCCATACGCTGAGGGTCAAAAAATTCAAATGCTTCTAGTTTCTCACCTGTACCAACAAAGCGCAAAGGAACGCCCGTGCTTTGTGCAACGGAAATTGCCGCACCGCCACGCACATCTGCATCTGTTTTGGTCAGGATACAACCACTTAATCGAACATTTTCATGAAAACTTTCTGCTATTTCTAAAGCAGCCTGACCCATCATGGAGTCAAGAACCAACAAACGTTCACTGGCTTGAACTTTACGCTGAACCTTATTGATTTCAGCCATCAAGTCATCATCAACCGTTTGACGACCAGCCGTATCCAAGATCAATACATGAATACCATCCTTTTTGGCTTGGTTGAGTGCATCTGTGGCCATTTGGTCGGCACGTTTTCCCCGACCTGCAAAATAAGGCACATTCACTTGACGTGCTAAAATTTCTAATTGTTCCCGTGCTGCTGGACGTGTGGAATCCACACTGGTTAACGCTACTTTTTTACCTTGTTGCGTCAAGAATCGTGCCAACTTACCCGCAGTGGTTGTTTTACCCGCACCCTGCAAGCCACATAATAAAATAACAGAAGGAATTTTCTGAAGATCAAGAGGCTTTGGCTCTCCACCTAAAGTATCAGAAAGAACATCATGTAATATTTTAACAATCAGTTGACCAGGCTTTAAGCTTTTCGCCACCTCTTCGCCCAAACCACGCTCACGCACTTCATCAAGAAGTTTGCGAACCACAGGCAAAGCAACGTCGGCTTCCAACAAAGCCATACGCATATCACGTAACGTCGCATCCAAGTCAGCTTCAGTGATTCTTGCGGAACCACGTAAGCGATCACTGATAGCACTAAATTTTTGCGTTAAAGTATCAAACAATGTTTTTCCTCAAAATCAAAAAAAGTTCGGCATCCTAGGCACAGTATATTATTCTGACAATATCAAATTTCATTTCTTTAAATATACGAAGGGTGAAAAACAGCAAAAAAAGCAATAATTAGCTAATAAAAAAAAGACTTACCGTAAAATGATAAAGCACTATTTCAATTATAAAACATGCTATTTTGTTTGCTTTGTATAAAGTTCGCCAGGTTGAAACCTTCAAATCATCAACATTTAACGAGCAACACCTCATCTCTTTCCAATATGGTCATAAAACAAATGAATGATAAAACGATAGCCACGCACAACGGCAACTTTCATGCTGATGATGTTTTCAGTATCGCTGCAATGAAGTATATCTACCCTTCTTTTAAGCTGATTCGCACACGTGATTTAGAGCTTATAGACAAGGCCGATGTTGTGATAGATGTCGGTGGTGAATACAACCCTGACACGGATCGTTTTGATCATCATCAACGGGGTGGTGCAGGCGAGCGCGAAAATGGTATCCCCTACTCCTCATTTGGTATTATTTGGAAGAAGTATGGCTTAGAGATATGCCGAGGAAATCAAGATGTCGCCAATGCTGTAGATGCTGGCTTGGTATCCACCATTGATGCCAATGATTGTGGTCACGTCCAAGGTGTGATGCACGGCATTAGCCTGAGCCAAACGATTTCAATGTTTAACCCAACTTGGCAAGAAGAGAGTCTCTATGATGCGTCTTTTAATGAAGCGGTCATTTTTGCATCGCGTATTTTAACACGATTCATCGCCGCAGCTCGCAGTGGTACAAGTGCCAAAGCTATTGTGGCCAAAGCCATTGATGATGCAAAAGATCCACGAGTCATTGTCTTAGAACAATATACCCCGTGGAAAAAAACAGTTCATGCCTTGGCCCCACAAGCTTTATATGTGGTCTACCCATCTCAGGATGGCGAATGGAGAATTCAAACCGTACCTGCTGAGCTAGGCTCATTTGAAGACAGAAAATCACTACCTACAGCATGGGCGGGTTTCTCAGGCCAAGCATTGCAAGAAATTACGGGCATTGATGATGCCATGTTTTGCCATAATAGCCTGTTTATTGCGGGTGCAAAATCATTTGAAAGCATCATGAAGATGGCATCTATGGCCGTTAAATAAAAAAGTGTTCCATACCATCACCATAAAACAATCACGTTCGAGCGAAGCCCACCATGAGAGATCAATCAATGACGACAGATGAAGATTACCCTGAAACCATTCAACAATTATTCACCCTTGGTCATCCCAGTAAGACTGGCTGGATAAACTATCAGACCCTCGGCATCACCATGACTCATTTCAATGAGCTTATCGCCCTAGGAGGCTGTCCGAGAATGAAGATCGTAGCGAGGGAAAGTGAGATTGAGTTGGATTTTCGCCCCATTTGAGGCGAATAGCAGGGACTATTTAACGATAATGGGTTGAAATCCGGCCAATATCCGCTTTTACGCTGTAGGTTTGTCATTCTCGTACAGCCTCCTAGGCATGCCTAGTACAGGGGTCAGGAAGTGTTTGACCCCTGTACTAGGAGGATCTGGCAGGAGACGCAATGAATTGCCGTCTCTACGGCAACGTACGCATTCTCTACAGCAACATCCGCTGTGTAGAGACGGCAATTCATTGCGTCTCCCACGAGCAAGAAGCTTTAAGGAATTGCAAAAAACATTTATGAATTTTTTCTACCTGTAGAGGTAGAAAAAAGGTTTGAGATTTGAGACGTGAGAAATACATCAATGCGACTA